>JAPSJX010000006.1 GCA_031178105.1 Agrococcus sp. | reverse complement strand
TGCGCCGAGCGCGATGGGGTGGCGATGGCCGGGGTGCTGGGCGACGGATGCGTTGACGCCGCGCGGCACGGCCGTCACGAGCGTCACGGCGTCGTCGCCGTCGCGCACCGCGAGGAACGCCGTCATGCCCAGCTCGTCGGCGAGCTGCTGCAGGTGCGGGAGGGATGCGGACTGCAGGTCGTGCTCGACGTCGCGCGCGAGCACGACGAGCTGCGGCCCGAGCGACAGCAGCCCGCCGGCGCGCACGACGAGCCGGTGCTCCTCGAGCGTGCGCACGAGCCGGTAGGCGACGGAGCGGTGCACGCCGAGCAGGTCGGCGAGCGACTGGATCGTCTGGCTGCCGTGGTCGGCGAGCAGTGCGAGGGCGGTGAGGCCGCGCGAGAGGGTCTGCGAGCCGCTCGTGTCAGCCGTGCCGCCGCCCGCGCGCGTGGCTGTCGTGCGGGGCTCGGGCATCGTCGCTCGCTCTCGTCATCGCATCCGCTCGCCGTCTGCTGCGCCGAGCGCGTGTCGCAAGCATAGAACAGCGCGTTCAGATAGCGGCTCGGCGGCGCTGCGCGCGGGCGTGGGTGCGGGGTGCGTGCGCGATCGGCTGCGGCTCGGCCGTGATCAGCTCGCGGAAGCCCGGGCACTGCGCGAAGTCGCTGTGCTCGCACGACTGCAGGTGCCGGATCACCGCGAGCGCCGCCTCGAGCTCCGCCTGGCGCTGCTCGAGCGCCGCGACCTGATCGGCGAGCATCGCGTGCCGCTCCGCCGCGCTCGAGGTCGCGAGCACGGCGCGGATCGCCGCGAGCGACATGCCCGCGTCCTGGCCGCGGAGGATCGTTCGGATGCGCATCCGGGCGGCGTCGTCGTAGCGCCGCTTGCCGCCGACGCGGGTGGCGGGCTCGAGCACGCCCTCGGCCTCCCAGTGCCGGAGCACGTGCGGCTCGAGCCCGAACTCGCTCGCGAGCTCGCCGATGGAGAGCAGGCTTGACCTCATGTCGACATGAAGTCACATGCTGGTGCGCATGGCAACTCCTGACATCGAACCGCTCGACTGCATCGTCGTCGGCGGCGGCCCCGCGGGGCTGCAGGCCGCCCTCACCCTCGCCCGCGTGCACCGCACCGTCGCGCTCGTCGACGAGGGGCCCGGGCGGAACGCTTCCGCCGCGCACATGCAGAACGTCGTCACGCGCGACGGCACGCCGCCCGCCGAGTTCCGTGCCATCGCGCGCGCACAGCTCGCCGCGTACGAGACGGTGCGCTTCGTGGACGGAGCCGCCGCGGATGCCCGGGCCGGGGACGACGGCGTCGTCGTCGATCTCGCCGACGGCGCGCGGCTGCAGGCCCGGCACCTGCTGCTCGCGACCGGCGTCGCCGATCTGCCGCTGCCGCTGCCCGAGCTCGCGCCCTACTGGGGCGGCCAGGTCGCGCACTGCCCCTTCTGCCACGGCCAGGAGCTGGGGGAGCGCGTCGTGGTGCTGGGTGGCGAGCCGCAACGCGAGCATCCGGTGCGGATGATGGCGGGCGTCGCGAAGCAATTGACGTGGCTCACCGACGGGGTGCAGCTCGAACCAGAGGTCGTCGCAGGGCTCGAGCCGCTCGGGGTCGTGGTGGATGCGCGACGCGCGACGGGTGTGGAGGAGCGGGGCGGGAGGCTCATCGGCATCCGTCTCCAGGACGGCGAGGTGCTGCCGTGCGACGGCGTGCTGGCGGGCGGCATGTGGGTGCAGCGCTCCGCGCTGCCGGCTGCGCTCGGCTGCGCGCTGCTCCCCGATGGCGCGATCGAGGTCGACGAGGTCGGCGCGACGAGCGTGCCGCGCGTGTTCGCCGCCGGCGACGCGGCGCACCGGGCGGCCGCCGGCCCCGGGCACTCGGTGATCGCGAGCGCCGCCGCCGGTCAGATGGCCGCCCTCGGCGTCGTGCGCGCGCTGATCGGCTAGGCGGCGAGGAGCCCGGCGACGCCGGTCGCGATGACCGCGCCGCCGCCGGCGAGCGACAGCACCACGATGGTCCAGCGGGCGACCCCTTCGGGCACGCGGTGCGCGATGCGGTGCGCGAGCAGCGTGCCGAGGGCGGCGGCGGCCGACGCGCCGATCCACGCCCACCAGGGCCACTCCGGGAAGCCCTGCGGCACGAGCAGCTCGCGTCCCGCGAGGGTCGCGAGGTTCAGCACGACCCAGAACGGCTGCATGGTCGCGGCCATGGTGCGCGGCGTCCAGCGGCTGACGAGCACGTAGACGCCGACGGGAGGCGCGCCGACCCCGACGGCTGCGTTGAGCCCGCCGATCGCGAGCCCGGCGGTGATGCGCGTCGCCGGGCCGTCGAGCGTGTACCGAGTCCGGGTGAAGGCGAGCGAGAGCAGGAGGCCCGCGATCGTGACGACGCCGACGGCGATGCGGAGCGCGTCCGCTGGGACGACGCGCGCCAGCAGGAGGCCGGCGACGCTCGCAGGGATCGCCGGCAGCACGAGCCACGCAAGGCGGCGCCAGTCGACGTCGCGCCAGACGCCGGGGAGCATGAGCACGCAGCCGACGGTCGCGAAGATGCAGTTCAGCGGCACGGCGGCGATCGGGCCGGCCACCATGACCGACACCGGCCCGATGATGAGGCCGAACCCGAGGCCGATGACGCGCTGGGCGACGGTCGCGGTGAGGAGCGCTGCCGCGTAGAGCAGCAGCGTGAGGGGGTCGATCACGCCGACGCCGCCCCGGGCAGCGGACGCGGCACTAGACCTCGATCGAGTCGCCGGGCTCCAGTCGGTGGTGCTCGCCGCCGCCGTGCTGGACGGCGCCCTCGATGCGCGCGTGCGCCATCTCGAGCCCCATCGCGGAGAGCGGCGCGTCGTGCACGGCGAAGGTCGCGCGCGGCGCGACCTCGACGACGAAGTCCATCACCTCGCCGATCTTGAGCCAAGGGGCGCCCGCGGGAGTCGCGAGCAGCGCGACCGGCACGTCCGGCGTCGTGTACGAGTCGCCCGGGTAGTAGAAGCGCTCGTTCACGAGCACGCCGAGGTTGTCGACGAGCGGGATCGAGCGGTGGATCTCGGCGTGCTTGCCGCCGAAGAAGCGCAGCCGGAAGGGCCCGGCCGTCACGCGCTCGCCCGCCTCGACCACGGTGATGCCGAAGGCCTCGGCCGCGGCGCCGACGCCCGCGGGGGCGAAGATGGGCACCGACGGGTGGGCCGCGCGCAGCGCCTCGAGGTGCGGCGCGTCCCAGTGGTCGGCGTGCTCGTGCGTGATCACGATCCCCTTGAGCCCGCGCGCCGTGATGGGGCCGGTCCGGTTGCCCGGGTCGATGACGAGCTGCTGGCCTTCCTCATCGAGGATCATGCAGGCGTGCTCTCGCTTCGTCACTCGCATGGGCTCCACGGTACGCGCTCGCGGCAGCAGGTGCGCACTTCGGGCGACGCGCGCATCCGCACCTAGGCTCTGACGGGTGCGCATCGTCGTCGCCTCCAACCCCTCCGCCCGCTTCAACCGCGACGGTGCGCTCGGAGCGATCGTCGCGGCGCGCATCGCCGACCTCGGCAACGAGGTGGAGCACATCGCCGCCGCCGACTACGCCGGCCAGCTCGAGCAGACGCGATTCGCCATGATCCGCGCGGATGCGCTCGTGGTGGTGGGCGGCGACGGCATGGTGCACCTGGGTGTGAACATCGTCGGCGGCACGTCGAAGCGCCTCGTCGTGATCCCGGCGGGCAGCGGCAACGACTTCGCGGCGGCGCTGGGCATCCGGTCGGTGCAGACCTCCCTCGACGGGCTCGCTCAGATGCTCGGCTCGGAGCCCGACCGCGTCGACCTGCTCCGCATCGAGCACCCCGACGGCGTGACCATCGCGGCGGGCGTGGTCTCGGTCGGCTTCGACGCCGACGTCAACGTGCGCTCGTTCCGGTTCACCCGGGTGCCGAGCCGCCTCCGCTACCAGGCGTCGATCCTCGCCACCGTGCTGCGCCCGCAGCACCGCACGTTCCGGGTGCGGCTCGACGGGGGAGCGGAGCGCACCTGGCGCACCCTCGTCGCCGCCATCGCCAACAACCGCACCTTCGGCGGCGGCATCCCGATCGCGCCGAACGCGTCGCTGCGCGACGGGCGCCTCACGGCGGTCCTCGCCGACGAGCTGCGCTATCCGGCGTTCCTCGCGCTGCTCTCGCGCGTGCTGCGCGGCACCCACACGGGCGACCGGCGCGTCACCGTCGTCGACTGCGAGACCGCCGAGATCGCGAGCGACGAGACGGTGATCGTCTGCGCCGACGGCGAGATCGTCGGCCGGTTGCCCGTGCGGTGCAGCGTCATGCCGGGCGCGCTGCAGGTGCACCGGCTGCCCTGACGGCGGCTGCCGCGATCCGCGTGCCGGTTCCGGTACCGAAGCGCCGCCTGCGTGGCCTTCGAGCGGCACTTCCGTACCGCAGGTCTGTGCGGCAGTCCACGAGCACCCGCGGATCGGTACTGGAGGATGCGGATGCGCGGCCGATTTGGCGCGACGCGGATCCGTGTGGCACACTATCCAGGTTGCTTTCGCGAGGAAGCAGCAAGGCCCCATCGTATAGCGGCCTAGTACGCCGCCCTCTCACGGCGGTAACGCGGGTTCGAATCCCGCTGGGGTCACAGTGAGAAGAAGCGCCCCCGGTCATCGACCGGGGCCGCTTCGCTGTCTCGGCCGGGACTCGAGCATCAGCTGCACGCAGGAGGCCCGGCCGGCGAGCGACCGGGCCTCCTGGTGAGCAGCGCCCGCGGCGTCGGCTGGCTGCGCAGCCGCGGGTGGCTACGCAGCGGCCGGCGTCAGCGCCCCGCGGAAGAACGCCGCGAGCTCCTCCGTCGCCGACAGCGGCAGCACCTGCGCCACGTACTGGTCGGGCCGCACGACCACGACAGCGCCGTCCCGCGAGATTCCGCGGGCCTCGAAGATGTCGTCGGAGGGCAGCGTCGCGTAGACGTTCTCGAGGTTCATGAGGCGGAACGGCCCGACGATCGGCTTGAACGCATCCGGCACGTCGTTCAGGTCGATGTCGTGGTGGCCCTGCTGGTAGATCGCCCGCACGTCGAACAGCGCGCTCGTGTCGCGGCCCTCGGGGGTGTGGACGGCGATGGGCGACCGCGGGTCGTGCGCGAGCCACGCCCCCCAGTCGGCGAGCGCCGAGGCCCGTCCGGGGGCGGCGCTGTCGGCGAAGGCGTAGATGCGCCAGCGTCCGTCGGCCTGGTGGAAGTGGCCGATGTGCACCGGGTTCGTGTCGCACACCTTGACGCCGCGCGCCGACTTGAAGCGCTTGCCGATCGGGTAGCCGGTCGCCAGCGCCTGGTGCTCGGGGGTGCCGACGATCATCGACGGCTCGTACTGCGTCATGAAGCCGGCCGGGAACTCGGCCGTGCGCGTGTAGAACTCCGCGACCTCCTGCGGGCTGCCGAGCTCGCTGACGGGCTTCGCCATGAGCGTCGACCACTCCTTGTCGAAGTCGATGAGCGCCTGCGCGACGACCTGCCGCTCGAGCGAGTACGTGTCGAGCAGGGCCTCGGGCGCGCGGCCGTCGAGCACGTGACCGAGCTTCCAGCCGATGTTGAAGCCGTCCTGCATCGACACGTTCATGCCCTGGCCGGCCTTCGCGCTGTGCGTGTGGCACGCGTCGCCTGCGATGAAGACGCGCGGCGTGCGGGTGCCGCGCTCCTCCGCGAGCACGTCGTCGAAGCGGTCCGTGAGCCGGTGACCCACCTCGTAGACGCTGCTCCAGGCGACGTCGCGCACATCGAGCGTGTAGGGCGCGATGATCGCGTTCGCCTTCGCGATGATCTGCTCGACCGTGGTCTTGCGGACGTTGCCGTGGTCGTCCGCGGGCACCTCGCCCAGGTCGACGTACATGCGGAACAGGTAGCCGCCCTCGCGGGGGATGAGCAGGATGTTCCCGCCCGACGCCGACTGGATCGCGCACTTCGTGCGGATGTCAGGGAAGTCGGTGACGGCGAGCACGTCCATGACGCCCCACGCGTGGTTCGCCGACTGGCCCGCCAGGGTGCAGCCGATCGCCGAGCGGACCGCGCTGCGGGCGCCGTCCGCGCCGACGACGTACTTGGCGCGGATGACCCGCTCCTCGTCCTTCTTGTCGCCCGAGGTGTGCGCGAGGGTGACGACGACCGGGAACTCGCCCTCCTCGGTCACGTCGAGGCTCTTGAACTCGTAGCCGAAGTCGGGCACCACACGACCGGGCGCGAAGCGGGCCGCCTCGGCGAAGTAGTCGAGCACGCGCGCCTGGTTGACGATGAGGTGCGGGAACTCGCTGATGCCCGCGGGGTCGTCGTCGGGCGTGGCGCCGCGGACGATGCGCGTCGGGTCCTCCGGGTCCGGCCCCCAGAAGGCCATCTCGGTGATCCGGTACGCCTCGGCGGTGATGTGCTCGGCGAACCCGAAGGCCTGGAACGTCTCGACGCTGCGGGCCTGGATGCCGTCGGCCTGGCCGATCGCAAGCCGGCTGGGGCGGCGCTCGATGATGCGCACGTTGACGTCCGGGAACTGCGCGAGCTGCGCCGCGGTGATCATGCCCGCCGGTCCGGTGCCGACGATGAGCACGTCGACCTCGTCGGGCAGGTCTGCCGGCCGGTCCAAACCGATGCCTGCTGCCGGCTGGATGCGCGGGTCGGTGGACACGTATCCGTGGTGGTGGAACTGCACGGCAGCTGCCTCACTTCTCTGTGGGACGTCGGACGACTCTGTCTCGGCGCGTTCTATATCTGAACGCCCGCTTCAACTACTGAGTACGAGCATACGGTGCGGTGCCAGGCCCGACAAGCGTCGTGGCGCGATGCGTGCGCTGATCGCCCTGCCGTCACAGCGCGAGGCGATGCTGCGATCCCTGCCACGGGCGGAGGTGCCAGACGAGATCTCGCGACCGAATCACCTCCCTCCGTGATCGCGTCACCCGGCGAGGCGCCGAGTGGGCGCGCCCTGCGAGAGCACCAGCGCGATGAGCGCGAGCGCTCGTGCGCGATCGTGGACGACGTCCGCGTAGCCGAAGCGCAGCCAGCGCCCGCCCGCCGCGGTGATGGCGCTGTTGCGTCGGCGATCCTTCGCCGCTCGGGCGGGATCGTCGTGCCACTCGCTGCCGTCGGCCTCGACGTACAGCCAGCCGTCGATCAGCAGATCGCTGCGACCGCCGCCGGGCGCGGGAGCCTGCGTCACCACCGACCAGCCGCGCTCGACGCACGGCACGCGCAGCAGCGACTCCAAGCCGGATGCAGCAGCGGGGTCGAGCAGGCGCCGCCACGACCGGCAACGGGCGGGCAGCAGTGCGAAGACCCGGTCGAGCTCTCGCTCACCGATGAGTCCGCGATGCCACGCGCTGTCGATGGCGGCGATCGCGTCATCCCGCTCGACCCGCTCGCCGTGCTGCGCGAGCGCGTGGACCACCGAGACGCGCCATTCCTTGACGTCGCACTCGAACGACCCCCAGATGCGCTCGCCCTCGATCGCAGGGCCGAGGCCGGCGTGCGGTCGCGTCGCGATCTGCACGGGCGTCTGATGCGTCACCCACACGCCATAGGACCGCAGCGCGCTCGCGCCGCCGAGCACGCCACGCTGCTCGAGCGCGACCGGGATCGACGGATTCACGCCGCGGAGGACCACCCAGTGCCTGCCGATGGCGCGGAGCTCGCCGCGATCCACCGCGAGCCGGATGCTCCGGTACGAGTGCCCGAGGCGGAGCAAGGACCCGCGGGTCGCCGCGCCGCCCGCGGCGAGCAGCTCGGTGGTGAGGTCACGCATCGGCCCATCGTGCAGATCCGGGTCGACGCACGGCGCTGCCCGGGACGGACCTGTGGAGCACCGGATGGTCTGGCGCCCGCGCGCGGTCACGGGCAGAGGCGCGAGCCACTGGTGGAGGCCGATCGGGCCTCTCCTTGAGGTCCGTTCCGCAGCTTCGCCTCTCTGCGTGTCACGCGCCCGTGCTGGGCGTCGGCACAGGCGGATGCGGGAGTCTCGTCGGGTCTGGAAGGAGACGCCCCATGCAGTGCCCCAACGACGCATCCACCCTCGTGATGAGCGAGCGCAGCGGCATCGAGATCGACTACTGCCCGCAGTGCCGGGGCATCTGGCTCGACCGCGGCGAGCTCGACAAGCTCATCGAGCGCTCCGAGCAGCCGCAGGCGGCCTACGGCCAGCAGCCCTACGGTCAGCAGCAGCCCTACGGTCAGCAGCAGCCCTCCGGTCAGCAGCAGTCCTACGGCCAGGGCCACGGCCAGCAGCAGGGCCACGGGCAGCAGTCCTACGGCCACGAGCAGCCCCACGGCCAGCCGCAGCAGCCGTACGGGCAGTCGTCCGGCTCGAGCGACACGGTCGGGAAGCTCGCCGACAAGGCCCTGCGCATGGTGCAGGAGCGCTCGAGCGGTCAGCGCAGGCAGCAGCAGCGCGGCAGCCGCGGTTGGCTCGGCGACATCCTGGGCTGACGCGAGCGCCCCAGCGGCGGCCGCGCGCAGGAGTGGCGCAGCGGCGGACGCTCAGCCGAGCAGGCGGTCAGCCGAGCAGGCGGTCAGCCGAGCAGGCCCAGCGCCCGCACCTGCGACCGCTCGTCGTCGAGCTCGGCGACGGATGCGCGCAGCTGCACCTCGACATCCGGGTCGAGCTCGAGGCCCTCGACGATCGACCGGTCGCCGCCGGCGGTCGTGACCGGGAACGACGACACGAGTCCTTCCGGCACGCCGTACTCGCCGCGCGAGATGACCGACATCGAGGTCCAGTCACCCTCCGCGGTGCCGAGCACCCAGTCGCGCACGTGGTCGATCGTCGCCGACGCCGCCGAGGCGGCAGAGGAGGCCCCCCGCGCCTCGATGATCGCCGCACCGCGGTTCGCGACGGTCGGCACGAACTCGCCCTTCACCCACTCGCGGTCGACGAGGTTCACCGCGGGCGAGCCGCCGACGGTCGCGTGCGTGATGTCGGGCACCTGCGTCGCCGAGTGGTTGCCCCACACGATCATCCGCCGCACCTCGGCGACCGACGCGCCGGCCTTCGCCGCGAGCTGCGCGATCGCACGGTTGTGGTCGAGCCGGGTGAGCGCCGAGAAGCGCTCGCGAGGGATGTCCGGCGCGGCCGCGGCCGCGATGAGCGCGTTCGTGTTGGCGGGGTTCCCCGTCACGGTGATGCGGATGCGGTCGCTCGCGCCGTCCTGGATCGCGCGACCCTGCTCGGCGAAGATCGCGCCGTTGGCGGCGAGGAGGTCGGCCCGCTCCATCCCCTTCGAGCGCGGCCGGGCCCCGACGAGCAGCGCGTGCTCGGCGCCCTGGAAGGCGACGGACGCATCCGCCGTCGTGTCGACCGAGGCGAGGAGCGGGAACGCCGCGTCCTGCAGCTCCATCACGACGCCCTCCAGCGCGGGGAGCGCCTGCGGCACCTCGAGGATGCGCAGCCGCACGGGCTGGTCGGGGCCCAGCATGTCGCCGGCGGCGATGCGGAACAGCAGCTGGTAGCCGATCTGGCCGGCGCCGCCGGTGACGGCGATCGTGATGGGTGCGGTCATGGCGTCCATCGTGCACCTCCGGCCCCGGCGAGACCAGGGCGCGCGGCGCTGATCCGGGCAGTCGGGAATGCCGCGCCCTGCCGCGCGTGTTCGCCCTCCGGGGAGCGGACCGCGCCCCCGCGTAGACTTGGGAGATGGCCGGTCACGGCCGACAAGCGCTGGGGAGACGGATATGGGCAGGACGCTCGCTGAGAAGGTGTGGGACGACCACGTCGTCGTGAAGGGCCAGGACGGCTCGCCCGACCTCATCTACATCGACCTCCACCTCGTCCACGAGGTGACGAGCCCGCAGGCCTTCGACGGCCTGCGCCAGGCGGGCCGCGGCCTCCGGCGCACCGACCTCACCGTCGCCACCGAGGACCACAACACCCCGACGCTCGCGATCGACAAGCCGATCCAAGACCCGACGAGCCGCAAGCAGATCGAGACGCTGCGCCACAACGCCGCGGAGTTCGGCGTGCGCATCCACTCGCTGGGCGACAAGGAGCAGGGCATCGTGCACCTCGTCGGCCCGCAGCTGGGGCTGACGCTGCCGGGCGTCACGGTCGTGTGCGGCGACTCGCACACGTCGACCCACGGCGCGTTCGGCGCGATGGCGTTCGGCATCGGCACGAGCGAGGTCGAGCACGTGATGGCGACGCAGACGCTGCCGCTCAAGCCCTTCAAGACGATGGCGATCAACGTCGAGGGCACGCTGCGCCCGGGCGTGACTGCGAAGGACATCATCCTCGCCGTGATCGCGAAGATCGGCACCGGCGGCGGCGCCGGCTACGTCTTCGAGTACCGCGGCAGCGCGATCCGCGCGCTCTCGATCGAGGGCCGCATGACGATCTGCAACATGTCGATCGAGGCCGGCGCCCGGGCAGGCATGGTGGCCCCCGACGAGACGACCTTCGCATACGTCAAGGACAAGCCGCACGCGCCGAAGGGCGCCGACTGGGATGCCGCGCTCGAGTACTGGCGCACGCTCCCGACCGATGACGACGCGGTCTTCGACAACGAGATCACGATCGACGCCGACCTGCTCGAGCCCTTCGTCACCTGGGGCACGAACCCGGGCCAGGGCGCGTCGCTCTCGGGCGTCGTGCCCGACCCCGCGTCGTTCGAGGACCCCACCGACCGGGCGGCCGCCGAGCGCGCGCTCGCCTACATGGACCTCGAGCCTGGGACGAAGCTCAAGGAGATCCCGGTCGACACCGTCTTCATCGGCTCGTGCACGAACTCGCGCATGGAGGACCTCGCAGCCGCCGCCGACATCCTGCGCGGCAAGAAGAAGGCGGATGGCGTGCGCGTCATGGTCGTGCCGGGCTCGGCCCGGGTGCGCCTCGAGGCCGAGGCCGCGGGGCTCGACAAGGTCTTCACCGACTTCGGCGCCGAGTGGCGCTTCGCGGGCTGCTCGATGTGCCTCGGCATGAACCCCGACCAGCTGGCTCCGGGCGAGCGCTGCGCGTCGACGTCGAACCGCAACTTCGAGGGCCGGCAGGGCAAGGGTGGCCGCACGCACCTCGTGTCGCCGCTCGTGGCGGCCGCGACCGCGATCCGCGGCACGCTGTCGAGCCCCTGGGACCTCGAGCACACCCCCGAGCTGCACCCCGCGACGACGGGCGAGGAGGCCTGACATGGATGCCATCCGCACACTGACCGGGCCGATCATCCCGCTCGAGCGCTCGAACGTCGACACCGACCAGATCATCCCCGCGGTGTTCCTCAAGCGCGTCACGAAGACGGGCTACGACGACGCGCTCTTCCACTCGTGGCGGCAGGACCCCGCGTTCGTGCTCAACCAGGAGCCGTACCGCCAGGGCGGCGTGCTCGTCGTCGGCTACGACTTCGGCACCGGCTCGAGCCGCGAGCACGCGGTGTGGGCGCTGCGCGACTTCGGCATCACCGCCGTGCTCGGCCCGCGCTTCGGCGAGATATTCCGCGGCAACGCGGGCAAGCAGGGACTGCTGGTCGGCCAGATCACGGAGGAGGCGACGGAGGCGCTGTGGGCCGTCGCGAAGGCGAGCCCGGGCGAGCCGGTGACCGTCGACCTCGAGGCGCGCACCGCGACCGCCGGTGGCGTCACGCACGACTTCCAGATCGATGACTACACTCGCTGGCGCCTGCTCGAGGGCCTGGACGACATCGCGCTGACCCTGCGCGACGAGGACGCGATCACCGCGTTCGAAGCGAACCGACCGGCGTGGATGCCCACGACGCAGCCCGTCAGGGAAGGAACAGCGTGAACCTGACCGAGTTCTCGAAGAACGCAGGCGCCGCCGTCGGCATGAACGTCGACCGCATCACGGTGCGGGGCGGCAAGCCGCTGCACGGCCGCATCCAGATGAAGGGCGCGAAGAACCTCGTCACGAAGGCGATGGTCGCGGCGCTGCTCGGCGAGACGCCGAGCGAGCTGCGCAGCGTGCCCGAGATCAGCGACGTGCGCGTCGTCGAGGGGCTGCTCGAGCTGCACGGCGTCACCGTCCGGCGCGACGGCGACACGCTCCGCCTCGACCCGTCGAACGTGCGCACCGCGCACGAGACGTCGATCAACGCGCACGCGGGCTCCTCCCGCATCCCGATCCTGTTCTGCGGGCCGCTGCTGCACCAGCTCGGCGAGGCGTTCATCCCGGACCTCGGCGGCTGCCACATTGGCGACCGCCCGATCGACTTCCACCTCGAGGTGCTGCGCAACTTCGGCGCCGTCGTCGAGAAGCTGCCGAGCGGCATCCGCATGTCGGCGCCCAACGGCTTGCACGGCGCCAAGATCCACCTGCCGTACCCGTCGGTCGGCGCCACGGAGCAGGTGCTGCTCGGCGCCGTGCGCGCGAAGGGCCGCACGGAGCTCAAGAACGCCGCCGTCGAGCCCGAGATCCTGGACCTCATCGCGATCCTGCAGAAGATGGGCGCCGAGATCCAGGTCGACACCGACCGCACGATCCGCATCGAGGGCGTCGACCGCCTCTTCGGCTACAAGCACACGGCGCTGTTCGACCGCAACGAGGCCGCTTCGTGGGCGTGCGCCGCGCTCGCGACCGGCGGTGACGTCTTCCTCGAGGGCGCGCGCCAGCCCGAGATGACGACGTTCCTCAACGTCTACCGCAAGGCCGGCGGCGCCTTCGAGATCGAGGACGACGGCATCCGCTTCTGGCACCCGGGCGGCGATCTCAAGCCGGTCGTCGTCGAGACGGATGTGCACCCCGGCTTCATGACGGACTGGCAGCAGCCGCTCGTCGTGGCGCTCGCGAAGGCGAACGGCATCTCGATCGTGCACGAGACCGTCTACGAGCAGCGCTTCGGCTTCACGGAGGCGCTCGTCGAGATGGGTGCGCGCATCCAGATCCACACCGACTGCCTCGGCAGCCACGCCTGCCGCTTCGGCGCGCGCAACTACGAGCACTCGGCGGTCATCGCGGGGCCGGTGCAGCTGCACGGCGCCGACGTCGTCGTGCCCGACCTGCGCGGCGGCTTCAGCCACCTCGTGGCCGCGCTCACCGCCGAGGGCACGAGCCGCATCTCGAACGTCGGGATCATCGCCCGCGGCTACGAGCGCTTCATCGAGAAGCTCGAGACGTTGGGTGCCGACTTCGACGTGGAGGGCTGATGACGCTGCCCGGCAAGCCGCCGAGCGCGGAGCGCGTGCCGGTCTACCGCGGCCTCGCGGCGATCGTGCTCCCCGCGATCGACGCGATGGCGAAGCTGCGCATCCGCGGCCATGAGCACGTGCCGGCGACGGGAGCGTTCGTGCTCTCGCCCAACCACTACAGCGAGATCGACCCGCTCATCATGGCGGTGGCGATCTACCGCGCGGGGCGCATCCCGCGGTTCATGGCCAAGGCGAGCCTCTTCAGGATCCCGGTGGTGGGGCGCCTCCTCGCGGCCGCCGGGCAGATCCCCGTCGAGCGCGCCGGCCGCGCATCGCAGGGGGCGCCGATGGAGGCGGCCCGGCAGGTCGTGCGCGACGAGCTGGGCGTGATCATCTACCCCGAGGGCTCGCTGACGCGCGACCCGAACCTCTGGCCGATGCGCGGGAAGACCGGGGCGGTCCGCATGGCGCTCGAGGCCGGCGTGCCGCTCATCCCCGCCGCGCACTGGGGCACCCAGCACCTCATGCCGCGCTACGGCAAGGCGATCCACCCGTTCCCGCGGAAGCGGATCGACGTCCTCTTCGGCCCGCCGGTCGACCTGAGCGACTTCGCCGGGCGCACCGACCAGGCGGCGATGAACGAGGCGACCGACCGGCTGATGGCCGCGATCGCCGCCCTGCTCGGTGAGCTGCGGGGCGAGACGCCCCCGGCCGAGCGCTGGAACCCGTCGGCAGCCGGCCAGTCCGAGATCGGGCGCTTCGAGGACGGCGACGGCGGGCCGCCGCGTGGCTGACGTCGCGGTGCTGGGTGCCGGGAGCTGGGGCACCACCTTCGCGAAGGCCCTCGCCGACGGCGGCGCCGAGACGGTGCTGTGGGCGCGCAGGCCCGAGGCGGCGCGCGAGATCGACGAGTCGCGCCGCAACACCCGCTACCTGCCGGGCATCACGCTGCCCGCGTCGCTGCGCGCGACGAGCGACATCCGCGCGGCGCTCGCCGGCGCATCCCAGGTCTACCTCGCCGTGCCCAGCCAGCAGCTGCGGCACCTGCTGCGCGAGCACGGCGACGCGATCGAGCCGGGGGCGCCGGTCGTCAGCCTGATGAAGGGCGTCGAGGCGGGCTCGGGACTGCGCATGAGCGAGGTCATCGCCGAGGAGCTGCGGATCGACGCTGACCGCATCGCGGTCGTCTCCGGCCCGAACCTCGCGCTCGAGATCGCGCAGGAGCACCCGACTGCGGCGGTCGTGTCGTCGACGAGCCTCGACACCGCTCGCGACGTGGCGAAGCGCGCGCGCAACGACTACTTCCACTCCTTCATCAACACCGACGTGATCGGCACCGAGTTCGGCGGCGTGCTGAAGAACCTCGTCGCGCTCGCGATCGGCATCGTCGACGGCGTCGGCTACGGCGAGAACACGAAGGCGTCGATCATCACGCGCGGGCTCGCCGAGCTCACCGACTTCGCGGTCGCCCACGGTGCCGAGCGCGAGACGCTGCGCGGCCTCGCCGGGCTCGGCGACCTCATCGCGACGTGCGGCTCGCCGCTGTCGCGCAACTTCACGGCCGGCCGGCTGCTCGGCATGGGGTACTCGCGCACCGACGTCGTCGCGCGCATGGAGCAGGTGGCCGAGGGGCTCGCATCCGTCGACCCGGTCGCCGAGCTCGCGAAGGCGAAGGGGGTGCGGATGCCGATCCTCGAGCAGGTGCGGCTCGTGCTCGACGGCGCCATGGACCCGCGCGAGATCGCCCCGCACCTGACGACCGACGACGAGCCGATCGAGGAGTAGCACCGTGCCCGAGACCCCCTCCGGAGCCGCCCAGCGGATCCGCGTCGCCCTGCTGTTCGGCGGCCGCTCGAGCGAGCACTCGATCTCGTGCGCGACCGCCGGCAGCGTGCTGCGGCACCTCGACCGCGAGCGCTTCGAGCCGGTCGTCATCGGCATCACGCGTGAGGGTGCCTGGACGCTGTGGGACGGCGATCCTGCCGACCTCACCCTCGAGGCGATGGCCGTCGTCGCCGACAACGGCTCGCGCGTGCGGCTCCCGCAGGTGGCGGGGGAGCGCGAGCTCACCGTGCACGACGAGGCCGGCGAGCGCAGCATCACCGTCGACGTCGTCTTCCCGATCCTGCACGGGCCCTTCGGTGAGGACGGCACGATCCAGGGTGCGCTGGAGCTGGCCGGGCTGCCCTACGTCGGCAACGGCGTGCTCGCGAGCGCCGTGGGCATGGACAAGCACTACACGAAGACGGTGCTCGAGCACGCGGGCATCCGCGTCGCCCCGTGGATGACGGTGTCGCGCGGAGAGTGGCAGCGCGACCCGGATGCGGTGCGCGCGCGGCTCGGCGACTTCCCGCTGCCGGTGTTCGTGAAGCCCGCGCGAGCCGGCTCGTCGGTCGGGGTGAGCCGCGTCGACTCGATCCTCGGCTTCGACCGCGCGATGGCCGTCGCGCTCGCCGAGGACTCCCGCGCGCTCGTCGAGGCGGGCGTCAGCGGGCGCGAGATCGAGCTGGGTGTGCTGTCCGGTCGCGCCGGCGAGCTGCCGCGGGCGTCGGTGCCCGGCGAGATCGAGCTCGACGAGGGCCGGTTCTACGACTTCGACCTGAAGTACCGCGGCGGCGACGGTGCGCGCGTCGTGTGCCCGGCGCCGGTCGACGACGAGACGCTCGCCGCGCTGCAGGCCACCGCGGTGCGCGCGTTCGAGGCGATCGAGGGTGCCGGGCTCGCACGCGTCGACTTCTTCGTGTCGGCCGAGCACGGCATCGTCGTGAACGAGATCAACACCATGCCCGGCTTCACCTCGATCTCGATGTTCCCGGTGCTGTGGGAGGCGACCGGCATCGCCTACGCCGACCTCATCACCGAGCTCATCGAGCTCGGGCTGCAGGAGGACCGGTAGCGGCGTGCTGCTGACGGTCGGCCACGGCAGGCTCGACGGCGACGCGCTGCGCGCGCTGCTGACAGGCGCCGGCGTCGAGCTGGTCGTCGACATCCGCCGGTTCCCCGGCAGCCGCGCGAATCCCGCAGCCGCGCGGGACGCCATCGAGGCGGAGCTCGCCGCGGGCGGGATCGGCTGGCGCTGGGAGGAGCGGCTCGGCGGACGGCGGACGCTCAGCGCCGCAGAGGACGCCGCCTCGCCCGACAGCTGGTGGCGCGTCGACGCGTTCCGCGCCTACGCGGCGTGGACGCGCACCGCCGACTTCGCCGACGGGCTCGCCTCCGTGCTCGCGGATGCGTCGGGCCGGCGCACGGCCGTCATGTGCTCGGAGGCCGTGTGGTGGCGGTGCCATCGCCGCGTCGTCGCGGACGTCGCGACGGCGCTGCACGGCACCGAGGTGCAGCACTTGATGCACGACGGCACGCTCCGGCCGCATCCGCTGAGCGAGGCGGCCGTCGTCGTCGACGGCGCCGTGCGCTGGCGGGGCGGCGCTAGCGACTGACCGCTGCCGCGCGGCTCGCGCGAGCCGGCACGCGGGTCAGGGCGACGCCGCTCAGGCAGACGAGTCCGCCGAGCAGGGCGAGCGGGGGCGGGACCTCGGCGAGCAGCGCCCAGGCCATGCCGGTCGCGATCACGGGCACGAGATAGGTCGTGATGGCGAGGCGACCGGCGGGCATCCGCTTGAGCGCGTACGCCCAGGCGAGGAACGCGATCGCGGTCGGCACGACGCCGAGGTAGACGACGCCGATCGTCGACGCGTTCGGGGCCGTCGAGAGCTGGGCGACGAGCGAGCCGCCCCACGGCAGGCTGCCCACGAGCCCGATCGCGACGCCGATGAGCGTCACCTGCAGCCCGGGGAGCGTCGCGAGCAGCGGCTTCTGCAGCAGCACCGCGATCGCGTAGGTGACGGCGGCGACGAGCGCGAGCACGACGCCGAGCAGGCTGAGGGAGCCCGTCGCGGTCGCCGCCCCGATGATCGCGATGCCGCCGAACGCGACGATCGCGCCGATGATGAGCCAGCGCGGGAATCCCTCGCCGAGCATCGTGCCGGCGACCAGCGCGACGATGAGCGGTGCGACGTTCACGAGCAGGGCCGCGGTGCCCGGGTCGAGGAGGTGCTCGGCCGCGTTGAGCGCGAGGTTGTAGACGAGGAACCACGAGATGCCGAACACGCCGAGCAGCGCCCACTGACGGCCCGTCGGGCGCACCCATCTGCCGTGGACGAGCTGCGCGACGCCCAGCACGATCGCGGCGGCGCCGAGCCGGCCGAGCGTGAGCGCACCTGGATCGAAGTCGGCGGCGACCGCGCGGATGACGACGAACGCCGACGCCCAGGCGAGCAGCGTCACGACGATCGCGAGGATGACGGATGCTCGGGCGCGGAGGGGTGCTGCGGTCACCCGGCGAGCCTACGGTCGGTCGCCACCGGCCACGAGCCGCAGGGCGGTCGGGGTCCGGCAAGATCCCGCCACCGCCGCCTCGTCGCTGCGGGTCGTCGCCGGCTCAGCGAGCGGCCGCGGCAGGCTGGCGCAGCCAGTCGTCGACACCGCCTCCGAGCCACGCGCGGAGCATCGCGTTGAAGCGGTCGACGTCCTCGACGTTCCAGACGTGGTGCATGCGCGGTGCGATGCGCGTCTGGGCGTGCGGCACGGTGCGGCGGAGCGCGGCGAGCGAGCGGGCCATGACGGTGGGCTCCCGCTCGCCCGCGACCAGCAGCATCCGCCCGGGGTACCGCTCGAGCCCGTCGGGGATGCCGCCTGCGTACACCTCGGCGAGCATCGCCGCGGCGGTCTCGCGCTGGATCGAGACGCCGTGCTCAACGTAGGGCGCGTGCGAGTCGGCCGGCAGGCCGAAGGCGAGCGCCTGTGCCTTCCAGAACCAGCGGCGGTGCCAGAGCGCGAGCTGCAGCGCGGACGTCGCGCGCGCCGCCCCGCCGACCCGTTCGACGGCGGCGCCGCTCGTGAGCACCGACGCCACGAGGTCGGGGTGGCGGGCGGCGAGGTGCAGCGCGACGACGCCGCCGAGCGAGAGCCCGACGACGTCGACGCTGCGGTCGCCGCACAGCTCGCGGATACGCGCGGCCACGTCGTCGGCGGCGCCGGCGAGGCCCGGCCAGTGCTCGGCGGTCCGGGCGCCGAAGCCGGGGAGGTGCGGCGTGAGCGCGAGCCGGTCGGTGACGGCGGAGAGCTGCGGCTCCCACATCCAGTTGGCCACGTTGCCGCCGTGGAGCAGCACGACGGGGCGGTGGTCGTCGGCGCCGGCCGGCTGCCGTGCCGGGTGCACCTCGGGGAACGACGTCATCGCAGCTGCTCCTCGAGCGAATCGAGCCACTCGAGCTCGGTGCGGACGTGGCGCATGCCGTGGTCGAGCGTCGCGAGGCGCAGGCGCTGTCCGCGGTCCGTGGCGGCCGGCGTCGACGCGCGGATGCCGTCGTAGAGCGCGAGCTGCTCGAGCGCGGCAGTGCGGCGTCGCTGGACGAGCGCGGTGACATCGGCGTCGTCGAGCGCATCCGCCACGAAGAGCCGTGCGAGGAACGCCTCGCGCTCGGGCTGCCGGTCGAGGTCGGAGCGGAGCCACGCGAGGAGTGCGGCGCGGCCGGCGTCGGTGAGGCGGTGCTCCTGGCGGTCGGGCGCGTTCGTGCCGGGCACCACGGTGACGCTGGCGAAGCCCTGCTCGACGAGCGCCGCGAGCGTGCGGTAGATCTGCGCCTTGTCGGCGGACCAGAGGTGCGTGACGGTCGAGTCGAAGTGGCGCTTGAGGTCGGCGCCGGTCATCGGCGCGATCGCCAGCAGCCCCAGGATGATGCGGGAGAGGATCACGGGGGTGAGTCCACCACGCCGCTAGTCGACTTGTCAACTAGAGGCGTGACGACGGTGCGCGAACTCGGTGCCTGCGAGTGCCAGGATGCTGGCATGAGCGAAGACGCCGCCGAGACGCTGGCCCGCTACCTGCGCGTGCAGCGCGACGCGCTGCGCTGGAAGCTGGAGGGCCTGTCCGAGCGGGACGCCCGCATGCCGATGACACCGACCGGTACGAACCTGCTCGGGCTCGTCAAGCACGTGGCGACGGTCGCCTCCGACTACTTCGGCGCGTGCGTCGGCCGGCCCTTCCCCGAGCGGCTCGCGTGGAACGACGAGGACGCCGAGGACAACGCCGACATGTGGGCGGGTCCCGACGAGAGCCGCGAGTCGGTGCTGGCGCTGTGGGACCGGGTCTGGGCGCACGCCGATGCGTCGATCGCCCAGTTGCCGCTCGACGCGCCCGCGCATGTGCCGTGGTGGGGCCCGAACGCCGACACGACGCTGCACCGGCTCATCGTGCACATGATCGCCGAGATCGCGCGGCACGCGGGTCACGCCGACATCGTGCGCGAGTCGATCGACGGCGCCGCGGGCCTCCGCGACGGGGTCTCGAACCTGCCCGATCAGGATGCCGAGTGGTGGAGCGCCTACGTCGATCGCCTGCGCGCGACCGCGGAGGCGACCGGCGACTGATCGTCGCCGGCCGCGCGCCGGGCTAGAGGCCGGTCGGGTTCTCGGGGTCGGAGCCCTCGGCAGGGTCCGCCTTCGGGTGCTCCTTGGGGTCGATCTCGCCGTCGGACTCGCCGGTGAGCGCTTCCGCCTCGCCGGGGTCGCCGTAGCCGCCGGTCACCGGCTCGTCCTGGCTGGAGTGGTCGTGGCCGGGCTGCTGCTCTTGGCTCATGGTGATCCTCTCTCCGCGCGGCGTCGGCGCCGCGCACGCCGACCGTACGCCGCGCACCTGGGCGCCCGCCACGCATCCGCCGGGTGCGGCGTCAGGCGCTCACGGTCATGTGCCTTCGGGCCGCGTCGATGCGCTCGGCGGCGAGCGCCTCGGCCGCGTCGAGCGGCGTGACGCCGCGCTGCCGCGCGCTGGTGAGCACGTCGCGCAGCGTGTCGCCGATGCCCGTGAGCCGCTCGGCGATCGCCGGCCACTGCATGCCCTCGGCCATGCCCTGCAGGTGGATGACGCCGCCCGCGTTGACGACGAAGTCCGGCGCGTAGACGATGCCGCGCTCTGCGAGCCGCGCGGCGCCCGAGCGGTCCGCGAGGACGTTGTTGGCGGGGCCGATGATCGCTCGCACGGGCAGCGCGTCGATCGCCTCGTCGGTGAGGATCCCGCCGAGGCCGGCGGGCACGAGCACGTCGGCCTCGGTGGTGAGCGCGGCGTCGGGCGCGATCCAGGTGGCGCCGAGGTCGTCGGCGAGCAGCCGCTTGCGGCTGTCGATGTCGGTGACGAACAGCGTGGCACCATGGCCCGCGAGCATGCGCGCGAGGCGGCTGCCGACCTGGCCGAGGCCCGAGATCACGAAGGAGCGGGCGGCGATGTCGTCGGAGCCGAAGGCCTCCTCGAGCGTCGGGACGATCGACGAGTAGACGCCGAGCGCGGTCGCGCCAGCGGGCTCGCCGGCGCCGCCGTTCTCGGTCGGCAGGCCGACGACGTGCTCGGTGCGCTCGCGCACGACGAGCATGTCGCGCTCGGTCGTGCCCACGTCCTCGGCCGTGCGGTAGCGCCCGTCGAGCGCCTCGACGAGGTCGCCGAGGTCGAGCAGCGCGGCGCGACGGCGCTCGGCGTCGACGTGCGTGCCCATCGGCAGCGCGATCACGGCCTTGCCGCCGCCGGCGTCGAGGCCGGCAGCGGCGTTCTTGAGCGTCATCGCGGCGGAGAGCCGCAGCGCATCCGCCTGCCCGTCGGCCCACGTCGGGTACGTCCACATCCGGCAGCCGCCGAGCGCGGGTCCCAGCACGCTCGAATGCAGCGCCACGGTGATGACGACGTCGCTCCTGGCGCCCATGGAGGTCAGGACGCGCTCGTGGGTGAACTCGGGGATGACGCTCATGGCAGCTCTTCTCGGTGCATGGCGTCGCGGATCTCACGGCGCCGTGAGGTGGTGCCGCGGGTCGCGCGGCTGACCCCGATGATGCTCCGGATGCGCGCCGCGCGCAAGCAGGACCGTCGCCGTTGCGCACCGCGCGCAAGGGTCGCGCCCCACGGGGCCGTGCCGTTGCGCAGCTCGACACGGCCGCCTGCGCGGCGGCCGCGGCTCAGGCGATGCGGAAGCCGCTGTCGCCGCGCACCTCGAGCTCGTCAGCGTCGACGCGATCGACGCGCGCGGAGGACGGGCCATGCCCCATCCATGAGCCCATGGCCGCCACCGCATCCGGCGCGCCCTCCACCTCCGCCTCGACCGTGCCGTCGAAGCGGTTGCGGACGCTGCCCGCGACGCCGAGGCGCTCGGCCTCGGCGCGCGCGGCCCAGCGGAAGCCGACGCCCTGCACGCTGCCGTGCACGACGAAGCGTCGGCGGATGCGGTCGGTCGTCAGCGCCGCTCCCGCGGCTGCTCCGCGTTCGGCTCGTCCTCGGGCACGACGTCGTTGCCGGCCGGCTGCTCGGCGTCGAAGCCGCCGGACCTGGCCTCCTCCGCCTGCTCGTGCGCGAGGCCGTCGCCGTGGACCGCCTCGCCGGTCTGCTTGTCGACGCCGGCGCCGCGCTGGCCCTCGGACTCGTCGAACTCGTTGTGGCGGGAGTCGAACGAGTCGGCGCCTCCGGTGCCCGGGGGCGGCGGCGCCTGGAAGGTCTGGTCGTCCTCGCGGTTGTCGTGCTGCGGGGTCGTGTCCTGGCCGAGCGAGTCGTCGGCAGGCGTGTGGCGCTGCGATGCGCCCTGCCCGTCGGGCTGGTCGGCGCCCTCGTAGACCGGGAGGCCCTCGCGGCTGTCGTGCGGGGGATTGTCGTCGTTCGTGCCCATGATCGCTCCTCAACGTGCGCCCGGGTGGCGCGGTGGCACCACGCTACGACCGGAGCCTGGAGGTGACCAGGGCGTCGACAAGTCGCGTCTGGCGCGGGGCGCCGATGCGGCGGATGATGCGCTCGGGAGGTGCCGAGATGGTGCAGTTCACGGATGCGTTCAGCGGGTTCGCCGTGCCCGACCTGGAGGTCGCGAGGTCGTTCTACAGCGACGTGCTCGGGCTCGAGGTGGGGGAGGCGATGGGGCAGCTGGCATTGACGCTGCCCGGCGGTGGACGGGTCTTCGTCTACCAGAAGGACGACCACCAGCCAGCGGTCTTCACGATCCTGAACCTCGTCGTCGGGGACATCGAGGCTGCGGTCGACGACATCGCCGACAAGGGCGTGCGCTTCGAGTTCTACGAGGGCTTCGAGCAGGACGCGCGCGGCATCTCGCGGAGCATGGGCGTCGAGATCGCGTGGTTCACGGATCCGGCCGGCAACATCATCGGCCTGATCGGCCGCGAGATCGGCTGAGGCCGGCGCCGGGTCGGCGGCACTCGGGTCGGCGGTTCGCGGGTCGCCGGTAGGCTGATCTGTCGTGGCACTCACGATCGGCATCGTCGGACTCCCCAACGTGGGCAAGTCGACCCTCTTCAACGCGCTCACCAAGAACACCGTGCTCGCGGCGAACTACCCGTTCGCCACGATCGAGCCGAACATCGGGGTGGTCGAGCTGCCGGATGAGCGCCTGACGCGGCTCGCCGAGATCCACGGGTCGCAGCGCATCCTCCCCGCTGCGGTGTCGTTCGTCGACATCGCCGGCATCGTCAAGGGCGCGAGCGAGGGCGAGGGGCTCGGCAACAAGTTCCTCGCGAACATCCGCGAGGCCGACGCCATCGCGCAGGTCGTGCGCGGCTTCGGCGACAGCGATGTCGTGCACGTCGAGGGCACGGTGGACCCGTCCTCCGACATGGAGACGATCAACACCGAGCTGATGCTCGCCGACCTCCAGACGCTCGAGAAGGCGATCCCGCGCCTCGAGAAGGAGGTCAAGGGCAAGAAGGCCGACGCCTCCGTGCTCGCGGCCGCGGTCGAGGCCAACGAGATCCTGAACTCGGGCCGGACGCTGGGCCAGGCCGGCTTCGACACGACGCCCATCAAGGAGCTCGGCCTCCTCACCGGGAAGCCCGTGCTGTTCGTCTTCAACGTCGATGAGGACGTGCTCTCGGATGCGGACCGCAAGGCCGAGCTCGCGGCGCTCGTCGCGCCCGCGAAGGCCGTGTTCCTCGACGCCAAGGTCGAGTCGGAGCTCGTCGACCTCGAGCCCGCAGAGGCGCTCGAGCTGCTGCAGTCGCTCGGGCAGGAGGAGTCGGGCCTCGACCAGCTCGCCCGCATCGGCTTCGAGACGCTCGGTCTGCAGACCTACCTGACGGCCGGGCCGAAGGAGTCGCGCGCCTGGACGATCCGCAAGGGCTGGACCGCCCCGCAGGCCGCCGGCGTCATCCACACCGACTTCGAGCGCGGCTTCATCAAGGCCGAGGTCGTCTCGTTCGCCGACCTGGATGCGGCGGGCTCGATGGCCGAGGCGAAGGCCGCCGGCCGCGTGCGCATCGAGGGCAAGGATTACGTCATGGCCGACGGCGACGTCGTGGAGTTCCGCTTCAACGTGTGAGTGTTGCCTGAGATTCTCTGCATCACGCGGAATTTGCAGTCAGTTCATCGGGGGCTCCGCAGATAAGAGTCCCTCGGCCCGCCAGCGGTCGCACAAGCAGGGCGTCTCACCTGCACCCGGACCGGGAGGAGGCGCGGGCCGTCGGCGTCGAACCTCAGGCCGGCCCTTCGCCCGCAAGGTGATCAGTTCGCGGCAGCGCCGCGAAACGAGCGACCCGTCAGTTCGCTGACTTGTTGGGAACGAGGGAGTGCGGTCCGACGAAGCCGACGTGGACCTTCTCAGTCGAACCGCCGGTGTCGTCGTGGAAGTAGACGCGAGGCGCCATGCTGCCACCGCCCTCGGAGATCTTGAGATGCGCAAGCATGGTGAGCTCTCCCGAGACATCGACTCGTGTGTCGATTTTGAACACGCGTGTGCGACTGAGCCTGGCGTTGTTCTGGACCGTCTCGCTCTCGGTCATCGACAACTTCTTGGGGGACGCCGGCCAACCGAGCAGCGGCCCGGAGGCACACCATTCCCAGTAGCCGCCTGCGTCCCAGCCCTCTGCGCGGTCCTTGGCGTACGCAGCCAGTGCACGCAGCCCGCGCCACGTCTTGTTGCCCCAGTTGTACGACTCAGGGGCAGCATCGATGTCTTCCAGTTCTCGGACGGCTGAGTCTGGGAGCACAAGCCAGTCGGAAAGGTAGGCCTGCGCGGCCATGACTGCTTCGGAGGTGTCTTGCACTTCGTCAGGTATCGACGCGCCATCCTCGTGCTTGGTTCCCCAAATCAAATCCCTCAGGCCCTGCTCGACGAGTGCGTCCTTGAGACGTGAAAGGTGGCCATTCGCGCCGGCAAGCTCCTTCTCGACCGCGCTCTGCTCATCGAGCGCTACTGCACGCTCGTGCTCCCACGCCTCGAGCGCCCGGGTCAGCTCGGCAGCCGGAATCATGCCATCGAGGGAGTCAGCGGGCAGGCCTGCTTGTTCGCCGAAGGCAGCGAAGACGCTGGGCACCCTGCGTCGGGTGGAAAGCTGCGCGACCGAATACACGATGCGGTCGATCGTGGGCTGGGTCGCCTCCTGCAGCCGAGACCGCACGTAGTAGCGGTGCCGCCAGCCATCCGAGCCCGGCGTTACGGAGCCGGGCGCGTAGACACGTATGCCACCATCCCAGATGGCGAGGGAGCCGAACTCCCGCCGGAAGGCATACACGGCCTCGCGATCGAGTGTGAGCACCATTGCGACGCCCTCTGCTCGCGTCCCGATCTTGTCGGCGAGTTTAAGCCACAAGCCGTCATGCTCTCCGCTCGGCTCCGCGCAGATGATGAACGGCAGGGCGCGCTCAGGAGACGCGAGAAGGTCCGTGAGTGCTGTGATCTGGGACGCAGGGACCTCCAGCGGCGCGCTGAGCACGGCGCTCCCGGCGAGCCTTGGTTTCGTCGCAGCGTCCAGCAGCTCGCGCACAACTCCGGGCCGCCCGACTACGACGCGTCGCATGAGGTCGTCGGAGGACATGCTGAGCTCGACCAATGTGTGGAGCTGCTCGCCCTCCGCGACGACCCGGACGGTCGTCACCCACTCGGTCGGATCTCCGGGAATTTGATCGGTCGCGATGACCTCGAAGCCCTCATCACCGATGGAGCGGTGCGTCACGCGGCGTTGCCGCCTCTGCGACACGCGGAACTCGCTTTGGCCTTCGGTCAAGGGAGCAGGCTCGGCGGACTCCTGCGTCCACCCTGCGACTCGTGTGCGCAGTGCTTCGAGCGCATGGCCGACATCGGTTATCGCACCGTCCGACCAGACAGCTCGGTAGAGAATGCTCATGGTGCCTGCGTCCCTTTGCTCGGAGATGACGGCTGAGAGAGCCTCAGTGTAGTGAGCAGTGACGATGCTAGGCCCCGGTCAACGTTGCGTGCCAAGCGAGCCAGCGAACCGCTTCCCGTCGGCAGCAGGCACCGCTGGCGCTAGTGATCGGCCACTTGACTAGCGCACTAGCGAGGCTCGCACCCATGCCTGTCTCGACGAACCTGAGCGCTGGCCTCACGCCCCTCGTCCAGCTGCTCTCGTTGATTCCGCCTGACGGCAAGGCACTTAGGAGGCCCACCGGACGACCGGCGTGCGAAGGGAGACGCAGTCGGCATTGAGTCCGCAGACATGCCGCACGAGCGTCCATAGAGCACGGAACCATCGATGTTTCGAGACTCTCGGATTCCACAGAAGCACAGGGGAGCCAGCATTCGCCGGCGCTGGACACGTCAGGCGTTAACGTTCCGCTTCAACGTGTAGAAGGTCGTTGCGACATCTCGAGACACCGGAGGAGCGCTCACGCCGAGAGCACACAGCCCCAGTGGCGCACTGCAGCTGCGCGGTGACGGTGCCCGCGCTGTCGACCTCAGGCGGGAGCCACGCCGAGCTGCTCCAGCATGCGGTCGACGTGGTCGGTGATCTCGTCGCGGACGCGTCGCACATCCTCCGGGGTCGCGTGCTCGGGGTCGTCGAGCTGCCAGTCCTCGTAGTGCTTGCCGGGGTAGATGGGGCACGCGTCGCCACAGCCCATCGTGACCACCACGTCCGCAGCCCGCACGACGTCATCGGTCAGCGGCTTCGGGAACTCCGCGGTCAGGTCGAGCCCCACCTCCGCCATCGCCGAGACGACGGCGGGGTGCAAGGAAGCGGCAGGCATGGAGCCCGCGGACCGCACGACGAGCCGGCCTCCGGAGCGCTCGGCGGCGATGGCGGCGGCCATCTGCGAGCGTCCCGCGTTCTGCACGCACACGAACAGCACGCTGGGGCGGTCCTGCGGGATCGCGCCCTTCGCCTCGGCGAGAGCGTGGAGCCGGTCCTTCGCGAACTGGGTGACGCGTGTGACGAGGTGCGCCTTCACCGCCGATGTGCGCAGCAGCGCCGTGTAGGACTCCAGGACGTACCGCTCGATCGTCTCGGCCGCGAAGATCCCCTCGAAGTCTGCCCTCAGCTCGTCGGTGAGCGTGTGCAGGAAGCGCTCGGGATAGGTGATGCCGGGCAGGCCGCGGCGTGCGCTGACGTCGAGCTGGTCCATGGTCAGCCCGCGCTCGGCACGAGGTCGGCGAGCAGTCGCTCGACCCGGCCGCGGATGTCGTCGCGAACGCGCCTGACGGTCTCGATGTCCTTGCCGGCCGGGTCCTCGAGCTCCCAGTCCTCGTAGCGCTTGCCAGGGAAGATGGGGCAGGCGTCGCCGCAGCCCATGGTGATGACGGCGTCGGATTCGCGGACGGCGTCGACCGTGAGCACCTTCGGGGTGTTGCCGGCGATGTCGATGCCGACCTCTGCCATTGCCTCGATGGCGACGGGGTTGATCTGGTCCTTCGGTGCGCTGCCGGCGGAGAGCACCTCGACGGCGCCGTTGGAGAGCGCAGACGCGAAGCCGGCGGCCATCTGGGATCGGCCGGCGTTGTGCACGCAGACGAACAGGACGGTGGGGTTCTCGCTCATGGTGGCTCTCTCTCGGTGGTGTGCCGGTCTCGACCGGCACCGCTGCATTTCTAGGGGTTGGGGATGTCGTGCGAGTGAACGCTCGTGGTGCGGGGGATGGACAGCTGCTCAGACGAGCTCGGCGACGAGACGTTCGACGCGCTGCGCGAGGTCGTCGCGGATCGCGGCAACGCCTTCGTACGACGCGAGTGCGGGGTCGCCGACAGCCCAATCCTCGTACCGGACGCCGGGGATGATCGGGCAGACGTCGCCGCAACCCATGGTGACGACCACATCCGCGGCCCGGACCGCGTCATCGGTGAGCGGCTTGGGGAAGGCCTCTGCGTCGGAGCCGTCGATGGCCTCGAGCAGCGGACGCACGTTCGGGTGGATCGCAGAGGCGGGCGACGAGCCGGCGGAGCGTGCGACGACGCGGCCGCGTGCTGCCTGGTTGACGAGGGCAGCTGCGAGCTGCGACCGGCCCGCGTTGGCGACGCAGACGAACAGCACCTGCGGCACGCCCGTCGAGCGGTCGCGCGTCAGGTCGGAGAGGCGCTGCCGGGCGAACCGCTCCGTCAGCGGCACGAGGTGAGCTGTGATCCGTGCTGTTCGGGCGAGTCCGGCGTACGACTCGCGCACGACGCCCGTGACGGCGTCCGGGCTCAGCTGGGGGAACCGCGACATCAGCGAGGACGCCAGGTGCGTGAGTGCCTCGTCGACGTCGTCGAGACCGTGGTAGGCGTCCGTGTCGCGGGGCGCCGCGAGTGCTGCGGGTGCGAAGCCCTCGAGCAGGGTGGTGATCGCGGGACGAGCGGTCGCGTCGATCGAGTACCAGACCCACGAGCCCCGGCGCTCGGAGACGAGCACGCCGGCGTCCTTGAGCACCTTGAGGTGGTGGGAGACCGTGGGCTGGGAGACGTCCGCGAGCTCGGCGAGATCGCACACGCATGACTCGCCCCGCGGGTCGGAGGCGATGGCCGACAGCATGCGCAGCCGTAGCGGGTCGGCGAGCGACTTCAGCGTCGCCGCGACGGTCGCGGCAGCATGCTCACTGATCGCCTGCGATGTCGCGGGCGAGCAGGGTGCAGCTTGCGCTGTGGCGCTCATGCTGTGCTCCGATCCGGGCCGGGCTGCGAGGCCACGTCGAGGACAGGCGGCACTGGACCGGTTCGGAACCAGACGCGGCCCGCCCACAGCGAGACGTAGACGAGGCCGACGAGCACGGGCACCTCGATCAGCGGTCCGACGACACCGGCCAGCGCCTGCCCGGATGCGGCGCCGAACGTGCCGATCGCGACGGCGATCGCGAGCTCGAAGTTGTTGCCCGCGGCGGTGAACGCGAGGGTGGTGGAGCGGGCATAGCCGAGCCCCAACGCCTTGCCCGTGACGAGGCCGATCGACCACATCAGCGCGAAGTAGGCGAGCAGCGGCAGCGCGATCCGGGCGACGTCGAGCGGCCGCTGCACGACGTTCTCGCCCTGCAGCGCGAACAGCAGCACGATCGTGAAGAGCAGCCCGTACAGCGCCCAGGGACCGACAGCGGGGAGGTAGGTGCGCTCGTACCAGTCCCTGCCCCGGGTGCGCTCGCCGATCCAGCGCGATGCGAATCCGGCCGCGAGCGGGATGCCGAGGAAGATCAGCACGTTGACGGCGATCTCGGCCATGGAGATGTCGAGCCCTTGGGTCTGGAGGCCGAGCCATGCCGGCAGCACGGTCAGGTAGAACCAGCCCAGCAGCGCGAAGGCGACGACCTGGAAGACCGAGTTGATGGCGACGAGCACGGCCGCCGCTTCCCTGTCGCCGCAGGCGAGGTCGTTCCAGATGACGACCATGGCGATGCAGCGCGCGAGCCCGACGATGATCAGGCCGGTTCGGTACTCGGGGAGATCGGGCAGGAGCAGCCAGGCGAGGGCGAACATGAGCGCCGGTCCGACGAGCCAGTTGAGCACGAGCGACGAGATGAGCAGGCGGCGGTCGCCGGTGATGGCCGCCACTCGGTCATAGCGGACCTTCGCCAGCACCGGGTACATCATCACGAGCAGGCCCAGCGCGATCGGCAGCGAGATGCCGCCGATCTCGAGCTGCGCGAGCAGCGCGCCGACGGCGGGCACGGTGCTGCCGAGCAGCAGCCCGGCGCCCATCGCAAGCGCGATCCACAGCGGCAGCCAGCGGTCCAGTGCGGACAGCCGGGGCGGAGTGGTCGCGCTGATCGCAGCCGGCTCGGCGCTGGTCGCGACGGTCACGCGACGAGGCTCTCGACGCGGTGGGCGGGCTCTGCGAGCTCGAGCACCGCGAGGAAGTGCGGGCCGTCCTGCGCGGCTGCGCAGCCGGTGCCGGCGGCGGTGATCGCCTGGCGGTAGGCGACGAGGTCGCCCGCGGCAGGGACGCGCGCGAGGTCGGTGTGCTGCATAGACATGCTTCTATATTGATGCGTATCGATGCTGCATGCAAATGCGGCGCGGCGCGGCGAACTGCGTTTCCGCGTCACAGCACCGCGATGACCTCGCGGTGCTCCGGCTGCGTTGCCGCGGGGGCCGCGCAGCAGCTGCTGCCGCCGAAGTCGCCGCTGCCACCGCAGACGCCCGTCTCGGGCAGCACGAGCTCGTTGCGCGCGGCCGCCTCGTGGTCACCTGCGAGTGCAGCGACGACGCTCCGCACCTGCTCGTAGCCGGTGAGCGCCAGGAACGTCGGCGCCCGTCCGTAGCTCTTCGCGCCGATGATGAACAGGCCCGGCTCGGGCTGCGCCAGCTCGGCCGCTCCCGTCGCGGCGACCGTGCCGCACGAGTGGATGTTCGGATCGATCTCCGCCGCCAACCCGGCGACCGCGTCGAGCGCGGGATCGATGGCGATCCGCACCTCCGACAGCATCGACAGATCAGGACGGAACCCGGTCAGCGCGAACAGCCGGGCGACCGGTCCGAGCTCACGGCCGTCCTCGGCGACGAGCACGATGCCGTCGCTCGCGGGGCGGATCTCGTCGACCCGGAAGCCCGTCACGAGCTCCACGGAACCTAGCTCGATCGCGCGGCGCGCCCGCACGCCGAGCGACGCGCGCTGGGGGAGGGCATCCGCCTCGCCGCCTCCGAGCGCGCCCTCGACCGAAGGGCGTCGCACGAGCCAGGTGACGCGCGTGCCGGGGTGGCGCTCCGCGTGCTCCGCCAGCCGCAGCACCGCATGCACCGCCGAGTGGCCGGCGCCGACGACGGCGACGTGGGCGCCGGCGAGCGCGCTGACATCGGCGGGGATGCGGTAGTCGATGCGGTCGGCTGCCGCTCGCTCGCCGAGCGCGGGCGTGCCGTCGGCGCCCGCCGGGCCGGGCTGGCTCCACGTGCCGGATGCGTCGAGCACGGCCTGCGCGAGCAGGCGCTGCTCGCGGCCCTCGCGGTCGACGAAGCGCACCGCGAACGGCTGCTGGTCGCGGCCGCCGTCGACGACCTTGTCACGGCCGAGTCGCGTGACCGACGTCACCTCGCGGCCGAAGCGGACGCGGTCGCCCAGCGCGGCCGCGAGCGGCGCGAGGTAGTCGCGCACCCATGCCTCGCCCCTCGGATAGCCCGAGGTCGGGACGACGTGCCCGGCAGCCTGCAGCAGTCGACGGCTCGCCGAGTCGACGAGCTCGTCCCAGGCCGAGAACAGGCGCACGTGACCCCACTCCGAGACCGCGGCGCCCGCGCTCGTTCCGCGCTCCAGCACGATCGGCTCGAAGCCGCGCTCGAGCAGGTGGGCCGCCGCGGCGAGGCCCTGTGGGCCGGCGCCGACGACGACGACGGGAAGGTCCGGCATAGCATGCTCCTCGTATTGAAGACTGTCGATGCGGTCATCCTGCATCATCGCATCGACGTCTGTCAATGCGTGTGGCAGACTGTCGCCATGACCTCCGCGACGCCCATCGCCGCCGACGCCTCCAAGGGGTGCTGCACGCCCGCAGGGCCTGCGCTGTCGGGCCAAGAGGCGGCGCGGACGGCCACGGTCTTCAAGGCGATGGGCGACCCCACGCGCGTCCGCCTCCTCTCGCTGATCGCCGCGGGCCAGGAGGGCGAGGCGTGCGTCTGCGACCTCACCGACCCGGTCGGGCTCTCGCAGGGCACGGTGTCGCACCACCTGCGCATCCTCGCCGAAGCGGGGCTGGTCGTGCGCGAGCAGCGAGGGAAGTGGGCCTACTACTCCGTCGTGCGCCCGGCGCTCGACGCCGCGGCGGCCGCGCTGCGCGCCTTCTGACGGGAGTGGGCGGGTGAGCACGGGCGCTCGGCCCGACGCGGTCGAGCTCACACCGGGCGCTCGCCGGGGGCGGCTCGCGGCGCTGTCCATCGGGCAGGTCATCAGCTGGGGCATCCTCTACTACGCGCTGATCGTCGCCGCCCCGGTCGTCGCGACCGACACGGGCTGGGCGCTCGCATCGGTGATGCTCGCGTTCTCGGCCGGTCTGGTGACCTCCGCGATCGCCGGCGTGCTCGTCGGGCGATGGCTCGACAGGGGCAGCCCACGCGTCGTCATGACGTGCGGCAGCGTCGTCGGCGCGCTCGGCCTCGTGGTGGTCAGCGCTGCCCAGGATCTGCCGGTGTTCGTGCTCGGCTGGATCGTGGTCGGGATCGGGCAGTCCGCCGTGCTCTACCAAGCCGCGTTCACGGTCATCACCCGCAGGCATCCATCCGACCGGCGCCGGGCGATGACCGTCGTCACGCTGGCGGGTGGGCTCGCGTCCACGGTGTTCGCGCCTGTGGTGGCCGGGATGCTGAGCGTGCTCGACTGGCGGGCGACCATGCTCGCGCTCGCGGTCGTCCTGGTGGCGACCACGACGCCGCTCCACTGGTGGAGCCTCGAGCGGATGTGGCCGCCACGGTCGGTGCGAGTGGCCGAGGAGCCGCACGAGTCCGTGTCGGCGGTGCTGCGGACCCGTCGCTTCTGGACGCTGGAGCTGGCGATGATCGCCGTCGCGGCGGCGCTGTACAGCGTGACGCTCGCGATCATCCCGCTGTACACCGAGCGGGGCATGACCTTCGAGCTCGCGGCGTGGGGGCTCGGACTGCTCGGGGCTGGGCAGGTGCTCGGGCGCATCGTCTACGTCGTGCTGCCGCATGCGGCGTCGCCATGGGTGCCGCTGTCGCTCACCGCAGGGCTGAGCGCCATCACTCTTGCACTGCTGGCGATCGTGCCTGGCCCGCCGTGGTTGCTCATCCTCATCGGGATCGGCGCGGGCGCCGTCCGCGGTGCGCAGACCCTCGTGCAGGGCTCCGCCGTGGCGGATCGGTGGGGAACGCGGAACTACGGGGCGATCAACGGCGTGTTCGCCGCGCCGATCACCGCGGTGACCGCGATCGGGCCCGCGCTCGGCCCCGTCCTCGCGAGCGCGACCGGCTCGTACGCAGCGATGGGGCTGGTCGCCGCCGTACTCGCGATCGTCGGGTTGATGCTGGCGCGGTTCAGCTGACCCCCGACCTGTCCCGACAGAGTACGACGCGCTGGCCACTCGCTTCGCTCCGTCAGCGCGCGAGATGCGGCAGGATGCGACGCGGAGACCCGGCTCGACGCCGGTGGAACGACTAGTTCTTCAGGACCTTCATCGTCTGGTGCGAGTCGACGCGGTAGACCGCCGGCAGCGCGGTGAGCCTGTGCATCTGGAACTCCTCGTACTCGTCCACATCACGAACGACGATCCTGAGGAAGTAGTCGGGATTGCCGAACACCTTCCTCGCCTCGACCACCTCGTCGAACGCGACGACGGCCCGCTCGAACTCCGCGATCGTCTGCGTATCGGTGCTCCTGACCTCGACGGCCGCGGTGACTTCCAGGCGACGCCCCAGCTTCTCGTGGTCGATGACTGCACGGTAGCCCGCGATCACACCGTCGGCTTCGAGTCGCCGGACACGACGCAGGCACGGTGCCGCAGTGAGCCCCACCCGCTTCGCCAGATCCAGGTTGCTGATCCGACCGTCCGCCTGCAGATGCTCGATGATTGCGCGGTCGAGCGCATCGATGTTGCTCATATTGCTTATTCTTGGGTGTGGACGCACCACTCGGCAACCACTGTGCGTCCCTTCATCTCTACGATTGCCCCATGACCGAGTCGACGCTCAGCCAGGAGGCGCTCGCTGCGCCGAGCAGCGCTCGCGAAGCACTCGCTGGCATCAGCATCGCGCTGCCCGTCGGGCTCGCGATGGCACCGCTCGGCATGGCGCTTGGCGTGCTGATCTCGCAGTCCGGCCTGCCCTGGTGGACGGCTCCGCTGTTCACCGGCGTGATCTTCGCCGGGTCGCTCGAGTTCCTGCTGGTGGGCATGATCCTGGCTGCCGCGCCGCTGGCCTCCGTGGCGCTGACGGCGCTGCTGGTGAACTTCCGGCACGTCTTCTACGCGCTCTCCTTCCCGCTGCACCGAGTTCGCTCGCGCGGCCTCCGGGTCCTGAGCACGTACGTCCTCTGCGATGAGGCGTGGGCACTGACCGCGCACCCCGAGGCGCGCACTTGGACGGGAGCACGGATACTCGGCGTCCAGGCGGTGTTCTACGTGAACTGGGTCGTCAGCGCGACCGTCGGTGTGCTCGCTGGATCCTTCATCCCATCGAGCGTCGTGGGGCTCGACTTCGCGATCACCGCGTTCTTCCTGGTCCTCGGCATCGACGCGTTCCGCGCCCGCCGTTCCGTGCCGGTCCCACTGCTCGCTCTCGTCTGCGCGATGCTCTTCGCCGTGTTCGCCGGCGACGCCATGATCCTCCCAGCGATGGGAGCCTTCGTCGCCGTGCTGCTGGTCTCCTACGGATGGAAGCAACGGCAGGCTCGCCGTGCATGAACTCCACCACATCCTCGCCGTCACGCTGCTCGCTGCGAGCGTGACCTGGGGGCTGCGCGCCCTGCCGTTCGTCATCCTCGCTCCGCTGCGTCGAAGCGAGCTCCTGCCGCACCTGGCGGAACGAATCCCGATCGGCGTGATGGTGATCCTCACCGTCTACACGCTCCGGCACGTCGACGTCGTCGACGCTTCGAGCGTGGTCCCGGCAGCGATCGGAGTGCTCGTCACCGCGGCGCTGCACCTCTGGAAGGCGAACATGCTCCTGAGCATCGCTGGCGGCACGACCGGCTACGCGCTGCTCGTCTCGACAGCGTTCGGCTCGAGCTGATCGGCGAGCATCGCTGCTGCTGCTGCCGATCGCGATCGACGGCGAACGCCCCGGCCTCAACCGCCACGCCCCGCATCTCTTGAGCGGCTGTTCACTCAGCTCCGAGCGTCGCGTCGCCCGCCGCATGGCACGATTGCGCGGTGACGACGAACATCGACCACGACGAGATCGTCGCTCAGGTCAGCGGCAAGCTCGCCGCCGCGCGGCCCGAGTGGGACGCGGCAGAGATCGAGCGTGTGGCGCGCGAGGAGCTCGATGCCCTCGCGGACAGCCCGGTGCAGGACTTCCTCGTGGTCCTGACGGAGCGTGCGACCAAGAAGCGGCTCAAGCGGCAGTAGGCGGAGGTGCTGGAGTCCGGCGCGTGAGGCGTTGCGCGCGGTGCATCCGGCTTCGGAGCAGCGACGACTGAGCCCGACGCGGGATCGCATCCGTACGCTGAGCGCATGGACGACGGTGAGCAGCGGCGCAAGCTGGGCGACAGCGACTTCGACATCGAGGACGCGCTGCTGGACGAGGCGGTCACGACCGTCGTCAAGGGCGGCGAGCGGCTGAACCGCAGGTGGCCGGAGCTGATCATCACCGGCCTCTTCGGCGGCGTCGACGTCGGTCTCGGCATCCTCGCGATGATGCTAGTCAAGGAGGCGACAGGTTCCGACATCCTCGCCGGCATGGCGTTCGGTGTCGGGCTGCTGGCGCTCAAGCTCGCGCACTCGGAGCTCTTCACGGAGGAGTTCCTGCTTCCGCTCAACGCCGTGATCGCCGGGCAGGGCACGTGGATGCAGATGCTCCGGCTGTGGGTGGTCACGCTCATCACCAACCTGCTCGGCGGCCTCGCCTTCATGGCGATCGTCGTCGTCGGCCTCCCCGACTACCACCAGACGCTCATCGATTCGGCGGTCGCCTACATCGATCAGCCGTCGCTGCCCGTCATGATCGCGCTCGCCGTGCTCGCCGGCGCGACGATCACGCTGTCGACGCGGATGCAGCAGGGGTCGACCGACGACGTGGTCACGGCGATCACGTGCATGATCTCCGGCCTGCTCGTCATCGGGCTCGGGATGCTGCACGGGGCGCTCAACGCCATCATCATCTTCGGCGCGATGCTCGCCGGCGCCGACATCTCGATCGGTGACTTCGTCGGGTGGTTCGCCATCGTCATCCCGGCCAACATCCTGGGCGGGCTGCTCATCATCTCGGTGCCGCGCGTCGGCCGCACGTTCCGGGTGCTGCGCGGCATCCGGTCCGGCACCATCCCGCTCGAGAGCGCGGAGGAGCAGGGGAGCTGAGCCAGTCCGTCCTCGGCGTCGATCGGCTCCAGGCCGGACTCGGTAGATTGAGTGGCGTGCCTCGATGGGCTTCCCTTCGGGGCAGCCGTCAGGCGCAAGCGCCGCTCAGCGAACGAGGCACGCCCATGCACATCGCCGTCCCGCCCGGCCGCGACGCATGAGGACTGCGGGGTCCCCTGTCGCGGTGGCCGGACGCACCGCCGCGCGTGCGCAGGCCACGGTGGTCGCCCTGTCGTTCGCGATGCTGTTCGTCGCCTCGAACGCGATGAACCCGCTCCTGCCCGTCTATCGCGACTCGCTGGCGCTCGACCCGTTCACGTTGTCGCTGACCTTCGCGCTGTACGTCGCCGTGCTCGCCGTCACGCTGTTCGCTCTGGCTCGACCGGCGTTCGGTCGCCATGCAGTGGCGCTGCTGCTCGTGAGCCTCACCGCGCTGATCGCGGCCGACGTCCTGCAGGCGCTCCCGCACGAGTGGTCGATCCTCGCGGGGCGCATGCTCACGGGCGTCGCAGGCGGCCTCGGCACGGGCAGCGCATCCGCGCTCGTGGTCGCCGCCATCGGCGCTCCTGGACGCGCCGTGACCGTGACGGGCAACTTCGTCGGCGGCGTCATCGGCGCCGGCGGAGCGCAGCTGTGCCTGTGGCTCTTCGGCGCTGCCGCTCCGCAGGTCGTCTTCGTCGGCCATGCCGTGCTCACCGGCCTCCTGCTCGCTGCGACCGCGGCCGTGCTGTGGCAGCGTCGTCATGCGAATCGCATCGCTCTGCTCGGCGTCCCGGGAGTCGTGCCGAAGGCGCGCATCGGGCCAGCGGGATGGCGCATGGTGGCCGTCGGGACGATCGCGGGGATGACGGTCAGCGTCGGCGTGGCGTTCGGGGCGACGGTCTTCGCCGAGCTGGGGCAGCCCTTCGTGCAGGCTGTGGGACCGACCCTGCTGCTCGGCTCGAGCGCCGTCGCTCAGCTCGCCAGCCCGGCTGTCGCGCGCGTTGCGCCATGGGTCAGTGGCGTGGTCGCCGCGGCACTCGGGACAGCGTGCATCACCCTCGGGGCCTGGGTCGCGATCGAGTGGATCGCTGTCGCCGGGTTCGCGCTGCTGGGACTCGGGATCGGCACGTGCTTCAGGGCGTCGCTCGTGGTGCTGACGCATGGCGCAGCACCCTCGCGCCAGGGCGCTCTCGCCTCCCTCTTCGCGGCGGCGAACTACACCGGTTCGGCGGTGGTCATCACGCTGATCGGGTGGGTCGGCAACGCGACAGGCCTCGTCCCTGCGGCATTGGGCAGCCTCGGCGTGCTCGGCGCGGTCAGCCTCGTGATGCTGCTGTGGGCTCCTCGGCTGCGGGACACCGTCCCACGCACCGACGAGCCCGGGCATCGCGCGCTCGCTCCAGAGGTCACCGAGACGAGCGCGACGCCGTAGCGGTCTCCGTCGATGTGCGAGCGCTGAGCGCTGCTCCCAGCCGCGGACTCAGACGCGCTGCCGCGGGGGCCGGGCCTCGGCTCGAGCGCGGAGGAGCGCCTCGACCTCGGCGCAGAGCGCCCGCTGCTGCTCGGCGCGCGGATCCCATCGCGGTGCGGCTTCCGCGTCCTCGATCTGGGCGAGCAGCTCGAGGAGCCGCGCGGCAAGGTCCTTGGTGTGGGCGTCGTCGATCGCTGCGGTGGTCATGCGTTTGAAGCTAGCTTCGCGGTGCTCGCCGGCGACGCGCGACGTGCGCTCCAAGGCGTTCGCTGAGGGATCACGATGTTGCGCTTGAGCAGGGGCGCGAGCATCCATGCCCAGCGCTTGGCGCGAGCGACGTCGAGGCACACATGCGCATCCCCGTTCCGTGCCCGGCCTTCCCCCAGCACGACACGGCAGTCTTCCTGCATGACGAACCCGACGGCCGCGATGCTCGTGATCGGCGACGAGATCCTCTCGGGCCGCACGCGAGAGGCGAACGCGCACCACCTCGCAGGGCGGCTCGAGCCGCTCGGGATCCACCTGCGCGAGATCCGCGTCGTGCCGGACGACCACGCCGTGATCGTCGAGGCCCTGAACGCGCTCCGCGCGAGGCACACGCACGTGTTCACCTCCGGTGGGATCGGCCCGACGCATGACGACATCACGGCGGATGCGATCGCCGCGGCGTTCGGCGTCGGCATCGACGTGCGCGACGACGCCCGTGCCCTCCTGCAGGCCGCGGTCGGGCGCGACCGCACGCTGACGCCCGAGCACCTGCGCATGGCGCGCATCCCGCACGGCGCCGACCTCATCGACAACCGCATCAGCGGTGCTCCCGGGTTCAGCGTCGAGAACGTGCACGTCATGGCCGGCGTCCCCTCGATCTTCGTCGCCATGCTCGACGCGCTGCTGCCTGGCCTCGAAGCGGGGCGACCCCTGCTCTCCGGCGAGTTGCGCTTCGAGGTGGGCGAGGGGCGCATCGCCGCGCCGCTGCGCGACCTCGCCGCCGAGATGCCGCAGCTCAGCATCGGGTCGTACCCGTTCCGGGACGGATCCGGCTACGGCACGAACATCGTCGTGCGCGGCACCGACCGCGCCTCGATCGACCGTGCGCTGGAGCGCCTCGCCGCCCTCCGACGGTCGCTGCCCTGAGCGGTCAGCGCTCGGGCTCAGCGGGCACGCGAGACACTGGCGCACATGGATGCACCTGAGCGCTCGCCGCACGACTCCGGGCTCGGGCGTGTCCGGGTCCGCGGCGCCCGCGAGCACAACCTGCGCAGCGTCGACCTCGACATCCCACGTGACGCGCTGGTCGCGTTCACCGGGATCTCCGGCTCCGGCAAGAGCTCGCTCGCGTTCGGCACGATCTACGCAGAATCCCAGCGCCGCTACTTCGAGTCGGTCGCGCCCTACGCGCGCCGGCTCATGAGCCAGGTCGGCAGTCCTGATGTCGATGCGATCGAAGGGCTCCCGCCTGCGGTCGCCCTGCCGCAGCAGCGCTCCGGCGGGTCTGCCCGTTCGACCGTCGGCAGCGCGACGAGCATCGCGAACGTCCTGCGCATGCTGTACTCGCGGGTGGGCACCTACCCGCAGGATGCGCCGATGCTCCTGGCCGAGGACTTCTCCACCAACACCGTCCAGGGCGCCTGCCCGACCTGCCACGGGCTCGGCCGCGTCCATGACGTGCCCGAGCACCTGATGGTGCCCGACGCGTCGCTGACGATCCGCGAGGGGGCGCTCGCGGCGTGGCCCACGGCGTGGCACGGCAAGCAGCTGCGCGACAGCCTCATCTCGCTCGGCTACGACATCGACGTCCCGTGGCGCGACCTGCCTCGGGAGCAGCGCGACTGGGTGCTCTTCACCGACGAGTCGCCGCAGGTGCCGGTCTTCACAGACCGCGAGCCGGCGGCCGTGCGCGAGGCCGTCGCGGCAGGCGTCGAGCCCCGGTACATGAGCACCTTCCAGGGTGTGCGGAGCTTCGTGCTGAACACCTTCGCGGGCTCGAAGAGCGCGAGGATGCGCGAGCGCGCAGCATCGTTCATGGTGAGCGCCGCGTGCCCTCGGTGCGGAGGCAGGCGCCTGAAGCCCGAGGCACTGGCGGTGACGTTCGAGGGCGTCGACATCATGGAGCTCGCCGCGATGCCGCTCGACGATGTCGTACGCGTGCTCGGCGCCGTGCTCGAGCCCGACTGGCGGCCTCGGTCGACGGGGTCGCCGACATCCGCATCCCGCGACGCCCATCCCGAGCAGCTGCTCGCGGCGCGCCGCCTCGTCACGGATCTGCTCGCTCGGCTGTCACCGATCATCGACCTGGGGCTGGGATCGCTCTCGCTCGATCGAACGACGTCGTCGCTCTCGTCCGGGGAGCTGCAGCGCATGCGGCTCGCGACCCAGGTGCTGTCGCAGCTGTTCGGCGTCGTCTTCGTGCTCGACGAGCCGTCGGCGGGCCTGCACCCGGCTGACACCGAGTCGCTCCTGCGCATCCTGGCGACGCTCCGCGACAGCGGCAACACCGTGTACTTCGTCGAGCATGCGCTCGACGTCATCCGGAACGCCGACTGGATCGTCGACATCGGGCCGGGCGCCGGCGCCGAGGGAGGGACGGTCATCTACTCGGGTCCCCTCGCGGGGCTGCGGGATGCGAGCGAGTCCGTCACCCGCCGCTACCTGTTCGAGCACCCGCAGATCGAGCGGGTCGCGAGCGAGCGCAGACCGGGCGTCGAGCAGCTCGAGCTGGAGGGCGTCTCCCGGCACAACGTGCGCGACCTCTCGGTCGCGTTCCCGCTCGGGGCGCTGACGGCGGTCACCGGTGTCTCCGGCTCGGGCAAGTCCTCGCTCGTCGTGCAGGCGCTGCCCGACCTGCTGCGCGCGAGCCTGTCGACCGAGGTCGACGAGCGTGCGTCCGATGCGGACGAGGCGCCTGCGGCCGTCGAGGATCCGCTGGCGCAGGGGGCGGAGGAGGAGACGACCGGCCGCGCGCACGGGCCGGCCGGCAGGCTGCGCCGCATCGTCCAGGTGAGCCAGAAGCCGATCGGCCGGACGTCGCGGTCGAACGTCGCGACCTACACGGGCGTGTTCGATCGCATCCGGACGCTCTTCGCGGCGACGGCGGAGGCGCGTCGTCGTCGGTACAGCGCGAGCCGCTTCTCCTTCAACCTGCCTGCAGGGCGGTGCCCGACATGCAAGGGCGAGGGGACGATGGCGGTCGAGCTGCTCTTCCTCCCGACGGTGCACGCGCCATGTGCGACGTGCGGCGGCAGCCGCTACAACCCCGAGACGCTCGAGATCGAGCTGCACGGCAGCACGGTGGCCGACGTGCTCGCCATGAGCGTCAGCGACGCTCGGGCGTGGAGCTCCGACGACGAGGTGCACCGCCATCTCGACGCCCTGCTCGACGTCGGCCTCGGCTATGTCGCCCTCGGCCAGCCGGCCACCCAGCTCTCGGGCGGCGAGGCGCAGCGGGTGAAGCTCGCGTCAGAGCTCCGGCGCGGTCAGCGGGGCGACACCCTCTACCTGCTCGACGAGCCCACGTCGGGGCTGCATCCCGCAGATGCCGACCGACTGCTCGCTCACCTGCACCACCTCGTCGACGGCGGCAGCACGGTCATCATGGTGGAGCACGACATGCGCATCGTGGCGGAGGCCGACTGGGTCGTCGACCTGGGCCCGGGCGCCGGGGATGCAGGCGGCCGGGTCGTCGCAGCGGGGACGCCCGAGCACGTCGCCGCGAGCCGGTCGAGCGCGACGGCGCCGTACCTGGCGGCGGCGCTGCGCCGCCGGTCGCCCTCCGTCTGACCCGCTCGACAGGTCGCGTCTCGCGAGTCGGACGAGCGAGCTTGTCGCGTCGCCACGCGTGGCGGACGTGCGCGGGCATACGCTCCGGTCATGGGCCACCCGACGCAGCACGCCATCTACTCCTCCGCCGACATCGCCCAGATCCTCGAGGAGCTGCGAGTGTGCGGGCCGGATCCGCTCGACCTGCGCCGGTGGGCGGCCCGTCGCGAGGTGCACACGGCGCTCGTGCGAGCGGGGAGGGTGCTGAGCTCCGTGCGCCTGCCGGGGAAGGCGAAGGGCGGTGGATGGGTCGAGTTCCAGCTCATCCAGGGCTCGTGGGCGCGCACGCACTAAGAGCAGCGCACCGCAGGCTCGCGCCAGCCGCTGCCCGGCTGCTCCGCGCACCGCGTGGACGGCGGCTCAGCGAGCGCAGCGGATGCATGTGGTCGCCTCCGGCCGTGCCTCGAGTCGCGCTGGTGCGATCGGCTGACCGCAGACGCTGCAGATCCCGTCCTCGCCGCGCTCGAAGCGCGCGGCCGCAGCATCGATAGCGGCGAGCGCGTCGAGCCTCGTCTGCTTCAGGCCCTCGAGCCGCGACCACTCCGATGAGAGTGAGACGCCGTCGGGATCGTGCTCGTCGTCGTCGTACTGGACCTCGCGCAGGCGCCGCAGCTCGGCGAGCTCGCGCATCGCGTCCTCGAGCTGCGCGGCTGCCTCCCGGCGTCGTTGCACCAGGTCGTCGGCGCGGGAGGTCGTCACCGAGCACCTCCGGAGGGCCGACGGATCGGCACCGCAGGTGCGGCCGGGCGGCAGAGGACCATCCTCCACGCTAGCGCGGCCGAGGGGCGGATCGATGGGGAAGCGGTACGACCGGCTCCCGACCCGATGGGTGGCGCAGGCGTCGAGCTCGTCGACGATGACGGCGATGTCGTCCTCATCGGCGCTCCTGAGAGGATGGTCGGGTGACCGCAACCCTCGTCGCCCAAGGCCTCGCCGGCGGGTACGGCCATCGCACGCTCTTCGACTCGCTCGACCTGACGGTCGCTCCGGGCGACGTCGTCGGCGTCGTGGGCGCGAACGGCGCGGGCAAGTCGACCCTGCTGCGGCTGCTCGCGGGCATCGACGAGCCGCAGGCCGGCACGGTCGCGCTCGCCCCCGCAGATGCGTTCGTCGGCTGGCTGCCGCAGGAGCACGAGCGCATCGCGGGTGAGACGGTGACCGGCTACATCGGTCGGCGCACCGGATGCGCACAGGCGACGGCTGACATGGACGCCGCGGCTGCCGCGCTCGGGGATCCGGCGCTCGCGCCGGCGGGCGTCGACCCGGCGGACGCCTACTCCGCCGCGCTCGAGCGCTGGCTCGCGAGCGGCGCCGCCGACCTCGACGAGCGACTGCCGATCGTGCTCGCGGACCTCGGTCTCGAGCTGCGCGGCGCATCCGTCGAGGACGCGCTCATGACGTCGCTCTCGGGCGGCCAGGCCGCGCGCGTCGGCCTCGCGGCGCTGCTCCTGTCTCGCTTCGACATCGTGCTGCTCGACGAGCCGACGAACGACCTCGACCTCGACGGGCTCGAGCGGCTCGAGGACTTCGTCCGCGGCCTCCGAGGCGGGGTCGTGCTCGTCAGTCACGACCGCGAGTTCCTGGCGCGCTGCGTGACCCGCGTGCTCGAGCTCGACCTCGCGCAGAGCTCGAACCGGATCTACGGCGGCGGCTACGACGCCTACCTCGAGGAGCGGGCGACGATCCGCCGTCACGCGCGCGAGCAGTACGACGAGTTCGCCGAGAAGAAGGCCGACCTCGTCGCGCGCGCCCGGACGCAGCGCGAGTGGTCGAGCCAGGGCGTGCGCAACGCGATGAAGAAGGCGCCCGACAACGACAAGATCCGTCGCAAGGCCTCGGTGGAGTCGAGCGAGAAGCAGGCGCAGAAGGTGCGGCAGATGGAGAGCCGGATCGCGCGGCTCGAGGAGGTCGAGGAGCCCCGCAAGGAGTGGCAGCTCGAGTTCACGATCGGGTCGGCGCCGCGGTCGAGCACGGTCGTCTCGACGCTGAGCGGCGCTGTGCTCCGGCAGGGCGCGTTCACGCTCGGCCCGGTCTCGCTGCAGGTGAACGCGGGGGAGCGGATCGGAATCACCGGCCCGAACGGCGCCGGCAAGTCGACCCTGCTGCGGGCGCTCCTCGGGCAGCAGGCGCCCGACGAGGGCTCCGCGAGCCTTGGCGCGAGCGTGCGGATCGGCGAGATCGACCAGGCCAGATCGCTGCTCGCCGGCTCGCAGCCGCTCGCGGCGGCGTTCGAGGCGCTCGTCCCCGAGCTCGCGTCCGGCGAGGTGCGCACCCTGCTCGCCAAGTTCGGGCTCCGCGCCGATCACGTCGGCCGCCCGGTCGACGAGCTCTCGCCCGGCGAGAGGACGCGCGCCGGCCTCGCGCTGCTGCAGGCGCGGGGCGTCAACCTGCTCGTGCTCGACGAGCCGACCAACCACCTCGACCTGCCCGCGATCGAGCAGCTCGAGCAGGCGCTCGAGACCTACGACGGCACGCTGCTGCTCGTGACGCACGACAGGCGGATGCTCGAGACGGTCCGCACCGATCGCCATTGGCGCGTCGAAGCGGGCGCCGTCATCGAGCGCTGATCACGGCACGTCGTCGTCCTCCGGCGTCCGCTCGTCGGCGGAGTCAGGGCGCTTCCACACGCCTCGCGCCATGGCGACGATGAGCGCGGCGACGGCAGCGATGACGACGACGATGACCACGATCCAGAGGATGACGATGGGGTCCATGGGCGGATGCTCCCACACGCGCCGCAAGGGGAGCCGGGTGCCGAGGCCTGCCGTGCCGGGCGCGCGAGGAGTAGCGTCCGAGGCATGAGCGAGCAGGGAGCGGTCGTGCGCATCTGGACCGGCGTCATCCGGTCGACCGACCGCGACGCCTACGTCGACTACGTGCGCCGGACCGGCGTCGAGCAGTACCGCGAGACGCCCGGCAACCTCGACGCCTGGATCGTCACGCGCGACCTCGGGGACGAGCGCACCGAGATCTCGACGATCTCCCGCTGGGTGTCGCTCGCGGCCATCGAGGCGTTCGCCGGGCAGGACCTCGAACGCGCTGTCTACTACCCGGAGGACGACGCGTACCTGCTCGAGCGGGATGAGCGCGTGCGCCACTTCCGCGTGGAGGACGCCTAGGAGGTGGCCGCCTCACGGCGGGTATGCGTCAGGAGGCTGGGTCGTACCCGAACATCCGCAGCTCCTGCGGCGTGCGGCATCCGGCCGCGATCCTCGCCGCCCACTGCTCCGCCTCCGCGCGCGACGCGAGCCTCAGCACGCAGAACCCGCCGTCCAGATGCGATGTCTCCTCGGTGATCGTCCCGTCGGCATGGACGAGCACTGGCGCGACGCTCTCGTCGATGCCCCCGCCGAAGACGTAGACGCCCGCCGCCTTCGCCTCCTCGATCACCTCGTGCGACGCGCGCACGACCTCCGGCAACTCGTCATCGGTGAGCTGCATCGTCGCGCTCGGGAACGAGATCAGGTAGTGATCCATGCGCCCATCCTGGCCACGCCTGCACGCTCCCACCAGGTCCCTTCCGTTATCGCAGGCTCAGCGGCGAGCGGGCGCGACTATCGCGTCTGCCCGGCGCAGAGCCTGCAATGTCGGAGGCAGGAAGCACGCGGGTCGACGTGGCGCTCACGGCGGCCGCTCCAGCGGTCACCCGGCGAGCGGCAGCACCGCCACCTCGACGTGCCGCGGCCGTCCGCGCCCCTGCAGCTGCGACTCGATGACCGACACCTCGTCCACGGTCCAGATGCGTGAGCCGTAGCCGTCGAGCACGCGGAGCCATCGCACGGCGCTCCGCTGCCGCGGCGGCCGCGCGAGCGTGATGTGCGGCACGAAGCGCTGCCCGTCGGGGGCGGCGCCCACCGCGTTCGCGGCGCCGCGCACGCGCCGCGCCAGGTGCTCGAGCTCGGCGTGGCCGCGGTCGACGCCGAGCCACAGCACCGCCGGCCGATCCGGATGCGGGAAGGCGCCGGCGCCCGCCACGCGACAGGGGAACGGCGCGAGGTCGGCGACGGCGACCCGCAGGCGCTCGTCGAGCGGCTCGAGGATGCGGTCCGGCACGTCCGGCAGGAACGCGAGCGTGAGGTGCAGGCGGTCGGCCGGCGTCCACCGCAGGCCATCGCGCGGCTCGAGGAAGGCCGCGAGGTCCTCGCGCACGTCGTCCGGCGGCACGACCGCCACGAACATCTGCCGACCCATGCACGGACCCTACGCCTCCACGCACCCGGCGGGCATACTGTGCCACGACCACCACCAGCGAGGGGAGCGGGCGCATGGCGTTCAGCAACGGCGACGAGGTCAGCTGGAACACGAGCCAGGGCGAGACGCACGGCACGGTGCAGGAGAAGCGGGTCAAGGGCTTCCAGTTCGACGGCCAGCAGTTCCGCGCCTCCGACGACGACCCGTACTACATCGTCGAGTCGTCGAAGAGCGGCGCGAAGGCGGCGCACAAGGAGTCGGCCCTCAAGAAGCATCCCTGACGCCGCCATCTGCGCATCCGCACCACTGTGCAGCGGGGCGGGCGCCGGTCACGCGCTACCTGACGCGCCGAGCGGCGCGCCCCTCACGGCGCCGTGAGCTGCTTGCGCATCACCACGCGCGGGAAGCCACCGGAGACGGCGTCGGTGGTGGCGGCGAGCGTGAAGCCCGCGCGCTCGAAGAGCCGCCTGGTGCCGACGTACGCCATCGTGAGGTCGACGCGGGCCGCCCCGTTGTCGACGGGGTAGCCCTCGACCGCGGGGGCTCCCTGCGAGGCGGCGTAGTCGACGGCGCCGGCGAGCAGTGCGTGCGAGATCCCCTGGCCGCGGTGTCCGGGCCGCACCCTGATGCACCAGATCGACCACACCGGCTGGTCGTCGACGTGCGGGATCTTCCTCGAGCGCTGGAACGGCAGCTCGGAGCGCGGCGCGACCGCGGCCCATCCGACGACCTCGTCGCCGTCGTAGGCGAGCACGCCCGGCGCGATGCGCCTGCGCGTGAGCGCCTCCATGTGCGCGCCGCGCTCAGGGCCCTGCAGGGCGGCGTTCGTCTTCGCGTCGACCCGGTGGCTCGGGCACCAGCACACGGATGCGTCCGTTCGCTTCGGCCCGATCACGATCCTCAGGTCGTCGAAGCGCTCGTGCGTGGCGGGGTGCACTGCCAGCTCAGCCATGGCGTCTCCTCGCTGCGCACCGGTGGCGACTCAGTGCGCGGGCGGTGCCAGCTCGTCGAGGCTCGCGAGCCGGTCCGTCGCGCGGGCGGCCCGATCCGCGTCCGACAGCTCCCACCACGCGTCGCCGCGCTCGCCGAGGCCCTCCTTCGCGAGCTGCACCCGGTCCCGTGCCGCATCGCGCGCGTCGTCCGACTCGGCGAGGCGCACCGCCGATCGCGCGCGGCCGAGGTGAGAGCGGAGCCGTCGGGCGGCATCCGGCGGGAGCGACGGGTCCTCGGCGCGCCAGCGTCTGCCATCCACGACGATCCAGCGGCCGTCGTCGGTCCGGGTGGTCTCGCGCATCCGTCCTAGCGCCGCTCGATCGGGATGTGCCGTGGCTTCGCGGCCGCGGGGTCGAGGGCGACGCGGACCGTGAGCATGCCGTCTGCGTAGGTAGCGGTGATCCCGTCGTCGCGGGAGCCGATCGGGAGGCGGATGGCGCGCGCGAGCGCCCCGTAGCGGAACTCCGAGCGCTGCGCCTCGCGCCGGTCGGGGTGGCGCTCGGCGTGGATCGTCAGCACGCCGTGCTCGACCTTGACGTCGATGTCGCGCGCGGGGTCGAGCCCGGGCAGCTCGGCATGGATCACGAACGCGTCGTTCTCCAGGACCTCCTCGACGCGGATGCCCGGGAGCGGGCCCTTGCCGTCCCAGCCGCCGAGCAGCGCGAACGCGTCGAACCACTCCGTGAACGGCGGGAAGATCGGGTGCTTGCGCGAGGCCTCAGCGGTCATGTCGAGCTCCCTCCGTGCGGTCCGTCGATGCGGGGCCGTCGATGACCCATGTCTACTCCGGTTGCTGGGGCGACTCAATCGGCGGCGGATGCTTGGATGACGGCATGAGCGATACCGACGAGTCCCGAGTCGTGCACGCGAGCCGCGTGATCGCGGCGCCCGCCGACATCATCTTCGAGCACATCGCCGACCCGGCGAAGCAGCCGGCGTGGGACGGCAACGACAACCTCGCGGAGGCGGCAGAGGGGCAGCGGGTGCGCCGCACCGGCGACGTGTTCTCGATGACGCTCACGGGCGAAGGCGCTGTGCGCGAGAACCACGTCGTCGAGTTCGAGGAGGGCCGGCGCATCGCGTGGATGCCGGCCGAGCAGGGCACGCCGCCCATCGGGCACCTGTGGCGCTGGGAGCTGGAGCCGGAGGGCGCCGGCACGAGGGTGACGCACACCTACGACTGGACCGAGCTGCGCGACGAGCGGCGTCTCGCGCGGGCCCGTCGCACGCAGGCTGCGAACCTCGCGGCGTCGATCGACCGCCTGGCCGCGCTGCTGGAAGGCTGACGCGAGTTCTCCACATATCGTCGAAGTCTCGAACGTGTGTTCGACGTCAGTGGTAGGATGGACCCATCGAGCACCACCGACGGCGGTGGTCTCACGCGGTGGTCCGGGAGGCTCCGGTGGAGCAGCAGGCGCAGGGCAGGTCGGCCGAGGCGGCCGAGCTGCGCGCGGCGCTCGACGGGCTGCAGCGGCACGTGCTCGCCGTCACCTCCGCCTTCGAGGGGCTCGGTGACGCGCAGCGGTGGGATGCGCTCGCCGCGGTCGGCGAGCTCGTCAAGTGCGCCGACAGCGCCGCCGTGCGCATCGCCGGACTGCTCCAGCAGGTCGCGCCGGCCGCCGACGCCCCGTCGCTCGCCCGGTCGTTCGGGTACCGCAGCACCAAGGACGCGCTGCGCCACGAGCTCGGCGTCACCGCCGGTCGCGCGAAGGCGATTGTGCAGGTCGCGCTCGCCGCGACGCCGCGGTTGACGCCGACCGGCCTGCCGTTCGAGCCGCGCTTCCCGCACATCGCCGACGCCTTCGTCGCGGGCGCGATCGGGATCGACCAGGCGCGCGTCATCGTCGAGCGGCTCGGCGAGGCGGGCAGCCGGATCAGCGATGACGACCGGCTCGCCGCGGAGGCCTCGCTCGTCGCCGATGCGGTCGGCGAGGTCCCTGCGGGCCAGCGCGGCTACGACGACGCGGTGCCGGCCCCGCCCGAGCAGCTCGCGACGACCGCGAGGGTCTGGTTGCAGGCGTTCGACCCCGACGGCGCCGAGCCGCGCGAGGAGGAGCAGATCGCACAGCGGTCGTTCTCGTTCCGGCAGTGCGCCGACGGCATGTTCCGCGGCCGTCTCGCCCTGCCGCCCTCGGCGGGCGGCAGGGCGA
>JAPSJX010000102.1 GCA_031178105.1 Agrococcus sp. | reverse complement strand
CGCGCCGGATGGTTCACCGCCGAGGAGGTGGAGCGCCTCTCGACCGGCGACGGGCGGGCCGCGCTGCAGTCGTGGGCGCGGAAGCGGGGCGTGCGGCGGGCGATGCGCGACTACATCCTCACCGCGACGCGGCTCGCGAACCACCGGCAGCGCGCGCTCGTCGGCCGCGACCGGAGCCGCAGCGCCATGGCCGACGAGGCCACCCTGCTCGCCCGCCTCATGCACCATCGGCGGGGGATGGCCACGGCCGTGATGGGGCGGCCGGTGACGGTGGCGCATGGCGTCCCGGTCTCCGCGCCCACCGCGCGGGTGCAGCGCTTCGGCGACCTCGACGCAGGCTGGCCGGCGCGCCGCTAGAGCCCCGTCTCTGGTAGAGTCGAGCGGTTGCCGTAGACCGGCCGCGGACAGAGAGCGCCCCTGCATCCGGCAGGGGCACCGCGCTGCGAGGAGAGAGGGGTTTCGCACCATGAGCCTGAACGCAGAGATCAAGAAGGCCATCATCGAGGAGTACGCCACGCACGAAGGCGACACCGGGAGCCCCGAGGTGCAGGTCGCGCTCATGTCGCGCCGCATCAAGGACCTCACGGAGCACCTGAAGGAGCACAAGCACGACCACCACTCGCGTCGTGGCCTGCTGCTGCTCGTCGGTCAGCGTCGCCGCCTGCTCGGCTACCTCCAGGAGATCGACATCTCCCGCTACCGCGCGCTCATCGAGCGCCTCGGTCTGCGTCGCTAGCCTTCACACAGCGTTCGGAAGGGCCGTCCCTGCGGGGGCGGCCCTTCGTCGTTCCTGGGGAACCGGCGCCGGGGCTGATAGCCTGTGCGAGGCCGCAGCTGCGGCCGTCGCGCGCCCGATTCGCACCTGCTCGAGAGCTGGTCGTTGGTGGAGGGTGCCGAAGTCGCCTTCGGCGCTCTCCACTGATGACCACTCCGTGCCGCGATCGGCGCTCGACTCCCATGTCGTGCCCCCGCGGGCACAGGAGAGGAGAGACCTTCATGGAAGGTCCCGAGATCACATTCGCCGAGGCTGTCATCGACAACGGCCGCTTCGGCACCCGCACCGTCCGCTTCGAGACGGGCCGCCTCGCGCAGCAGGCGCAGGGCGCCGCAGTCGCCTACATCGACGAGGAGACGATGCTGCTGAGCGCCACGAGCGTCTCCAAGCATCCGAAGGACCACTTCGACTTCTTCCCCCTGACGGTCGACGTCGAGGAGCGCATGTACGCCGCGGGCCGCATCCCCGGCTCGTTCTTCCGTCGCGAGGGCCGCCCCTCGACCGACGCGATCCTGACCTGCCGGCTCATCGACCGGCCGCTGCGCCCGTCGTTCGTCGAGGGCATCCGCAACGAGGTCCAGGTCGTCGTCACGGTGCTCTCCATCGAGCCCGACGAGCTCTACGACGTGCTCGCCATCAACGCGGCCTCGATGTCGACGCAGCTCTCGGGCCTGCCGTTCGACGGCCCGATCGGCGGCGTCCGCGTCGCCCTCATCGACGGCCAGTGGGTCGCGTTCCCGAAGCACTCGCAGCTCGAGCGGGCCGTGTTCAACATGGTCGTCGCCGGCCGCGTCGTGACCGACTCGCAGGGCGTCGAGGACGTCGCGATCATGATGGTCGAGGCCGAGGCGACCGACAACGCGTGGGAGCTCATCGAGGGCGGCGCCGTCAAGCCGACCGAGGAGGTCGTCTCGCAGGGTCTCGAGGCGTCGAAGCCGTTCATCAAGCAGCTCGTCGCCGCTCAGGCGGAGGTCGCGAAGACCGCCGCCAAGGCGACGCAGGAGTACCCGCTGTTCCCGCCGTACTCGGAGGAGGCGCTCGTCGCCGTCCGCGAGATCGCCAAGGAGCGCCTGTCGGAGGTCTACACGATCGCCGGCAAGATCGAGCGCCAGGACGCGGATGACGCGCTCAAGGAGCAGGTCAAGCAGGAGGTCGCTGCTCGCGTGGAGCGCGGCGAGCTCGACGCGTCCGTCGCCACGCAGGTCTCGGGCGCCTACAAGGCGGTGACGAAGGAGGTCGTCCGCGGTCGCATCCTCACCGACCAGATCCGCATGGACGGCCGCGGCCTCGCCGACATCCGTCCGCTCGACGCCGAGGTGGCCGTCGTGCCGCGCGTGCACGGCTCCGCGATCTTCCAGCGCGGCGAGACGCAGATCATGGGCATCACGACCCTGAACATGCTCAAGCTCGAGCAGCAGATCGACTCGCTCAGCCCTGTCACGTCGAAGCGCTACATGCACAACTACAACTTCCCGCCGTACTCGACCGGTGAGACGGGTCGCGTCGGCAGCCCGAAGCGCCGCGAGATCGGCCACGGCGCCCTGGCCGAGCGCGCGCTCGTGCCCGTGCTGCCGAGCCGCGATGAGTTCCCCTACGCGATCCGCCAGGTCTCGGAGGCGCTCGGCTCGAACGGCTCGACGTCGATGGGCTCCGTGTGCGCCTCGACGCTCGCCCTGCTCAACGCCGGCGTGCCGCTCAAGGCCCCGGTCGCGGGCATCGCGATGGGCCTCGTCAGCGACGTCGTGGACGGCGAGACCCGCTACGCGGCGCTCACCGACATCCTCGGCGCCGAGGACGCGCTCGGCGACATGGACTTCAAGGTCGCCGGCACGCCCGAGTTCGTCACGGCCATCCAGCTCGACACGAAGCTGTCGGGCCTCCCGGCCTCGGTCCTCGCCGGCGCGCTGACGCAGGCGAAGGAGGCGCGCACCAAGATCCTCGAGGTCCTGAACGCCGCCATCGACACGCCCGACGAGATGGCGCCCACCGCGCCGCGCGTCATCAGCGTGCAGATCCCGGTCGACAAGATCGGCGAGCTGATCGGCCCGAAGGGCAAGACGATCAACCAGATCCAGGACGACACGGGCGCCCAGA
>JAPSJX010000005.1 GCA_031178105.1 Agrococcus sp. | reverse complement strand
CGCCCTTGGCGATCGCGTCGAACGACTCGACGGTCTCCTTGAGCGGCACGGTCGAGCCCTCGACACCGGTGAACTTCTTCGCCATGTAGGTGTTCTGCGAGAGGAACTGCTGGATGCGGCGCGCACGGGACACGACGATCTTGTCCTCCTCGGAGAGCTCGTCGACACCGAGGATCGCGATGATCTCCTGCAGCTCCTTGTTCTTCTGGAGGATCTGCTTGACCGTGGTGGCGACCCGGTAGTGGTCGTTGCCCAGGTAGCGGGGGTCGAGGATGCGGCTCGTCGAGGTGAGCGGGTCGACGGCCGGGTAGAGGCCCTTCGACGCGATCTCGCGCGAGAGCTCCGTGGTGGCGTCGAGGTGCGCGAACGTCGTGGCAGGGGCCGGGTCGGTGTAGTCGTCGGCCGGCACGTAGATGGCCTGCAGCGACGTGATCGAGTGGCCGCGGGTCGACGTGATGCGCTCCTGCAGGATGCCCATCTCGTCGGCGAGGTTCGGCTGGTAGCCGACGGCGCTGGGCATGCGGCCCAGCAGCGTCGAGACCTCGGAGCCGGCCTGCGTGAAGCGGAAGATGTTGTCGATGAAGAGCAGCACGTCCTGCTTCTGCACGTCGCGGAAGTACTCCGCCATCGTCAGCGCCGAGAGCGCGACGCGGAGGCGCGTGCCCGGCGGCTCGTCCATCTGGCCGAAGACGAGCGCGGTCTTGTCGAAGACGCCCGCCTCCTCCATCTCGTGGATGAGGTCGTTGCCCTCACGGGTGCGCTCGCCGACGCCGGCGAACACCGAGACACCGCCGTGGTCCTGCGCGACGCGCTGGATCATCTCCTGGATCAGCACCGTCTTGCCGACGCCGGCGCCGCCGAACAGGCCGATCTTGCCGCCCTGCACGTAGGGCGTGAGGAGGTCGATGACCTTGATGCCGGTCTCGAACAGCTGCGTCTTCGACTCGAGCTGGTCGAACGACGGCGCGTTGCGGTGGATCGACCAGCGCTCGGAGACCTCGAGGGTCTCGCCCTCGCCGAGGTTGAGCGCCTCGCCGATGACGTTGAAGACCTTGCCCTTGGTGACGTCGCCGACGGGCACCATGATCGGGTCGCCGGTGTCGCGCACCTCCTGGCCGCGGACGAGGCCGTCGGTCGGCTTCAGCGCGATCGCGCGCACGAGGTCGTCGCCGAGGTGCTGCGCGACCTCGAGCGTGATCTCCTGCGGCTCCGTGCCGTCGCCGAAGTCGACGGTGGTCTTGAGCGCGTTGTAGATGCCGGGGATGGCGTCGTGCGGGAACTCGATGTCGACGACGGGCCCGGTCACGCGAGCGACGCGGCCGACGCCGGCCTGCTTCTGCGAGGCCTCGGTGGTGTCAGTGATGGTCATGGTGCTTGCCTTTCGTGGCTACTTCGCCGAGGCGAGGGCGTCCGCGCCGCCCACGATCTCGGAGATCTGCGTCGTGATCTCGGCCTGGCGCGCGTTGTTGCGCAGGCGGGTGTAGTCGGTGATGAGCTTGTCGGCGTTGTCGGAGGCCGACTTCATCGCCTTCTGCGTGGCCGCCTGCTTCGCAGCGGCCGACTGCAGGAGTGCGTTGAAGATGCGGCTCTCGACGTAGACCGGCAGCAGTGCGTCGAGCACGCCCGCGGGCTCCGGCTCGAACTCGTACAGCGGGAACTGCTCGGCCGCCTCAGCGCCAGAGGCCTCGACGATCTCGAGCGGCAGCAGCCGCACGGAGGTCGGGTCCTGGGTCATCATGCTGACGAAGCGGTTGTAGACCACGTGGATCTCGTCGACCCGCTCCGAGACGTAGGCCTCGATCACCGCGTCGGCGATCTCCTGCGCGAGCTCCGGGGTCGGCGTCTCGGACTGCCCCGTCCACTCGCGCACGGCGGTGCGCCTGCGGAAGCGGAAGTACCCGACGGCCTTGTTGCCGACCAGGTAGTGGTCGACCTCCTTGCCCTCAGACTCGAGCTTCGCCCGCAGCTCGCCCGCCTCGCGCAGGATCTGCGAGTTGAACGCGCCGGCGAGGCCGCGGTCGCTCGTCAGCACGACGATCGCCGCGCGCTTGAGCTCCTGCCGCTCGACCGTCAGCGGGTGCGCCTCGTTCGAGTACGTGGCCACCGCGCTGACGGCGCGCGTCAGCGCACGCGCGTACGGCGTCGACGCGTGCACGCGGGCGAGCGCCTTCTGGATGCGCGATGCAGCGATGAGCTCCATCGCCTTCGTGATCTTCTTGGTCGTCTGTGCAGACTTGATCTTCTGCGTGTAGACCCGGAGCTGGGCTCCCATGTCGCCTCCTCAGCGAGCTCGCGTCAGCGACGGCCCTTGACGATCTGCTCCTGGTTGACGTCCTCGACCATCGGCGCGTCGGACTCGGTGCCCGGGTCGGTGATGCTCGACTCCGGCTTCGACTGCCAGTTCTTCGCGAACGCGTCGACCTCGGTCTCGAGGGTCGCGAGCGTCGCGTCGTCGAGCACGTTCGTCTCGCGCAGCGTCGTCAGCACCTGGCTGTTGTTCCGCAGGTGCTCGAGCAGCTCGGACTCGAACTGCAGCACCTGGTTCACGGGCACCGTGTCGAGCTTGCCGTTCGTGCCGGCCCAGATCGAGACGACCTGCTCCTCGACGGGGTACGGCGAGTACTGCGGCTGCTTGAGCAGCTCGGTCAGTCGCGCGCCGCGCTCGAGCTGACGGCGCGACGCCGCGTCGAGGTCGGAGGCGAACATCGCGAACGCCTCGAGCGAGCGGTACTGCGCGAGCTCGAGCTTGAGCGTGCCGGAGACCTTCTTGATCGACTTCACCTGCGCGTCGCCACCGACGCGCGACACCGAGATGCCGACGTCGACCGCCGGACGCTGGTTGGCGTTGAAGAGGTCCGACTGCAGGAAGATCTGGCCGTCGGTGATCGAGATCACGTTCGTCGGGATGTACGCCGAGACGTCGTTCGCCTTCGTCTCGATGACCGGCAGGCCCGTCATCGATCCCGCGCCGAGCTCGTCGGAGAGCTTCGCGCAGCGCTCGAGCAGGCGGGAGTGCAGGTAGAACACGTCGCCGGGGTATGCCTCGCGGCCCGGCGGGCGGCGCAGCAGCAGCGAGACGGCGCGGTAGGCCTCCGCCTGCTTCGACAGGTCGTCGAAGATGATGAGGACGTGCTTGCCCTCGTACATCCAGTGCTGGCCGATGGCGGAGCCCGAGTACGGCGCGAGGTACTTGAAGCCGGCGGGGTCGGAGGCGGGCGAGGCGACGATCGTCGTGTACTCCATCGCGCCGGCGTCCTCGAGCGCGCCCTTCACCGAGGCGATGGTCGAGCCCTTCTGGCCGATCGCGACGTAGATGCAGCGCACCTGCTTGTTGACGTCGCCCGACTCCCAGTTGGCCTTCTGGTTGATGATCGTGTCGATCAGGATCGCCGTCTTGCCCGTCTGGCGGTCGCCGATGAGCAGCTGGCGCTGACCGCGGCCGACGGGGATCATCGCGTCGATGGCCTTGATGCCGGTCTGGAGCGGCTCGTGCACCGACTTGCGCTGCATGACGCCGGGCGCCTGCAGCTCGAGGGCGCGACGGCCGCTCGAGGCGATCTCGCCGAGGCCGTCGATCGGGTTGCCGAGCGGGTCGACGACGCGGCCGAGGTAGCCCTCGCCGACGGGCACCGAGAGGACCTCGCCGGTGCGGGTGACCTCCATGCCGGCGACGATGCCGCCGAACTCACCGAGCACGACCACACCGATCTCGGTCTCGTCGAGGTTCTGCGCCAGGCCGAGCGTGCCGTCCGCGAAGCGCACGAGCTCGTTGGCCATGACGCCGGGCAGGCCCTCGACGTGGGCGATGCCGTCTGCGGCGTCGATGACGTGGCCGACCTCGGCCGTCGTCGTGTTCGCCTCGTAGGACGAGACGAAGTCGGCGAGTGCGCCCTTGATCTCGTCGGGGCTGATGGTGAGCTCTGACATGTGTCTTCCTCTTCGAATGCCTTCGACCTAGCCGAGCTTCAGGCGCAGGTCGGTGAACTTGGAACGGACGGTGCCGTCGATGACGTCGTCGCCGATCGCGACCCGGAGGCCGCCGAGGACGGCCGGGTCGACGACCTGCTGCAGCTGCAGCGTGCGGCCGTACTGGCGCTCGAGCCCGGCGCGGAGCCGGTCGAGCTGGGCGGTCGGGAGCTCTCGCGCCGACGTGACCGTCGCGATGGAGCGACCGGCCGCGGCAGCGACCTCGGTCGCCGCGCCGCGGAGCAGCTGCCCGATGCGGCGGCCGCGCGGCACGCGCACGAGGTGGTCGAGGATCACGGTCGTCGCCTCGCTCGCCCGGCCGCCGATGAGCCGCTGCAGGAGCGCGGCCTTGTCGTCGGCGCGGCCGAGCACGCCGCCGAGCGCGAGCTCGAGCTGCGGATCGGAGGAGACGATGCGCGAGAACGAGGCGATCTCGCCCGCGACGTCGGCACCGTCCGCCGCTCGCACGGCGATGCGGATGCCGGCGTCATCGATCGCGGTGAGCATGTCAGCGGCGTCGGACCAGCGCTGGCGCGCCAGGTGCGCGACGATCGAGACCGCCGGAGCACCGAGCTGCCCGAGCACGCGCGCGGCCAGGGCCGCCCGCGCATCCGGAGCCGAGGTGGCATCGGTGAGCGCTGCGAGCACCTGCGGGCTGCGCTCGATGGCGCGGGATGCCTGGAACAGGTCCCGCGCGTCGTCGAGCCCAGCCTGCGGCTGGCGCACGAGCGCCTCGTCGATCGCATCCCGTGCCTGGCTGGTCGCGCTGCCCACTAGCGGTTCGCCCCGTCGTGCTCGAGCTCTGCCAGGAAGCGGTCGACGATCGCGGCGGACCGCGCGTCGTCCATCGACTCGCCGACCACGCGCTCCGAGAGATCGAGGGCGAGCGTGCCGACCTCGGTCTTCAGCGACGTGAAGGCCGCCTGGCGCTCCGCCTCGATGCGCTGGTGCGCCTGGGCGGTGATGCGCTCGGCCTCGTCGTTCGCGCGGGCCTTGAGGTCCGCCTCGATCTTGGCGGCGTCGGCGCGAGCCTGGTCCTTGATGCGACCGGCCTCGGCACGCGCCTCAGCGAGCTGCGTGTTGTACGACTCGAGCGCGGCTGCGGCCTCTGCCTGAGCCTCCTCGGCCTTCTTGATGCCGCCCTCGATGGCAGCGGCGCGCTCGTCGAGCAGCGCCTGCATGCGCGGGAGGACGACCTTCCAGAAGACCAGCAGGAGGACGACGAAGATGACCGCCGACCAGAGGAGGTCGTACGGAGCGGGAAGCAGGGGGTTGGGCTGCTCCCCCGCTTCTTCCGCGAGGAAGAGAGGAGTGATGAGCATCGGTGCCTCAGACCATGAAGAAGTACGTGGCGATGCCGATGAACGCCAGTGCCTCCGTGAACGCGATGCCGATGAACATGAGGACCGTCAGGCGGCCCTGGAGCTCCGGCTGGCGAGCGACCGACTCGATCGTCTTGCCGACGACGATGCCGACGCCGATGGCGGGGCCGATCGCGGCGAGGCCGTAGCCGACCGTGCCGATGTTGCCGTTGATCTCGGCGAGGATGGTCGTGGCGTTGTCCACGGTGGTTCCTTTCTAAAGGTCCGAAGAAGACGGAGGGTCAGTGCTCTTCAGCCAGCGCGAGCTGGATGTAGATCGTGGTCAGGATGGCGAAGACGTAGGCCTGCAGGACGCACACCAGCAGCTCGAACACCGTGAAGGCGAAGCCGAACGCGAGCGTGCCCACGCCGAAGAGGGTGTAGAAGCCCCCGGCGCTGAACAGGAAGAACTGGGTCGCGGCGAAGAAGAGCACGAGCATCAGGTGACCGACGAGCATGTTCATCATGAGTCGGAGCGTCAGCGTGATCGGGCGCAGCACGAAGGTGGAGATGAACTCGAGCGGCAGCACGATGATGTACAGCGGCCACGGGACGCCCGGCGGCAGGAGCGAGTTCTTCAGGAACGCGCCCGGGTGCTTCTTGAGGCCGGCGTAGATGAACGCGACGTACGCCACGATCGCGAGCACGAGCGGCACGCCGATGACGGAGGTGCCCGCGATGTTGAGACCGGGGATCACGGACGTGAAGTTCATCGCCAGCACCATGAAGAAGATGGTGGTGATGAGCGGCAGGAAGCGCTTCCCGTCCTTCTCGCCGAGCAGGTCGTAGGCGATGCCGTCGCGGACGAAGCCGAGGCCCATCTCGACGAGGCTCTGGCCGCGCGTCGGCACGAGGCGCAGCTTGCGCGTGCCGAGCACGAACAGCAGGATCAGCGCGACCGCCGCGATGAGGCGCACCAGGATGATGCGGTTGATGCCGAAGATCGGCTCCTCGCCGTCGATCCAGCCCATCGTGGGCTCCTGGAGCAGGAAGATCGGCGGGAAGAAGTCCGCGAGGGTCGGCGGGTGGAACGGCTCGGGCTCGTTCCCAGCGGTGGCCAGCAGCGGCAGCAAGGCGTTCAGCGTGTCTTCCTCAACCTCATGGCGCCTGGCGCCGGCTCGACGTCGGTGTGCCGCCTCGCGCGGACGCGCTCGACGAGGAGCGACGCGGCGGGGGGAACGGTCTCGACACTATCAGAGAGGTGACCCCCGATGGTCACCGCGGGCGCCTCGATCACGCTCGCGCGCCGGATGCCGGACGCCCCTGCGTCTCGTCGTCCGCGTCGCTGTCGACGGTCGGCTGGCGGCTCGTCGCGATGACGACGCAGTCGATCACGAGCGAGCCGATCACGGCCACGACGAGCGACCCGAAGGCGACGCCGCGGTGCAGCCACTCCTGGTCGCCCAGCACGAAGACGAGCACGATGAAGAGCACGAACTTGAGCAGCCATCCGCCGAGCACGATGCCGAAGAAGGCGCCGGAGATCATCACGCCGCGCGACGCCTTGAAGGCGAGCAGGATGCTGATGGCCGTCAGCATGCAGAAGATGATCGCGAGCGCGGTGCCGACGAGCGCCGACGCGACGCCCGCACCGGCGGCCAGGAGCCATCCGACCACCCCGCCGACGACGGCCACCGCTGCTGCCAGGATGCCTCCCCAGAGCAGGATGCGCTGCATGATCGCGGTCGTGGTCACCGGCGGTCTCCTCGTGTGTCGATGGTCGGCGTGTCGATCGGGCTGCCCCGCCCGTCGTCGGCCGGCTCGAGTCCTCTGCGTGCAACCCGGCGCTCGCGCAGCACGCGCAGCATCGTCCGCCACACGCGCCGGGTGACCGGTGCGGCCGTGAGCACCGCGCACACGAGGAATCCCGCGACCATGATAGCGATCACGACCCACCACGGCTGGAACAGGAAGATCAGGCAGCCGATCGACACGACGGCGGTCCAGGCGTAGAAGATGAGCACCGCGCCGAAGTGCGAGTGCCCCATGTCGAGCAGCCGGTGATGCAGGTGCTTGCGGTCGGCCGCGAACGGGCTGGAGCCGTTCACGAGCCGTCGGACGACGGCGAGCACGAAGTCGGTGAGCGGCAGCAGCAGGATGGCGAGGGGCAGCAGGATCGGGATGAAGGCGGGCAGGATCTGGCTGCGGCCGCCCATCGTGGCGAGGTCGATCTGGCCGGTGACGGCGATCGCGCTCGCGGCGGTCAGGAGCCCGAGCATGAGCGCTCCCCCGTCGCCCATGAACATGCGGGCGGGGTGCCAGTTGACGGGCAGGAAGCCGACGCACACGCCGACGATGATCGCGGTGATCAGGCTCGCGAGCGAGAAGTAGGCGTTCTGCTGGCCCTGGTTCTCGCTGATGATGAAGATGTAGCCGAAGAACGCGGTCGAGCCGATGATGGTCGTGCCGGCGACCAGGCCGTCGAGGCCGTCGATGAAGTTGACGGCGTTCATCACGAGCACGATGAGCAGCACCGTGAGGCTGATCGCCATCGTCGACGAGGGCACCGTGAGGCCGCCGATGGGCAGGCTGACGATCTGCACGCCGAAGATCGCCACGCCCGCGGCGACCAGGATCTGCGCCCCGAGCTTCAGCATCCAGTCGAGGTCGTAGAGGTCGTCCAGCACGCCGATCGCGCAGATGGCGACCGCGCCCGCGAGCAGCGTCCAGATCCGCACGGGCTCGGCGAAGACGCCGGAGAGCGCCGGGATGAGCGTCGCGACCCCGACCGCGCCCAGCAGGCCCACGCACATCGCGACACCGCCGAGCCGCGGCGTCGGCCGCGAGTGCACGTCGCGGTCGCGCACCGGCGGATGGATGCCGAAGCGCAGCGCGAGCCGCAGCACGATGCGGCTGGCGACGAACGTGATGACCGCCGCCACCGCCGCCACCGCCAGGAAGATCACGGGGTCACCCGTCGGCGAGCAGCGTGCCGAGCGCCTCGGCGATGGCGGCCCGCGGCAGCACGCCCTGGCGGACGATTCGGAACGTGCCGGGCGTCGAGGCGTCGAGGATCGTGGAGCCGTTCTGCGCGCCGGCGCCTGCATCGCCGCCGACGGACCCTGCGCGGCCGCCGACCGGGCCCGCGTCGAGCACGACGGCGACGCTCTCGCCGAGCATCTCGGCGGCGGGGCCCGCCTCGGTCGGCGCGGGCCGCCCGTGCAGGTTCGCGCTCGAGACGGCGAGCGGGCCGGTCTCGCGCAGCAGGCCGATCGCGATCGGGTGGTCGGGCACGCGGATCGCGACGGTGCCCCCGGTGTCGCCGAGGTCCCACGTGAGCGACGGCTGCGCGCGCAGGATGACGGTGAGCGGACCTGGCCAGTGGGCGTCGAGGAGCGGCTCCAGCTCGGCCGGCACCGACTCCGCGAGCGCGCTCGCCATCGCGCGATCGGCGACGAGCACGGGCGGCGGGAATCCGCGATCGCGGCCCTTCGCCGCCAGCAGGCCAGCGACCGCCGCGTGCGAGAACGCGTCCGCGGCGATGCCGTACACCGTGTCGGTCGGCATCACGATGCAGCGGCCCGCGGCGATGGCGGTGCGAGCGGCACGGACACCGTCGAGCAGCGACATCGGGTCGGCGCAGTCGTAGATGGCGGGCACTGCCCCATCGTACCGGCGCCGCCGCGCGCCGCTCCTCCCCGCCCGCCGTCGTCCGCGCCTCATCGCCGAGCTTCCCCGACGTGCGGGTCTCGGCCGCCGGAACCCGCCGTTCGGGGAAGCTCGGCGGTGCGGGGGCTAGCGGATGGCCCTCGTCACGCGGTCGCGGCCCGTGAGGTCGCGGTGGGTGCGGGCGTCGTGGAAGCCCGCGTCCTCGAGCATGTCGCGGATCGCCGCCGACTGGTGCTCGGCGTGCTCGAACGCGACGAGCCCGCCGGGCGCCACGAGGTCCGCCGCGAGCGGCGCGAGGTCGCGCACGAAGTCGAGCCCGTCCGCGCCCGAGTAGAGCGCGTGCTCGGGGTCGAAGGCGCGCACCTCCGGGTCGGCGGGCACGGAGGCCTGCGGCACGTACGGCGGGTTCGACACGAGCGCCGACAGCGATCCCGGGTGCACGCCCACGGAAGCGAGCGCGGCGGCGTCGCGCGCGTCGGCGTGGAGCAGCACGACCGCGGGGGCGAGTGCGTCGATGTTGCGGCGCGCCCATGGGAACGCGGCGGGGCTCTGCTCGACGGCGACGACGCGTGCCCGGGCCTCGCGGGCGAGCGCGATCGCGACGGCACCCGAACCGGTGCCGACGTCGAGCACCGTCGGCGCGACCGTGCCGCGCAGGTGGTCCAGGGCGACCTCGACGAGCAGCTCGGTCTCGGGCCGCGGCGTGAAGACGCCGGGCCCGACGCGCAGCTCGACGTGTCGGAACGGCGCGACGCCGGTGATGTGCTGCAGCGGCTCGCGAGCCTCTCGGCGCGCGACCGCCGCCCGGAAGCGCGCGAGCGCATCCGCCGCGAACGCGCGCCCCATGGCCATGTCGACGCGGATCTCGCCGATCTCGCTGCCCGCCGCCCATGCCGCGAGCAGCTCCGCGTCGGGACCGTCGATCCCCGCGCGCACCAGGCGCGCACGTGCGTCGCGGACATGGTCGCCGACCGATCGTTCGTTCACGAGCACACGCTATAGCGGTCGCCCGGCCCCGTGCGCCGGCGCCCCCGGACGCCCAGCCGGGCGCCCTACACTGAAAGCGACGCTTCCATCGGGTGAAAGGACAACGCATGGCGCGCATCTTCGACGACATCACCGCCACCATCGGCGGCACTCCCCTCGTGCGCCTCCAGCGCACGAACGACACGCACGCGACCGTGCTCGTGAAGGTGGAGTCCTTCAACCCCGGGGCTTCCGTCAAGGACCGCATCGGCCGCGCGATCATCGACGCCGCGGAGGCCGACGGCTCGCTGCCGCCCGGCGGCACGATCGTCGAGGGCACGAGCGGCAACACCGGCATCGCGCTCGCGATGGTCGGCGCCGCCCGCGGCTACAAGGTCATCCTGTCGATGCCCGAGACGATGTCGGTCGAGCGGCGCGCCATCCTCAAGGCCTACGGCGCCGAGCTCGTGCTCACGCCCGGTCCGGACGGGATGCGCGGCGCCGTCGAGCGCGCGCGGCAGATCGTCGACGAGACGCCCGGCGCGATCCTCGCGCGCCAGTTCGAGAACGAGGCGAACATCCGCGTGCACCGCGAGACGACGGCTGAGGAGATCTGGGCCGACACGGACGGCGAGGTCGACGTCTTCGTCGCCGGCGTCGGCACCGGCGGCACCATCACGGGCGCCGGCGGCCGCCTCAAGGAGCTGAAGCCCGACCTGCGCCTCGTGGTCGTCGAGCCCGCCGACTCGCCGCTGCTCTCCGAGGGCAAGGCGGGCCCGCACAAGATCCAGGGGCTCGGCGCGAACTTCGTGCCGGCCATCCTCGACACCGACGTCTACGACGAGGTCGTCGACGTGCAGCTCGACGACGCCGTGCGCGTCGCACGCGACCTCGCCGCGAAGGACGGCATCTTCGCCGGCATCTCCTCCGGTGCGATCGTCTGGGCCGCGCTCGAGATCGCGCGCCGCCCGGAGTCGGCCGGCAAGACGATCGTCGCGGTCGTCTGCGACACGGGCGAGCGCTACCTCTCGATGCCGATCTACGCCGACCTGGCCTGAGCGGCGCGGATGGGCCTGCTCAACGTCCGCGAGGACATCGAGAACGCGAAGCGGCACGATCCGGCCGCCCGCGGCGCGATCACGGTCGCGCTCACGTACTCGACCCTGCACGCGGTCTGGGCCCACCGCATCCACCACCGCCTCTGGCACGCCGGCGCGCGCTCGCTCGCGCGCGCCGGCAGCCAGTGGACGCGATTCATGACCGGCGTCGAGATCCATCCCGGCGCCCGCCTCGGCCGTCGATTCTTCATCGACCACGGGATGGGCGTCGTGATCGGCGAGACCGCGGAGGTGGGCGACGACGTCATGCTCTACCACGGCGTCACGCTCGGCGGCACGGCGAATGCCGCGGTCAAGCGCCACCCCACGCTCGGCCACCGCGTGCTCGTCGGCGCGGGCGCGAAGATCCTCGGGCCGGTCGCGCTCGGCGACGACGTGAAGGTCGGCGCCAACGCGGTCGTGCTGCACGATGCGCCGTCGGGCGCGACGCTCGTGGGCGTGCCGGCGCGGCCCGTCGCACAGACCGCGCCGGCCGAGCTGCCGCACATCGAGTACTCGATCTGAGGAGGCGCCGGTCACGCGCCCGAGACGCCGGTCAGGCCGGGTCGGATGCGCCGGGCTCCGGCTCCGCTCGCTCGGTCAGCGCGAGTCCCGCGACCGCGACCAGGATCCCGGCGAGGAAGAGCAGCACGAGCGGGTTCCACGGCTGCGAACCCGCGACGAGCGCCCAGACCACGGTGAGCGCCCCGCCCATCCCCGTCCAGACCGCGTAGCCGGTCGCGAGCGGGATCGATCGCACGGCTCGCTCCAGTCCGATGAAGCTGAGCACGGCCGTGACGGTGAACACGGCGGTGGGCAGCGGCTCGGCGAGGCCGTCGGACGCCCCGAGCGCCGTCGCCCAGACGGCCTCGAGCACGGCGCTCGCGAGCAGCACGAGCCAGGCGGTGCGCGCACCCACCTCAGCTCACCAGCTTCAGGCCGACGAGGCAGCCGACGAGCAGGACGAGCAGCAGCGAGCGCACGAGCGTGAGCCGCTCCTTGCCGCGCGCCGCCTGCAGGGCAACGGTCGCGACCGCGCCGACGCCGACCCAGACCGCGTAGGCGGTGCCGGTCGGGATCTCGCGCATGGCGAGCGCGAGCCCGCCCATCGACGCGAGCATCGCGACCACGAACAGCACGGTCGGGCGCCAGCGGCGGAAGCCCTGCGACGACTGCATCGCGGCCGCCCACACCGCCTCCAGCAGTCCGGAGGCCACCAGGATCACCCACGCCATGACGAGCCCTTCCGGCCGTCTTGTCGCTGTGCGGGTACGGCTCCCTCGTCCGCGGCCCTCTGCGGGCCTGCGCTCAGGCTACCCTGCGCCCGCCGATCGAGGCCGTCAGCAGGCCTGAGTCGCTCAGGCCGGCGGCGGGTCGTCGCCGACGTCGCCGAGCGCCGAGTGCGCCCGCCAGGTGGCGAGCGCGAGGCCGACGACGAGCACGACGGCGGCGAGCACGGCGAGGATCGCCCACTCCTCGACGCCCGCCGCACCGCCCGCCGCGAGCGCACCGAGGGCCGCGACGGCGGCGACGGATGCGGTGAGCCACGTGAGCGGCGTGGCGGCGCGGTGCGATGCCCGGTAGGCGCGGGCATCCGTCCGCAGCCGCCGACCCGGGAGGCCCACCGCCGGCGACGGCGCGATGCGCCCGAGACCGATCGCGTGGACGACGACGGCGATCGCGATGGCGCCGGCCGCCAGCAGCCCGGAGCCGAGCCAGAGCAGCAGCGCGTCCATGACGCCATCCTGGCACGGGCGGATCAGGCGCTCGCGGCACGTCCGTAGGTGACCGCGTCGCGCACGGGCGCCGGGGCGGCGGCGCGCAGCTGGGCATCCGGGACGGCGCCGAGCGCGTCGTTCACGGTCGAGAACGCGATGCGGGCGGCGATGTAGGCGGTGAGGCCGAGGATCGCGCGATCGTCGAAGCCGGCGCGCCGGAGCGCGTCGACGTCATCGGCCGTCGTGCCATTGGGGTCGCGCACGAGCTGCCGCGCCCACGCCGCGAGCGTCCGCTCGTCGTCGTCGAGGCCGTCGTCGGTGCCGTCGAGCACGGCGCGCGCCGTCGCTGCATCGCTCGCCGTCGCGAGCCGGGCGCCCCACGCCAGCGAGCAGTAGGCGTCGCCGAGCGCCGCGGCGAGCGCGGTCACGACGATGCCCTTCTGCCGGAACGTGAGCCCCGCTGTCTCGGCCGAGGCGGCGGCGAACGCCGTCCACGCGTCGTCCACCGGCGGCGCCTGCGCCCACGTGCGGGTCAGGTTCATGACGTAGCCGTCGCTCGCGATGTCGCCGGCGTACTTCGCGTCGACCGCGTCGCTCCGCTCGGGCTCGGCCAGGAAGCCACCGGTGCCCATGAGGCCCTCCTCGGATGTCGTCGGACGCGCGCCAGGCTAACCCCGCCCGGGGACGTCGTCCAGGCAGCTCGGGTCTCGCTCAGTCGGTGCGGACCTCGCGGTGGGGCTCGTCGTCGCCCGGCCAGTCGAAGCCGTCGACGAACGCCGCGAGGGCCTCCGGCTCGATGACGACGGACTCTGGACCGGGCTCGCGCCCGGCGACGCGGGATGCGAGCGACGCGGGCGACGCGCGCACGACGACCAGCTCGTGCTCGGCCCCGAGCGCGGCGCAGCGCTCGCGCCAGGTGTCGCGGACCCAGCGGACCGAGAGCGAGATGGTCGGCCGGGGTCCGCCCGCGCTCGGCGTCAGCCCTCGTCGCCGGCGAGGGCCGCGAGCTGCGCCTCCTCGTCGGCCTGGATGCACGAGTCGATCACCGGCTGCAGCCCGCCGTTCAGCACGCCGTCGAGGTTGTAGGCCTTGTAGCCCGTGCGGTGGTCGGCGATGCGGTTCTCGGGGAAGTTGTAGGTGCGGATGCGCTCCGAACGGTCCATGCCGCGGATCTGGCTGCGCCGGGCGTCCGACGCGGCTGCATCCCGCTCCTCCTGCTGCTTCGCGAGCAGGCGGGCGCGCAGCACGCGCATGCCGGCCTCGCGGTTCTGCAGCTGGCTCTTCTCGTTCTGCATCGACACGGTGATGCCGGTCGGGATGTGCGTGATCCGCACCGCCGAGTCGGTCGTGTTCACGCTCTGCCCGCCGGGGCCCGACGAGCGGTAGACGTCGATCTTCAGGTCGTTCTGGTCGATCGCGACCTCCTCGGGCTCGTCGACCTCGGGGAAGACGAGCACGCCGGTGGTGGAGGTGTGGATGCGGCCCTGCGTCTCGGTGGCGGGCACGCGCTGCACGCGGTGCACGCCGCCCTCGTACTTGAGCGAGGCCCAGACCCCCTCGGACGGGTCGCTCGACGAGCCCTTGAACGCGATCTGCACGTCCTTGAACCCGCCCATGTCGCTCGGCGTCGACTCGAGCATCTCGATCTTCCAGCCGCGCGACGACGCGTAGTGCGAGTACATGCGCACGAGGTCGGCCGCGAACAGCGCGGACTCCTCGCCGCCCTCGCCGCCCTTGACCTCCATGATCACGTCGCGGCCGTCATCCGGGTCGCGCGGGATGAGCAGCCGACGGAGCCGCTCCTCGGTCTCGTGCGCCGCTGCCTCGAGCGCGGGCACCTCCTCGGCGAACGCCTCGTCCTCGCGGGCGAGCTCGCGCGCGGCGGCCAGGTCCTCCGCTGCCGCGCGCCAGCGCTCGTGCGCGGCCTTGATCTGGCTGAGCTCGGCGTAGCGCCGGTTCACCCGGCGCGCACGACCGGCGTCGGCGTGCAGCGCCGGGTCGGCGAGCTGCAGCTCGAGGTCGGCGTGCTCGGCAAGCAGGCCCGAGACCGACTCGAACATGTCAGTCCTTGTCGTGCTGGCCGGGCACCGACTTCGAGACCTTCATGAGGAACTCGACGTTCGACTGCGTCTCCTTGAGCTGCTTGAGCACGAGCTCGAGCGCCTGCTGCGTGTCGAGGCCGGCGAGCGCCCTGCGGAGCTTCCACATGACCTTCGTCTCCTCGACGCCCATGAGCATCTCCTCGCGACGCGTGCCGGAGGCGTTGACGTCGACGGCCGGGAAGATGCGCTTGTCGGCCATGTTGCGCGACAGCCGCAGCTCCATGTTGCCGGTGCCCTTGAACTCCTCGAAGATGACCTCGTCCATCTTGGAGCCGGTCTCGACGAGCGCGGTCGCGAGGATGGTCAGCGAGCCGCCGTGCTCGATGTTGCGCGCGGCGCCGAAGAACTTCTTCGGCGGGTAGAGCGCGCTCGAGTCCACGCCGCCCGAGAGGATGCGGCCGGATGCCGGCGCGGCCAGGTTGTAGGCACGGCCGAGGCGCGTGATGCCGTCGAGCAGCACGACCACGTCGTGGCCGAGCTCGACGAGGCGCTTCGCCCGCTCGATCGCCAGCTCTGCGACGATCGTGTGGTCCTCGGCGGGCCGGTCGAAGGTCGACGCGATGACCTCGCCCTTGACGGTGCGCTGGAAGTCGGTGACCTCCTCGGGGCGCTCGTCGACGAGCACGATCATCAGGTGGACCTCGGGGTTGTTCTCCGCGATCGCGTTGGCGATGGCCTGCATCACGAGCGTCTTGCCCGCCTTGGGCGGCGAGACGATGAGGCCGCGCTGGCCCTTGCCGATCGGCGCGACGAGGTCGATGACGCGCGTCGAGAGCTTGTTCGAGGTGGTCTCGAGCCGCAGGCGCTCCTGGGGGTAGAGCGGCGTCAGCTTCGAGAACTCCGTGCGCGTGAGCGCGTCCTCGACCGACTGGCCGTTCACCGAGTCGACGCGCACGAGCGCGTTGAACTTCTGGCGGTTCGACTGCTGCTGCTCGCCCTCGCGCGGCTGCTTGATGGCGCCGACGACGGCGTCGCCCTTGCGGAGGCCGTGCTTCTTGACCTGCGCGAGCGAGACGTACACGTCGTTGGAGCCGGGCAGGTAGCCGGAGGTGCGCACGAAGGCGTAGTTGTCGAGCAGGTCGAGGATGCCCGCGACGGGCAGCAGCACGTCGTCCTCGTGCACCTCGAACTCGTCGTCCTGGCTGCGTCCGCGGTTGCGGTCGCGTCCACGACCGCGGCGGCCGTCCTGGTCGGCCTGGGGCTGCTGCTGCGTCTGCGGGCCGTTCTGGCCCTGCTGCCCGCGGCCGCGTCCGCGGCCGCGACGGTTCTCGTCGTCGTCCTGCTGCTGCGCGTCGTCCTGACCGCTCTGCTGGTTGCCCTTGCCGCGGCTGCGGCGGCGGCGGGAGCCGCCCTCGCGCTGGCCCTCGCCCTGGCCGTCGGCCTGGCCCTGGTCCTGGCCGCGCTCGTCGCCGTCCTGGTCGGTCGTGCGCTCGTCGGCGGTGACCTCCACGACGGCGGCGCGGGCGCGGGCAGCGCGCTCGTCCGAGGCGCGGTCGGCGTCACGTGCATCCGTCGCCTCGGCACCGGCGGCCTCGGCGACCGGCGCATCGGTCTGCGGCGCGGACTGGTCGTCGGAGGGCGCACCCGACTTGGCGGCGCGCGAGCGGCTCGAGCGGGCACGCGGTGCCCGCTTGGCCGGAGCCTCGTCGGCAGCGTTCTCGTCGGCAGCCGGCTCGTCGGTCGCGGCCTCGCCGGGCTGCGCCTCGTCGGCCTGCGGGACGTCGGCCTGGACCGCGTCGGCTGCTGCGGGCGCCTCGGCGTCGGTCGCCTCGGCCGCAGCCGCGGCACGAGAGCGGCGCGGGGCGCGGCGCTTGGGGGCGGCCTCCTCGAGCGGCGCCTCGGCGGCCGGCTCGGCCTGCGCCGGCTCGGCCTGCGCCGGCTCGGCCTGCGCGGGCGCCTCGGCCCGCTCCGCCACCGACGACGACGTCGCGCGGCGCGAGCGGCGCTTCGGCGCCGTCTGGGCGGGTGCCTGCGCGTCGGCGGGCGTCGAGGCGTCGGCGCTGGCGCCGGTGGTCTGGTCGACAGCGGCGTCGTCGGACGTCGGGATGCTGTCGATGATCTCGCTCGTCATGGCGCGAGTGCTCCTTCGATGTCGGCCCGCGCGCGATGCTCGCGGGCGTGGGACCACGTCTCCCGCTGCGCTCACGGCCGCGGTGCGGACGTCGGGCGCATCAGAATGCGGAGAGAGGAGTCAGAATGTCCCCTCGCGCGGCTAGGCCGCAGCGCTGCTGGGGACGGGCTCCACTGTACCACCGCGGATGTCGACGGCCAGCAGGCGCGCGTGCCACGCCTCCGGCCGACCCTCCACGATCCGGGCGGCGTCCAGCCGTGCGGCCGGGTCGCTCGCGAGCACGAGCACCGAGGGGCCTGCGCCCGACACGACGGCCGCGTGGCCCGCGGCGCGCAGCGCCGCGACGAGCGCGCTCGTCTCGGGCATCGCGCTGGCGCGGTAGGTCTGGTGCAGCCGGTCCTGCGTCGCGTCGAGCAGCAGCTCGGGGCTCTGCGTGAGTGCCGCGACGAGCAGCGCCGACCGCGACAGGTTGAAGACGGCGTCGGCGTGCGGCACCTCGGTCGGCTGCAGGCTGCGCGCGAGCGTCGTCGACATCGTCGCCTCCGGCACGGCGACCAGCAGCGAGACGCCGCGGTGCACCGCGAGCTGCTTGTGGCGCGGGCCCGTCTCGTCGACCCAGGCGATGGTGAGGCCGCCGAAGATCGCGGGCGCGACGTTGTCGGGGTGGCCCTCGAGCTCGGTGGCGTATCGCAGCACGTCCTCGTCGCTGACGTCGACGACGCCCTCGAGCAGCCCCTTCGCCGCGAGCACGCCCTCGACGATCGCTGCGCCGGATGAGCCCATGCCGCGGCCGTGCGGGATGCTGTTCGTCGCCGAGATGGCGATGCCCGGCGGCACGACGCCCACGCGGTCGAAGACGTGCAGGAGCGCGCGGGCGACGAGGTTCGTCGCGTCCGTCGGCACCTCTCCTGCCCCGACGCCCGTGACGTCGACCCGCACGCCCGACTCGGTCGCCTCGACCTCGAGCTCGTCGTGCACGTTGAGCGCGAGCCCCAGCGTGTCGAAGCCGGGGCCGAGGTTCGCGCTCGTCGCGGGCACGCGCACCCGCACGCGGCGGCCGGTCGGCACGACCGGCGCGGCACCGCTCGGGTCGGCGGCCGTCACGCGAGGCCCAGCATCTGCGCGACCTGCACGGTGTCGGCGTCGGCCGACTCCGGCGTCGCGTCGGACCCGTCGTCGAGCCGGAGGCCCCACGCCGCGTCCTTCAGACCGTGACCGGTGACCGTGAGGGTCACGGTCGACCCTGCCGGGATCTCCCCGGCCGCATGGCGCTCGAGCAGGCCCGCGACAGAGATCGCCGAGGCGGGCTCGACGAAGACGCCGGTCGACGACGCGAGCAGCCGCTGGGCGCGCAGGATGTCGGCGTCCTCGATCGCGCCGATGTAGCCGCCGGAGTCGTCGCGCGCGGCGAGCGCCTGCTGCCACGAGGCGGGGTTGCCGATGCGGATCGCGGTCGCGACCGTGTCGGGCTCGCGCACGACCTCGCCGCGCACGATGGGCGCGGCACCGGCGGCCTGGAACCCGAGCATGCGCGGGCGGCGGGTGGCCGTGCCGGCCGCCGCCGCCTGCGAGAAGCCGCGCCAGTAGCTCGTGATGTTGCCCGCGTTGCCCACGGGCATGATGTGGATGTCGGGGGCGTCGCCGAGCACGTCGATGATCTCGAGCGCCGCCGTCTTCTGGCCCTCGATGCGGTCGTCGTTCACCGAGTTGACGAGGTGCACCGGGTACCGGTCGGCGAGCTCCTTCGAGATCTCGAGGCAGTCGTCGAAGTTGCCGCGGATCTGCACGATGCGGGCGCCGTGCACGACCGACTGGGCGAGCTTGCCCATCGAGATGCGGCCCTCGGGCACGAGCACGATCGCCTGGATGCCGGCCGCGGCCGCGTAGGCGGCGGCCGCCGCCGAGGTGTTGCCGGTCGACGCGCACGCGACCGCCTTCGCACCCCGCTCGACGGCGCGCGAGACGGCGACCGTCATGCCTCGGTCCTTGAAGGAGCCGGTCGGGTTGAGCCCCTCGAACTTCACGAGCACGCGCGCGTCGGTCATCGTCGACAGCGCCCTCGACTCGATGAGCGGGGTGCCGCCCTCGCCGAGCGTCACGATCGTCGACGCATCCGTCACGTCGAGCGTGTCGGCCCACTCGCGCAGCACGCCCTGCCACTGGTTCGCCATCTCTGCCTCCTAGTCGATGAGTCGGATCACGCTGTCGATCCGCTCCACGTCGGTGTGCGCCTCGAGCGCATCGAGCACGGACGCGATGCGCGCCTCGCTCGCGGTATGGGTGCCGAGCACGAGCGAGGCCCGCGCCTCGCCCGCGTCCTGCCGCACGGACTCGACCGAGACGCCGTGCTCGGCGAAGAGCCCGGCGACCGCGGCGAGCACGCCGGGCCGGTCGGCGACGGTGAGCGCGAGCTCGTGCCGCGCGAGCACGTCGCCGAAGGGCGCGATCGGCAGGTCGGCGTGCGTCGACGACGCGACGCCCGGCCCGCCGAGCACGTGCCGGCGGGCGATCGAGACGAGGTCGCCGAGCACGGCCGAGGCCGTCTCGGGCCCGCCCGCACCGGCGCCGTAGAACATCAGATCGCCGGCGGCCTCCGCCGTCACGAAGATCGCGTTCTTCGCCTCGCGCACGGCCGCGAGCGGGTGCGTCGCGGGCAGCGAGACGGGGTGCACGCGGGCCGAGACCCGGTCGCCGTCGTCGCCGGGCATCCGCTCGCAGATGGCGACGAGCTTCAGCACCCGGCCGGTGCGCTCCGCCTGCATGACCATCGCATCCGTGATGCCGGTGATGCCCTCGCGGTGCACGAGCTCGCCCGGCACGGCGGTGTGGAACGCGAGGGAGGCGAGGATCGTCGCCTTCGAGGCGGCGTCGAAGCCCTCGATGTCGGCGGTGGGGTCGGCCTCGGCGTAGCCGAGCTCGGTCGCGGTCGCCAGCGCGTCGGCGAGCGTCGAGCCCTCGGTGTGCATGCGGTCGAGGATGAAGTTCGTCGTGCCGTTGACGATGCCCATCACGCGGGTGACGCGGTCGCCCGCGAGCGACTGCTCGAGCGGGCGGATGATCGGGATCGCGCCGCCGACGGCGGCCTCGTAGGCGACCTGGGCGCCGAGGATCTCCGCCGCGTCGAAGAGCTCCGGGCCGTGCGCGGCGACGAGGGCCTTGTTCGCGGTGACGACGTCGGCTCCTGCGGCGAGCGCGTCGAGCAGCAGCGTGCGCGCGGGCTCGATCCCGCCGAGCAGCTCGACCACGATGTCGGCGCTCGCGACGAGGGTGCCCAGGTCGCTCGTCATGAGCTCGCGCGGGAGTTCGACGTCGCGGCGGGCGTCCGGGTCGCGCACGCCGATGCCGACGAGCTCGAGCGGCGCGCCGACGCGGGCGGCCAGCTCGTCGCCGTGCTCGAGCAGCAGGCGGGCGACCTGCGAGCCGACGCTGCCGGCGCCGAGCAGCGCGATGCGAAGGCTGCGGTACGAGTTCATGCGTCTCCTGGGATTGCTGCGAGGCCGGCGTCGCGGCCGAGCAGGTCGTCGATCGACTCGCGGCGCACGAGGACCCGCACGGCGCCGTCACGGACGGCGAGCACCGGGGGCCGGGGCGTCGCGTTGTAGTTCGAGGCGAGCGAGTGGCAGTAGGCACCGGTCGCTGCGACCGCCAGCAGGTCGCCGGGCGCGACGTCGGCGGGCAGCCACTCCGCGTCGACGACGATGTCGCCGGACTCGCAGTGGTGGCCGGCGACCCGGGCGAGGGCTGGGGCGGCGTCGGAGGCCCGGTCGGCGATGCGGGCCGAGTAGTGCGCGCCGTAGAGGGCGGGCCTCGGGTTGTCGCCCATCCCGCCGTCGACCGACACGTAGGTGCGGACGCCGCCGTCGAGGTGCACGGGCTTGACCGTCCCGACCGTGTAGGCGGTGATGCCGGCGGGGCCGATGATCCAGCGGCCCGGCTCGATCGCGATGCGGGGCACGGGCACGCCCAGCTCGTCGGCGGCCGCGCGCACCGCGTCGGCGAGCGAGTGCGCGATCCGCTCGATCGGCTCGGGACGGTCGGCCGCGGTGTACGCGATGCCGAACCCCCCGCCGAGGTTGAGCTCGGGCAGCGGCGCGTCGGCGCCCAGCTCGGCGTGCAGCGCGAGCATGCGGCGAGCGGACTCGGCGAAGCCGCTCCCGTCGAAGATCTGCGAGCCGATGTGCGTGTGGAGGCCGACGAGCTCCAGGCTCGGCAGCTCGCGGATGCGCGACACGAGCGCCGGCGCCTCACCGACGGTCACGCCGAACTTCTGGTCCTCGTGACTGGTCGCGAGGAACTCGTGCGTCGAGGCGTGCACGCCGACCGAGATGCGCAGACGGACGCGCTGCACCCGCCCCGCGCGCTCGGCGGCTGCCGCGACGCGCTCCACCTCGATCGGCGAGTCGAGCACGAAGGTGCCGACGCCCGCGGCGACGCCCGCCTCGATCTCGGCGAGGCTCTTGTTGTTGCCGTGGAAGCCGATCGCCTCGGCCTCGACGCCCGCGCGCAGCGCGATCGCGAGCTCGCCGCCCGAGCACACGTCGATGCGCAGCCCCTCGGCGCGCATCCAGCGCGCGACGTCGGCCGTCAGCAGCGCCTTCCCGGCGTAGTAGACGTCGACGCGCTGCTCGTCGGCATCGGTGGCGAACGCGGCCTCGAACGCGGTGCGGATGCGCCGCGCGCGGCCGCGCGCGACCGCCTCGTCGACGAGCAGGAAGGGGGTGCCGTGCGCCTCGGCGACCTCCGCGAGGTCGGCGCCGCCGACGCGCATCGCTCCGTCGACGCGAGCCGCGCCGTCAGGCCAGACGCCGTCGGCGAGCGCGTTCGGATCGCCCTGGTCGAGCAGCTGGGGGGCGAGCGGATGCGGCACGGGACTCCGTCCGTGTGTGGTTCGTGGGGCTCGCGCTCGGTGGGGGCCGGAGCGCTGGCGGCGTCTGCGCTTGTGGCGCTGCCTCCATCCTATGAGGCTGCGCATGGCGGCCCTGCCGCCGGGCGCGCCGCACGAGCCGAGGAGATCCGGGCAGGACGGTGCTCCCCCCTCCGCCCGCGACCCGGCTCCAGCGCGGTGCCCTAGCGTGGCGAGGTGCCCACTCCTCCCCCGTCGTGGTTCGAGCGCGACCCGCTCGAGCTCGCGCCGCTGCTGCTCGGCGGGGTGCTGCGGCGCGCGGATGCGTCGGGCGCGGTCGCGCTGCGCGTGACGGAGGTGGAGGCCTACCGCGGCGCCGACGACCCCGGCGCCCACACCTTCCGCGGGAAGACCCGGCGGAACGCGACGATGTTCGGCCCCGGCGGGCACGTCTACTGCTACTTCACGTACGGCATGCACCACGCCGTGAACATCGTCGCCGGACCCGAGGGCTCGGGCTGGGGCGTGCTCGTGCGCGCCGGCGAGGTGGTCGAGGGCCGGGCGCTCGCGCTCGAGCGGCGCTCGGCGCGACGGGCGTCGGCGCCGGCGGGCGAGCTCGCGCGCGGTCCGGGCAACGTGGCGCAGGCGCTCGGCGCGACGCTCGCCGACGACGGAGCGCCGCTCGCCGACGCCACCGCCGCTCCCGCCGACCGCGGCTCCTGGTCGTTCGAGCCCGCGACCGCGGTCCCCGCGCACGTCACCGGCCCGCGCGTGGGCGTCAGCGGGCCCGGGGGCGACGCATCCGCCCACCCGTGGCGCTACTGGATGCCCGGAGAGCCGAGCGTGTCGGCGTACCGCGCAGCAGCGCCGCGGCGCCGGGGGTAGCCGCCGCTTGAGCGGCCGCGAGCGCCGGTCTACACTCGCCGCCAAGCGGCCCGGCGCCGCGCCAGAGCGGATCCCGAGGAGCGCCATGGAGGCTCGCCCGTCCAGCCGACCGAGCGCGTCCGTGCCGCAGGCGGCGATCCTGGTCGTCGCCGAGGATGACCAGGTGCGGCGCACGCTGCTCGAGCCGCTCGAGCGGCGCTACGCCGAAGACTACCTGATCCTGAGCGCGGCGGGGTCGGCGGACGGCGTCGCGGCGCTCGACGAGCTCCGTGCCGCGGGCGGCGACCTCGCGCTCGTGCTCGCCGACGACGCATCCCCGGTCGGCGACCACGAGAACGTCTTCGCGGCCGCCCGGCGGGGCTTCCCGGACGTGCGCCGCGGCTACGTGATCGAGTGGGGCTCGTGGGCCGACCGGCGCACCGCCGACCGGGTGCTGCAGCTCATGGCGCACCTGCAGATCGACTACTACGTCGTGCGGCCCACGCACTCCCCCGACGAGTCGTTCCATCGCGCGGTCACCGACTTCCTGCGCGAGTGGGAGGCGTCGGTCGGCAAGCGGCACCGAGCGTTCACGGTGATCGGCGACAGCGCGAAGCCGCGCACGCACGAGCTGCGCCGGCTGCTCCACCGCAGCGGCGTGACGGCCGACCACCTCGCGCCCGACTCCCCGGACGCGGTCGCGCTGCTGGCGGAGGCCGGCCTGGACGCGCCCGGCGTGCCCCTCGTGCGCACCCCGGCCGGGCAGATCCTCGTCGATCCCGACGACGCGGAGCTCGCCCGCGCGCACGGGCTCAGCACCGAGCTGCCGTCCGGCGTGGTCGACCTCGCCGTCGTCGGCGCTGGTCCGGCGGGGCTCGCCGCCGCGGTCTACGCCGCGTCTGAGGGGCTCGAGACGCTCGTGCTCGAGGTGGAGTCGATCGGCGGGCAGGCGGGGTCGAGCTCGCTGATCCGCAACTACCTCGGCTTCTCGCGCGGCGTCTCAGGGGCGGAGCTGGCGCAGCGCGCGTATCAGCAGGCGTGGGTGTTCGGCGCGCGATTCGGCCACACCCGACGGGTGACCGGGATGCGCGTCGGCGAGCTGTTCGAGCTGCAGGTGGCGCCCGACGAGGTCGTGCGGGCGCGGGCCGTCGTGCTGGCGACCGGCGTCACGTACCGCCGGCTGGGCGCGCCGGGGCTCGAGCCGTTCGTGGGCGCATCCGTCTTCTACGGCGCGTCGTCGGTGGAGGCGCGCGCCCAAGCAGGCCGGGACGTGCTGGTGGTCGGCGGGGGCAACTCGGCGGGCCAGGCGGCGCTGCACCTCGCGCGCTACGCCGGCTCGGTCTCGATCGTCGTGCGCGGCGAGGGGCTCGCAGCGAGCATGTCGCGCTACCTCATCGATCAGCTCGACGCCGCCGGCGTGCGGCTCATCGCCGGCGCGCGCGTCGTCGACGCGAGCGCGGCGTCGGCGGATCGGCTCGAGCGCGTGGTGCTCGAGCGCTCGGCGACGGGCGAGCGCTTCGAGGTGCCCGCGGATGCGGTGTTCATCACGATCGGCGCTCGGCCGCACACCGAGTGGCTGCCGCCCGAGGTGCTGCGCGACCGGTGGGGCTCGGTCATCACCGGGCCGGAGGTGCTCGCCGAGGGGGGCCGGCGCGCCTGGCGCGGCGAGCCGGGCACGGAGCCCGCGCTGCTCGAGACCTCGGTGCCGGGCTGCTTCGCCGTCGGAGACGCGCGCCGCGGCTCGGTGAAGCGCGTCGCGTCGGCGGTCGGCGAGGGATCGGTGGTGATCTCATCGGTGCACAAGCACCTGGGACCGATCGCGGGCGGTTGAGCGCTACATGCGCTCCGGCGCCGAGACGCCGACGGTCGTGAGCGCCGTGCGCAGCACCTGACCCGTCGCGTCGTTGAGCCACAGGCGGGTGCGGTTGAGCGCGCCGACCGGCTCGTCGCCCTGCGGTGCGACGCGGCACGCGTCGTACCAGCGGTGGTAGAGCCCGGCGAGCTCCTCCGCGAACCGGGCGACGCGGTGCGGCTCGCGCAGCTCCGCCGCCTGCGAGAGCACGCGCGGGAAGTCGGCCAGCGCGCCGAGCAGCGCCGACTCCGTCTCGTGCGCGAGCAGCGACGGGTCGAACTCGCTCCGGTCGACGCCCGCGGCCTCCGCGTTCCGCGCGACCGCCGACATCCGGGCGTGCGCGTACTGCACGTAGTAGACGGGGTTGTCGTTCGTGCGCTGGGTGAGCAGCTCGAGGTCGATGTCGAGCGGCGTGTCGGCGCTCGAGCGCACGAGCGAGTACCGGGCGGCGTCGACGCCGACGGCCTCGACGAGGTCCTCCATCGTGACGATGGTGCCCGCGCGCTTCGACATCCGGACCGGCTGCCCGCCGCGGATGAGGTTGACCATCTGCCCGATCATGAGCTCGAGGTGCACGTGCGGGGTGTCGCCGAAGGCGGCGCACATGGCCATCATGCGGCCGACGTAGCCGTGGTGGTCGGCGCCGAGCATGATGATGCTCTGGTCGAAGCCGCGCTCGCGCTTGTTCTGGTAGTAGCCGAGGTCGCCGGAGAAGTAGGCGGGCTGGCCGTTCGAGCGGATCACGACGCGGTCGCGGTCGTCGCCGAAGGTCGTCGTGCGCAGCCAGATCGCGCCGTCCTCCTCGAAGACGTGGCCGCGCTCGCGCAGCACCTCGATGGCGCGCTCGACGGAGCCGTCCGACTGCACCTGGTGCTCGTGGAAGTAGACGTCGAAGTCGACGCCGAAGTCGTGCAGGTCCTTGCGGATCTCGTCGAACATCAGCTTCACGCCGTGCTCGCGGAACGTCTCCTGCAGCGTCTGGTCGTCGAGGTCGAGGAGGTCGCCGTCGTAGCCGTCGTCGACGCGGCGCGCGATCTCGGCGATGTAGGCGCCGCCGTACCCGTCCTCCGGCGTGGGCTCGCCCTTGAACGCGGCGACGAGGCTCTTCGCGAAGCGGTCGATCTGCGCGCCGTGGTCGTTGAAGTAGTACTCGCGCGTGACGTCGGCGCCCTGGCGCTCGAGCACGCGGCCGAGGCTGTCGCCCACCGCGGCCCAGCGGGTGCCGCCCATGTGGATGGGGCCTGTCGGGTTCGCGGAGACGAACTCGAGGTTGATGCGCACACCCTCGAGCGCGCTCCCGGAGCCGTACGCGTCGCCCGCCTCCACGATCGTGCGCGCCAGCTCGCCCGCGGCACCGGCGGCGATCGTGAGGTTGATGAAGCCGGGACCCGCGACGTCGGCCCGCTCGATGCCGTCGACCTCGGCGAGCGTCGCGGCGACGTCGTCGGCGAGCTCGCGAGGGGCCACGCCCACGCGCTTCGCGAAGCGCATCGCGGCGTTCGTCGCCCAGTCGCCGTGGTCGCGGTTGCGGGGGCGCTCGAGCACGATGTCGCCCGCCGCGACCTCCACGTCCGCCGCGCGTCGGGCGACCGCGGAGCGGACGGCGGCGAGCACGGCGAGCGAGAGATCGGAAGGCTGCATGGGGTCGATCGTAGTCCGCGCGGCGTGACGGCGACGTCCGTGGGCCACCGTAGGCTGGCTCCATGTCGAGCCCCAGCCTGCGCATCCGTCGTCTGCTCCCGGTCGCCGTCGTGGCGGCGGCGACGGCCCTCGCGCTCACCGGCTGCCAGCCCGGAGCGCTCGCCCCGATCGACTCCGCGGAGCCCTCCTCGAGCGCATCCGAGCAGCCGACGACGAGCGCGACGCCGAGCGAGAGCGAGGCGCCGAGCGAGACGGAGTCCCTGCCGCCCGAGCCGACGCCCACGCCCGCGCCGACGGGCAGCGCGCTGCCGACGACTCCCCCGGTCGCCGGCGACCTCGACTGCAGCGATGTCTACACGGCCGACCAGCTCTACGAGTTCAACCCGAACTTCGCGCCGTCGAGCGACGAGGGCTCGCTACCCGGCGCCGTCGATGACGTGGCGGATGCGGGCGGCACGGTGTGCGCGTACCGGCACGTCACCGGCACCGATCGGCTGCTGATCGGCGTGCTCTCCGACGCGGCCGGCTTCTCGGCGCCGGCGTTCGAGACCGTGGGTGCCATGGGTGTCGCCACGTCGCCGCAGGGCGGCGCGATCGTCGCCGTCGCCTCGGAGTACTTCGACCAGGCGCAGGACGCGCAGCAGGTCATCGACCAGGTCGCCGACAACCTCGACTGACCTCCTCGACGCCCCGCCCTCCGTCCGCGTGGGGTGGTCATGACACGCCGCGTCGACCCCGTCGCCCGCGGCGTGTCCTGACCACCCGCGCACACGGCAGCGGCGTGTCGTGACCACCCGCCTCGGGTCAGGTGATGCGGATGCGCTCCGCGGGGTCGTCGACCGCTTCCGGCGGCAGGGCGTCATCCGCCGCCTCCACCGTCAGCGACTGCAGCAGCACGGGGTTGCCGCTCGTGGTCGCCCACGCGGTCTCGAGCGCGTCGGCGCCCGTCGCGATGCGGATCAGGCTGCCGCGCGGGGCGAGGCCCGTCGCGTCGACGACCCACCACCGCCCGTCGATGTGCACCTCGGCGACGGCGTGGAAGTCGGGCGGGCGCAGCCCGGGCGCGTAGACGCCCACGTAGCGCGCCGGGATGCCGGCGGCGCGCGCGAGCGCGATCATGACGTGCGCGTAGTCGCGGCACATGCCGCCGCGCTTCTCGAGCGTCGACACGGCGGAGTCGTCCATCGCTGACAGCGCGGGCGAGTAGGTGAAGCCGCGCGCGATCCACTGCCGCATCGCCGCGATCGCGTCGAAGCCGGTCGCGCGGCCGAAGCGCTCCTCGACGAAGCCGCGGAGCGCGCTCGCCTCGATGTAGCGGGAGTCGTCGAGGTAGCGCGCCGCATCCCCCTCGTCCACCGGTCGTTGCGTCCCGTCGACGCTCGTCTCCACGTCGACCGCGAGCGTGCCGGCGGGTGCGGTGAAGACGAGCTCCCGCGTGCCGTGGGCCGCGGGCAGGATGCGCCACTCGACCGGCGCATCGTCGACGGTGACCGAGATGCGATCGTCGGATGCGTAGTCGTCGGCGGGCAGCACGAGCAGGTTGACGTCGGTCTCGCCCACGAGGTTCATCGTGAAGGCTGCATGGGCGGTGCGCATAGGACTCGATCCTCCCACGCGCGACCGCGCTGGTCGCTACAGATCGGATCCCGAGAACGAGCTGACCAGCCCCATGACCGCCGGCGCGAGGATGACGATGAAGAGCACGGGGAGGATGCAGAGCATCAGCGGGAAGATGACCTTCACCGGCACCTGCTGCGCCTTCTCCTCCGCCCGCTGCCGCCGCTTGAGCCGCATCTCTGCGGCCTGCGTGCGCAGCACGTCACCGACCGAGATGCCGAACGCGTCCGCCTGCAGCACGGCGCGGATGAAGGTCCGCAGATCGTCGACATTGTTGCGCTCGCCCAGCTCACGGAAGGCCTGGCTGCGCGAGAGCCCCATCCGCATGTCCTGCAGGGTGCGCGTCAGCTCGCTCGCGAGCACGCCGTTGCCGTTCGACGCCACCCGCAGCAGCGCCGCGTCGAACCCGAGACCCGCCTCCACGGCGATGGTCATCTGGTCGAGCGTGTCCGCGAGCTCGAGCTGGATCTTCGCATCCCGCTCCTGTCCGCGCCCGAGCAGCAGCAGGTCCGGGAGGAAGTAGATCCCGAGGCCCAGGACGGCGACGAGCGCGATGAGGATCGGCGCCGGCCGGGCGCTGATGACGAGCAGGAGGAGCACGACGGAGGCGGGTACCCACGCGAGCTTGAGCACGAGCAGCCGTCCGACGGGCCACCCGGACGGACGGCCGGCTCGGGCGTACTGGCGCTCGAGGAGCGACACGATCGCCGAGGGTGTCACCGTCCGGGCGATCCGCTCGAGCGTGCCGACGTCGGAGCGCGCCGCCTCCACCGGGGCCGCGAGCCGCTGGCCGCGCGTGAGGTTGGCGAGCGTGCGTGCGCGCGCGGGCTGCGCGGTCGCGACCAGCAGCAGCGCGATCGCCGCGAGACCGGCGGCGACGGCGAGCGCCAGGATGATCGGCGACATCAGAACTTCACCTGCACGACCTTGCTCAGCCAGACGCCTCCGACGATGAAGAGCAGCCCCGAGAACACGAGCAGCCCGATGCCGATCCCCGTCTCCACGAGCGGCAGCAGGTACGTCGGGTTGATGAGCACGAGGAACCCGCACACCGCGAACGGCAGCACCATGAGGATCACCGCGGACATCCGGCCCTCGGCGCTCAGCGCGGCGACGTGTCGCCGGATCTCGCCCCGCTCGCGGATCGTACCGGCGACGCGGTCGAGCACCTCGGCGAGGCTGCCTCCGACCTCACGGTTGATGGCGATCGCCTGCGTGGCCCAGCGGAAGTCCTCGCTCGCCATCCGGGTCGCGGCTTCCTCGAGCGCCTCGACGACCGGCCGACCGACGCGCGCCTCGTTCACGATGCGTCCGAGCTCGGAGGCGGTGGGCTCTTCGGACTGCTTCGCGACCGAGGACAGCACCTGCATCATGCTGTACCCCGCGCGCAGGCTCGACGCCATGAGCTGCATCGTGCCGTCGAGCTGCTCGCCGAACGCCCGACGGCGGCGGCCGACGCGCAGACGCACCAGCAGCACGGCCCCGAGCGGCGCGAGCGCCGCCAACGGCGCGGCGAGAAGACCGCCGCCGAGCACCAGCGTCACCGCGACGAGCACCACCGACCCGACACCGACGAGGAACACGAAGTCCTGAGGGCGCATCCGGATGCCGGCGAGATCGAGGCTCGTCACGAGGTCACCGGCTCGGCGGTGGATCAGTCGTCCGACGAGGCCCGTCGCAGCTTCGGCGGCACCGGCCAGGGCGCCCTCCCCCTCCTCCACGGCCGGGCGGCGTCGCTCACGAGGAAGCCGCTCACCGCGCGGCGACACCAGCAGCAGCACGCTCGCGCCGAGCCCGAGCGCCACCGCGCCCGAAGCGATGCCGGCGAGCATCATCGCGACGGCACCGGATCGAACATGCCGGCCGGCAGCTGGATGCCGAGGTCATGGATGCGCTCGAGGAACTTCGGTCGCACGCCGGTCGCCACGGGCACGCCCAGGAAGCGGCCGTTGGCGTCCTGTCCAGCTGCGTAGTCGAAGAGGTACACGTCCTGCAGGGTGACGACCTGGCCCTCCATGCCGACGACCTCCGTCACCGCCGTGATCCGGCGGCTGCCGTCCCGGAGCCGCTCGAGCTGGACGATGAGGTCGACCGCCGAGGCGATCTGCTCGCGGATCGCGCGCAGCGGCAGCTCCATGCCGGCCATGAGCACCAGCGTCTCGAGTCGAGCGATCGCATCGCGCGGCGAGTTCGAGTGCACCGTCGAGAGCGACCCGTCGTGGCCGGTGTTCATCGCCTGCAGCATGTCGAGCGTCTCGCCGCCGCGCACCTCGCCGACCACGATGCGATCGGGTCGCATGCGCAGCGAGTTGCGCACGAGGTCGCGGATCGTGATCTCGCCCTTGCCCTCGATGTTCGACGGCCGCGACTCCAGCCGCACGATGTGGTCCTGCTGCAGCTGGAGCTCGACCGCGTCCTCGATGGTGATGATGCGGTCGCCTGCGGGGATGAACGAGGAGAGCACGTTGAGCAGCGTCGTCTTGCCGGTGCCCGTGCCTCCGGAGACGATGATGTTGAGCTTGCCCTCGACGCACGCCCGCAGCAGCTGCGCCATCTGGGGCGTCATCGTGCCGAAGCGGATGAGGTCGGCGACCTTGAACGGATCCTTCGAGAACTTGCGGATCGTCAGCGTGGAGCCCGAGAACGCCAGCGGCGGGATGACGGCGTTCACACGCGAGCCGTCCTCGAGCCGCGCGTCGACCATCGGCGAGGACTCGTCGATGCGCCGCCCGATCCGCGTGACGATCCGCTCGATGATGCGGCGCAGCTGGTCCTCGGACGTGAAGCGCACCGGAGCGCGACCGAGCTTGCCCGACTGCTCGACGTAGACGTTGTCGGGCCCGTTGACCATGATCTCGGTGACGGTCGGGTCGTCGATGAGCCGCTGCAGCGGGCCGAGCCCGAGCACGTCGTCCCGCACCTCGTTGATGAGGCGCTGCCGCTCCTCACCGGTGAGCGGCGCCTGCTCGGCCTCGACGACCGCGTTCAGCTCTTCGCGCACGAGCGCATGCAGCTGCTGCTCCGAGAGGTTGGCGTCGTTCAGCCGCGTGCCGATGCGCACGAAGAGCGCCTCTGCTGCGCGCTGCTTCAGGCCGACGAGGGCGTCGACCTGCTGCGGCCGCTCCTCGGCTGCCGCCTGCGGCGCTGGCGCTGCGGCCTCGGCGACCGCCGCGTCGAGGTCGGACGGCGCGGCGACCGGCACCGGCCGCGGTCGGTCCGGCTGCGCCGGGTGGTCCACGCCGCCGCGTGCTGCCGCCAGCCGATCCGCGAGGCTGCTCATGCGGCAGCCCTGTGTCGACCGTACGCGCGCCGCGCGCCGGTCTCGGCGTAGAAGGTGACCAGCTTCCGCATCTGCTTCGCCACGGGGTCCTTCGGCCGCTGGAACAGGATCGGCACGCCGGTGTTCAGCGAGGCCGTGACCGAGCGCGAGATGGGGATGGTCAGGTCGACCTTCGCTCGGATCGTCGCTTCGACGTCCGAGACGCTCAAGCCAGCCTTGGGGTCGGCGAAGTTGAGCAGCACCTGGCGGGCATTCGTGAGCATGCCGAGCTCGCGCAGCGTGGCGATCTCCTTGCCCAGCCCGCGCGCGCCTGCGACGTCGAACGTCGTCAGCAGCACCGGATCGGTCGTGTGGTCGAGGGCTGCGAGGGTGCGCGGCTCCAGCCCCGCGGCCGTGTCGACGACGACGTAGCGGAACTGCGCGGTCAGGCTCGAGAGCAGCGCGCTGACCTGTTCGGGGGTGACCGCGTCGGCTGCGGCGGGGCTCTCGGGCGCGCAGACGACGAGCAGGCCGGAAGGGTGCTGGGTCAAGCGCGTCTTGAGCGCGATGGGGTCGCGCAGCACGTGTTCCTGGAGCACGTCGTCGAGCGCGTACTCGGCCTCGAGGTTGAGCGCGGTGGCGACATCGCCGAACTGCACGTCGAGATCGACGAGCACGACCGCTCCCGGCGCGGACTCGGCGAGCCCCACCGCGAGGTTCGTGGCCATCGTCGTCTTGCCCGCGCCACCCTTCGGTGAGAGCACGGTGAGGACGCGACCGGGTGCGCTCAGCGGGGTCGCTACGACCGCTGCCTCGTCCGGCTGTGCGCGACGGGATCGCACGGCGTGACCGACGCGCAGGAGCGCGGTGCGAAGGCTCTCGACGTCGACATCGGCGGGCAGCACGTCGCGCACGCCGACGCGCATCGCGGCGATGGAGAGCGCGGCCGGGTCACCGATCAGCACGAGCCCGGTACCGGGCAGCTCGCGGTCGAACCGGGCGGCGAGCGCGAGCGCGTCGTGCGGCGCACGGGTGGCGTCGAGCACGAGCACATCGGGGAGCGACGCGTGCTGCACCTGGGCGAGCAGCTGCGCCGGGGCCGACGGCAGTGGGTGCGACGGCACGGCGATGCAGGATCCGCCTGCCGCTTCGTGCACGCGGGTCTGCAGATCGGTCGAGTCGGTGCTCAGCAGCACGTTGGTCATTGGAACGCCTCCACGGGGGTCACGAGACGGGTGCCGTCCTCGGAGACGTCGGCGCCCTCGAGCGAGAGCCAGATCTGGCCGAACTCGGCGCCGAAGACGAGCTGCTCGGCGTCGGCGGCCGACAGCGCGAAGGTCACCATGATGGTGTCCTCCGCCTCCTCCTGCACCTCGTCGCCGTTCTCGTCGATGCTGACGCCCGATGCACCGGTGACGGCGGTCACGAGCACCTTGTGCAGGATGAGGTGGGTCTGGTCGCTCTCGCTGCTCTCGGTCGAGGTGCCGGTGACGACCGTGCCGGAGAGGAACACGCCGACGGTGTCGCCGGGCTGCAGCTCACCGCCGATGACGCGCCGGGTCTCCAGCTGCAGCGACAGCTGATGCATGCCCGGCGGCACCTCGACGACCTGGGCGAGCTCGCCGGGGGCCTCGAACCGCGCCGTGAGCAGCTGCTCGCCCGGCTGCAGGTCGGCCGTCGTCAGCATGCCGGCGACGTCGGCGAGATCGGCGACGCCGCCGGGCACGACTGCGGCAGCCGGGATCTCCGCGACCGTGATCAGGTCGGCGAGCGCCTCGGACGGCGTGCCGGCCTCGATCGGCGCTGCCACCACGAGCACGCGCTCCGGCGACATGCCGGCGACCGCCCTGGCGTCAGCGCCCGCTGCGTACAGGAAGGTGAGCACGCCCCCGGTCACGGCGATGAGCAGCGCGACCAGCGCCACGATGATGCGACGGATCATGGGTCACCCCTCCTCAGGGAGCCGGAGCTCGACCACGGACGCGCCGAGCTGGGGTCCGGTCGCGCTGTACTCGAAGTCAGACTCGGAGTCCGCGAAGCGCAGGAAGGTCCCGCGCAGGCAGCGCTCGTTGCCTCTGCACGGGCGATCGGCCGTCACGTACTGCCCGGCGAAGTAGTAGCCCTCGAGCCGGAAGGCCACGTAGCCGAAGATGTGGTACTCGGCGTTGCTGCCCACCCCGGAGGCCACGTCGAACACGGGGAGCATGACGGTCTGGCCCACCCACCGGCTGAAGTCGGAGGCCGAGCACTCGTGGGGCGGGGCGTTGCCGGTGTCGGACGGTGCCCACGAATCGATGTCGGTGGACGTCTCGCCGCAGCCGTCGGTCGGCTCGAGCCATCCGAAGCCTCCGGGCACGACGTTCCCGCTCGGTCCGGTGCAGCCGGAATCGGACGTCTTGGCCGCGAGCACGGTGCGCGTCACGCCCTCCTCCGGGACATCGAGGCCGATGATGCGACCGGAGTCGTCGCGGATGGCCGGCATGCCGGCCTGCACCGAGAGCTCGCACCACGAGAAGGCGAACGGCATGACCACGGGGCCGCCGGTCGGGTAGCCCCAGGAGGCGGCCGAGCGCACGGCGATCGTCACGTCGTCCTCGCCGGCGACGGGCGCGAACCAGAAGTCGCGCTCGGAGCTGTTGTCGACCGTGACCCAGCCGTCGTCGAGCTCGGCGGCCGCGGTCGGGGCACCGCCTGCCGGGGCGTTCGCGGTCGCGAGCTGCTGCGCGACGTCGTCGGCCAGGGTGTCGGCGCAGGGGGCGACCGAGCACTGCTGCGCGATGGCGAGCGCGCCGGCGTCCGCACCGTGCTGGAGACGCTGTCGGTCGGTGAACATCGCCGACGCGTCGATCGCGAGGGCTGCGACGATGAGCAGCGGCACCATGAATATGCCCACCCAGACCGCGACGGCGCCGCGGTCGCCCTGCGCACGGTTCAACCGTTGCATCGCATGCTCCCTGCGCCTGTCAGTGTGATGGTGCCGAGGCCGAGCAGCGAGAAGTCCTCGAGCTCGATGCTCACGTGTGCGAGCCGGTCGTTCGACGGCGACGCGGGGGTGGCGCAGGCGCTGAGGTCCACCGTGATCTCGTCGTCCTCGAGCTGGACCGTCGTTGCGGCAGACGCTCGCGCCGCAGCCCGTGCGGAGGCCGCGGCGTCGTCGTCGTCGGTCAGGGTGGCGACGCGCACCCCGTCCCTCGCGGCGTTGTCGAGCACCGACTGGACGTGGAACAGGTAGCCGAAGGCGATGATGCCGATGGTGATCATGAGCAGCAGCGGCAGCACGAGCGCGAACTCGACGACCACCGCTCCGCGGTCGTCGCGTCGCTCCATGTTGCTTCCGATCCTTCGAGTGGATGAGCCCACTACGCGATGTGCGGCACCCGGCGCTCGATGCCCGGGTGCCGCACACAGCGTCTGCGTTCGCGGGATCAGCCCTCCGTCGCGGCACCGCCGGTGGTGGCGACGGAGCCGGCGACGCCCGTGAAGAGGTCGTTGAGGATCGGGCCGAGGAGCGCGACGGCGGCGATGACCGCAGCGGCCATGAGGGCGACGAGGATGCCGTACTCGACAGCGGTGGCGCCGCGGTCGTTCTTCTTGTCGAAGCGGTCGGCGACGAACGTCTGGGCAGCGATGACGAAAGCGAGCATGGTGAGGTCCTTACGTGACAGGGGCCGGGGCTGGGGTTCCGGTTCCGAGCTTGGTGCCGACCCTGCTGGGCCGACATTCAGGATCGTGACACGCTTGTTGCTCAACACGCAACAATGCGAAGTCTCAAGATTCACGCAGATGCGTCCTTGCTCCCTCAGCATCTCGCCGGTTCGGCCCGCCTCGGTTGACGAAAACAGTGTTACTGCACAAACTGGCCTCCTCACGTCAGCCAGCCACCGACGCGGTTCGAGCCGCGAGATCGGGATCGATGATGATTGAACGTCACTTTGCGCGCAAGGCCGCTCACCCCTGCGGCCTCGCCGCCTTCGAGCCCACGAGCGGGCCGCAGCATGTCTGACGCCGCGCCGGCGCCCGAGGAGCTCGGCCTCCGCGAGCGCAAGAAGATCCTGACGCGCGAGACCATCGCGAGCGCGGCGTTCGAGCTGGCCCAGGAGCATGGGCTCGACGACGTGACCGTCAGCGACATCGCGGAGCGCGCGTTCGTCTCGCCGCGCACGGTGTCGAACTACTTCCACTCGAAGGAGGCCGCGATCGTCGCCGCCGACGAGAACGAGCCCATGGAGATGCTGGCCGGCTTCGAGGATCGCCCGCACGACGAGCCGGCGCTGCAGTCGCTGCGCACCGTGCTCGCCGGCTCTGTGCGCTCGTGGTCGGACGAGCACGCGCAGCGCCTGCGCGCGAAGGAGCAGCTGATCGACCGCGCGCCGGCGCTCCTGCCGCATCGCATGGCGCAGTACGACGAGCTCGAGGACGCGATCCGCCACGCGGTGGCGAAGCGGACCGGCGTCGACCCCGAGACCGACGCGTTCTCGCGCCTGATCGCGGGCGCCGCATCCGCGGCGGTCAAGACCGCGGTCCGCATGTGGATGAACTCCGACGCCGGGCCGGATGCCCTCGCTGCGCTCGTCGAGCAGTCGTTCGACGAGCTGGAGTCGGGCCTGCACCACGACGCCTGAGCCCGGGCGGCCCCTGCGGCTGCCATAGCATCGGCGCGATGCCGCCGCTCGTGATCGCCCTCGCCGCCGCCGCCTGCGCAGCCGCGGCGGCACTGCTCATCCCCCGCGCCCGCCGCATCGCTGCGAGCGACTCGCGCTGGCTGCGGTGGTGGGTGGGCGCCGCGCTCGGCGGCATCGGCGGTGCCGCGGGCGCGGCGCTGGCCGAGCACTGGACTGTCGCCCTCGCGCTCTGCGCGTTCGCGGTCGGATGCGCACTGCTCGTCGCCGTGGACCAGGCCGTGCTGCGCCTGCCCGACGCGATCGTCTGGCCCACGACCGCGGCGGTCCTGGCGCTGCTGCTGCTCAGCGCCGCCGTCACGGGCGACTGGGGCCGACTCGGCACCGCGGTGCTCGCGATGGTCGCCGTGGGCGCCGGCTACTTCGTGCTCGCGTTCATCTCGCCCACCAGCCTCGGTCTCGGCGACGTGAAGCTCTCCCTGGTGCTCGGGCTGACGCTCGGCTGGTTCGGCTGGAACGCCGTGCTCCTGGGCGTGCTGGGCGGATTCGTCGTCTTCGCGCTCGCCGCGATCGCGATGCTCGCCGCCCGCCGGACATCGATGCAGGCCGAGCTGCCCTTCGGGCCCTGGATGATCCTGGGTGCCGCGCTCGGCCTCGCGTGGGCGGCGGTCGGCGGGTAGCGCGCGCCGGTGCTAGATTGGGCGCTGCTGCCTCGGCAGCCCGGCCCCCATAGCTCAGGGGATAGAGCGTCTGCCTCCGGAGCAGAAGGCCGCAGGTTCGAATCCTGCTGGGGGCACGGTGCACGACGCCGGCTGCACAGGGCTTCGTCGTCCGCGTCGGTGACCCACGCGTCGCTCAGCGGCCGCCGCTCCGCTCGGCTTCCGGTCCCGACACGCGGCCCCTCGTCGCTCGCGGCCGAAACAGCGTCCGCGACCGCGTAGGATTGACGGCATGGGAAGACCACGCCTGCATGATGAGCACCTCCGTCAGCGCCTCCTCGAGGCCGCGACGGAGCTGATGGCGACCGAGGGGCCCGACTTCTCGCTGCGCCCGCTCGTCGCGTCGATCGGCACGTCGACGTCCGCGGTCTACTCGCTCTTCGGCTCGCGCGGCGAGCTCCTCGAGGCGATCACCCTGCGAGCGGCCCGCTCGCTCGTGGATGCGCAGGACGAGGCGGACGTGGACGATCCCGTGCAGCGCATCCTGGGTCTCGCGCACGCCTGGCGGCAGTGGGCGACCGACAACGCCTCGATGTTCCAGGTGGTGTTCGGGCGCGGAGACTCGACTCCCGCCGTCGAGGAGGCCCGCGGCAGCACGGCCGAGCCGCTGCTGCGAGCGGTCACGGCCGCCGTCGAGCAGGGCGTCCTCCACGGCGACCCCGAGATCTCGACGCGCACGATCTTCGCCGGCGTGCACGGCTTCATCACGCTCGAGCTGCTCGGCCTCTACCCGTCCGGCGAGTCCGACGCGGTCTTCGACGCGCTGCTCGCCGCGATGTGGCGCAGCTGGGCCACCCCCGAGCACGTCGCCGCGGTCGCCGCCTGACCCATTGCCCGCGATACCCCTGAGGGGTATCATGGAGGCATCATGAGCATCGCCATCGCACCCACGCACGGCTACACCGCCGACAAGGACGCGCTCCTCAAGCGCCTGCGGCGCGCCGAGGGCCAGGTGCGCGGCGTCGCCCGGATGGTCGATGAGGACGCATACTGCATCGACATCCTCACCCAGGTGTCGGCCGCCACGAAGGCGCTCGAGACCGTCGCGCTGCAGCTGCTCGAGGACCACCTCGCGCACTGCGTGGCCGAAGCCGCGGAGGCGGGCGGCCCGGTCGCCCAGGCGAAGCTCTCCGAGGCGACCGCCGCGATCTCGCGGCTCGTCCGCTCCTGATCCACCACGCAAGCCGTTCGCACCAGGAAGGCATTCCCATGCTCCAGAACATCGAGATCCTGTCCACGCCCGCCGAGGCCGAGGCCGACGCGCAGGCACAGGCTGGCGGATGCTGCGGCGGCGGCGCCTGCGGCGTCTCGTCCGCGTCCGCTCCGTCCGCCACCGCGCAGACCTTCGAGGTGGACGGCATGACGTGCGGCCACTGCGTCTCGTCGGTCACCGAGGAGCTCTCCGGCCTCGCGGGCGTCGAGGGCGTCAACGTGCAGCTCGTCGCCGGCGGCCGCTCGACGGTCACCGTCTCCGCCGACGCGCCGCTGCGCGTCGAGGACGTGCGCGCCGCCGTCAGCGAGGCCGGCTACACGCTCGTCGAGGCCTGAGCCCGGCGACGACCCCGAGCATCACGAGCGCCGGCCCCTGCGGGGGCCGGCGCTTCGCTCATCGGGCGGGATGCGATGCGCGGAGCCGCTCGATCGACCCTGGCGCGTGGCGCGGACGAGCTCTAGCATCGGTGCCGATCCCCGCGGTCACGGCGCCCGGATCCCGACGCTAGGGGTCATCATGCCACGTCGCTCGTCCGCCATCCTCGCCACCCTCGTCATGGGCGCATCCGCCCTCGTGGCTGCGCCAGCATCCGCCGCGCCCCCGGGCGGCGACGTCTCCGACGGCGCCCCCTACGTCGCGCTCGGCGACTCCGAGGCTGCCGGGACGGGCAACCTGCCGTACGCGGACGACAGGTGCCTGCGCTCGCGGAAGGCGTACCCCGAGCGACTCGCCCGCATCCTCGGCACCGAGGTCGTCTCCGTCGCGTGCGCGAGCGCGAGCACGGACGACGTCATCGCCACCCAGGTCGATGCCCTCGGCCCCGAGACGGAGCTCGTGACGATCACGGTGGGGGTCAACGACCTCGACTGGCTGGGCGTGATCCGCGCGTGCGGCGCCGGCGGCGAACCGGCGCAGTGCGAGCAGGCGCAGGCCGCCGCGCTCGCCGCGATCGCGGCGCTGCCCGTCGACATCGCCCGGATGCTGGCGGTGGTGCGCGCGAACGCGCCGAACGCCGAGATCTTCATCGCCGGCTATCCGCTGCTGTTCGGGGACCTCGTCAGCGGCTCCTGCGACGCGGGCGGGGGCATCGTGTTCTCGGCTGCCCAGACGCAGTTCATCAACGGCGCGATCCTGCTCCTCAACCGGGCGATCGAGGCCGGCGTCCAGCTATACGCCGGGGCGACCCACGACCCCGCCGTCGAGTACGTCGACGTCACCGCGCACTTCGAGGGCCACGGCTTGTGCGACACCGGCGACCGGTGGGTCAGTGGCGTGATCTCCGGCGGACAGACCAGGGACCGCGGCTTGCACCTGAACCCTCCGGGCATGCGCGAGTACGCCGAGGTGCTCGCCGCGGAGATCTCGGCCTGAGCCCGGGATGCGGGGCCGGTGCGTGCGCCCGGCCCCGATCCATCCCCTCGACCGATCAGGCCTGCTCGATGCGCACGAGGTTGCCCGCGGGATCGCGCAGCGCGAGGTCGCGCACGCCCCAGAACTGGTCGGTCGGCTCCTGCACGATCTCGACGCCGACGACGGTCGTCGCGCGCTCGAGCACCGCGTCGAGGTTCCCCGCCCGCAGGTTGACGCTGCCGAGCTCACCCTTCGCGAGCAGCGCGGCGATCGCCTCGCCGTCCTGCTCCGAACGGCCGGCGCGGGGGTGCGACAGCACGATCTGGATGTCGGGCTGCGACGCGGCTGACAGCGTCACCCAGCGGAAGCCCTCGTTCTCGACCTCGCTCGTCACCGACATCCCGAGGACGTCGCGGTAGAACGCGACCGCGGCATCGGGGTCGTCGACGATGACGTGCACTGCGCTGATGGAGACGCTCATGCGGTCGAGACTAGGCGGGCAGCGCCCTGCGCGCTCGTCGGAACCTGCTCGACGGATCGCCTCTGCGCGGCCGCGTCAGCACCATCGCGAGGCACCCCGGCAGACGCGCGAGCGCCTCGTGGTCGCGCGCGCGATAGGCGCTCGGCGTCTCCCCCATCAGCTTCGTGAAGCTCGCCGAGAACGACCCGAGGCTCGTGCACCCGACGCGCATGCACGCATCCGTCACGCTCACGTCGCCGCCGCGCAGCAGCGCCGCGGCGCGCTCGATGCGCCGGGTCATGAGGTACGCGTACGGCGTCTCGCCGTAGGTGTCGCGGAAGCGACGGCTGAAGTGCGCGCTCGACATGAGCGCGGTGCGCGCGAGCGCCGCGACGTCGAGCGGCCGGGCGAACTCGCGGTCCATCCGGTCGCGCGCTCGCCGCAGCCGGCGCAGCTCGTCGAGGTCAACCATCGGCCCATGACCGCCGATGGGCGCTCAGCCCGGCAGCGCCGAGAGGAACGCGGTGACCTGGCGCCGCACCCGGTCGCGGATGCGCCGCACCTCGTCGGTGCCGAGCCCGGCCGGGTCGTCGAAGTCCCACGCCTCGATGCGCTGCCCTTCGACGAGGTCGAACGGGTGCTCGATGAGCATCGTGATGATCACGTCGGCGGCTCGCGCGAGGTCGTCGGTCACCGGCTTCGGGTAGCTGTCGGTGAGCGGTACGCCGTCCTCGGCCATGACGTCCGCGACGCTGCGGAGCACCTCGTCGGCCGGGTTGAGCGCCGCAGACAGCGCCGCGACCGCACCCTCCCCGAGCTCGTTGAGGTAGGCGGCGGCCATCTGCGAGATGCCGTCGTTGCGGGTCGACTCGACGAGCACGCGCAGCGGCGCGCCCTCGGCGCGGGTCGCCGGCAGGTCGAGCGCCTGCAGCCGGTCCGCCGCGAACTTCAGCGCGAGCGGCGGCAGGTGGGTGCGGATGCGCGCCCCTCGCGCGAGCGTCGCGTGCGACTCGAAGACGATGCGCTCGACGAGCTGCGGATCGATGCTCGGATGCAGCGCCGCGAGGTGCTGCGCGCCGCGGCGCAGCGTCGCATCCGGCGAGCTGAGGCCCTGCTCGGCATCACGCATGTCGGCTCCTTCGGTCGACGTGGCCCTGCCAGGCTACGGGCGGCTCGCGTGTCTGCCAAGGGTCAGCGCCTGCCGGCGGTCACAGCGCGGGCGCGTGCCGCTCGAGGAAGCCGTAGAGCTCGGCGTCGTCGACGCCCGGGTAGGTGCCGGACGGCAGCGGCGCGAGCGTGTGCTGGTGCATCCGGGCCGACGCCCACGACTTGCGGCGCCAGCGCTCGACGAGCCCGTCGTCGGGACGCGCGCAGCAGCGCTCGTCGGGACACGTGGACACCTCGCGGAACGCCGTCTGCGCGCCGCGGAAGTGCTTCGCGTCGTCGAACCGCACGCCGAACGAGATCGAGAACTCGCCGTCGGCGCCGGCGCCGGTCTGCGTCGAGCACCAGTACGTCCCGTTCGGGGTGTCGGTGTACTGGTAGAACTCGGTCGTGCGCGACGTGCGCTCGAACGCCGTGCGGGCCGCGAACTTGCGGCAGACGAGCTGGCCCTCCGCGTGGCCGGACGCGTCCACCGGGATCGGGATGCCGTCGTTCTCGTACACGCGCGAGAGTGCGCCGTCCTCCTGCACCCGCAGGAAGTGGACGCGCAGGTCGAGGTGGGTCGTCGCGAGGTTCGAGAACCGCATGGCCGCGGTCTCGTGCGTCACGCCGAACGCGTCGCGGAAGTCCTCGACCGCGAGGTTCCGCTCCTTCTTGGCCTTCCGCAGGTAGTCGACGGCGTGGGACCGGGGCATGAGCGTGGCGGCGGCGAAGTAGTTGATCTCGAGCCGCTGCTGCAGGAACTCGCTGTAGTCCCGCGGCTCGCGATGACCGAGGAGCCGGTGCGCGAGCGCCTGCAGCGCCATCGAGCGGAGGCCGTGCCCGCCGGGGATCGACGCCGGCGGCAGGTAGATGCGGCCGTTCTCGAGGTCGGTGACCGAGCGCGTCGAGTGCGGCAGGTCGGTGACGTAGACGAGCTCGAAGCCGAGCCGCGCCGCCATCTCGCTGACCGTGCGGTGCGTGAGGCTGCCGCCCTCGTAGCCGACGGCGCGCAGCTGCTCCTCTGCCATGTCCTCGATCTCGGGCAGCTCGTTCGCCTGCTCCCGCATCCGGTGACGCAGCGCGGTCGCGTCGCGCCGCGCCTGCTCCGGGGTGGCGATCGCCTCGCGCGCTCGGCGGTCGAGCTCCCGGTGCAGGCCGACGAGCGCCGCGAGCAGGTCGTCGCCCATCGAGCGCGTCGGGCGCACGGTCGGCAGACCGAGGCGCCGGTAGCTCGCGCCCTCCTGCAGGCGCTGCAGGTCGAGCTCCATGCGCGAGCGCTCGCTCGGCGGCTCCGGGTCGAGCAGCTGGGCCGTGCCGACGCCGAGCGCCTCGGCGATCGCCTGGAGGTGGCTCAGCTTCGGCTCGCGGTGGCCGTTCTCGATGAGCGAGAGCTGGCTGCCCGCGAGCCCGATGCGCTCGCCCAGCGCGTCGAGCGTCAGCTCCGCCGCGGTGCGGTAGTGCCGGATGCGGTGGCCCAGGATGGCGGTGTCGACCATGGCTCCAGTGTACGAAACTTCTGCGAATCCTTCTTGCATGCGCCTCGGTCGGCGCGCGACCCGCTGGCAGCGTCGATCCGAGGGGCAAGTGCCGCCGCAGAGAGCCGGCCCCACGCCGCGTCGAGAGGTCACCGCTTGTCGCCTCCCCGCATCCGCTTCACGGAGACGAAGGAAACCCGGAATCTTCTCTCGCTGCGTCACCTCACGGCGCGCGTCCCCGCCCACAATCGGAGCATGACGATCCTTCCCGCCGCCCCGTCCCGCTCCGCCGCCAAGCCCACGCGGACGCAGGCCGTGCACGCGCCCGAGGGCGCCGACCCCTCCGTCGTCGCCTGGGTCGCCAGCGTCGCCAACCTGCTCGAGCCGCGCGACATCGTGTGGTGCGACGGGTCCGCGGAGGAGCTGCAGCGCGTCACCGACGTGATGCTCGAGGCCGGCACGATCGTGCCCGTCCCGGCTCGGCCCGGCAGCTACCTCGCCCGCTCGCACCCCGGCGACGTGGCACGGATGGAGGACCGCACCTTCATCTGCTCCGAGGACGCCGAGGATGCCGGGCCCACGAACAACTGGCGCGACCCGCAGGCGATGCGCCAGGTGCTCGGCGGTCTCTTCGACGGCGCCATGCGCGGCCGCACGATGTACGTCATCCCCTTCTCGATGGGCCCGGTCGGCGGCCCGATCTCGAAGCTCGGCGTCGAGCTGACCGACTCGCCCTACGTCGTCGCATCCATGCACTTCATGACGCGCGTCGGCACCGCCGCGCTCGAGGCGATGCACGGCACCGACGACTGGGTGCCCGCCGTGCACTCGGTCGGCGCGCCGCTCGCGGAGGGCGAGCAGGACGTCGCCTGGCCCTGCAACGCCACGCGCTACATCTCGCACTTCCCCGAGACGCGCGAGATCTGGTCGTTCGGCTCCGCCTACGGCGGCAACGCGCTGCTGGCGAAGAAGTGCTTCGCGCTCCGCATCGCGTCGGTGCAGGCGCGCGACGAGGGCTGGCTCGCCGAGCACATGCTGCTGCTGCGCATGAAGCACGAGGACGGCCGCCAGTTGCACCTCGCGGGCGCCTTCCCCTCGGCGTGCGGCAAGACGAACCTCGCGATGCTCCAGCCGACGATCCCCGGCTGGACCGTCGAGACGCTCGGCGACGACATCGTCTGGATGCGGCCAGGACCCGACGGCCGGCTGTGGGCGATCAACCCCGAGAACGGCTTCTTCGGGGTCGCGCCGGGCACGAGCGACAAGACGAACGCCACCGCCATGGCGATGATGGACCACGACACGATCTTCACGAACGTGGCGCTCACCGCCGACGGCGATGTCTGGTGGGAGGGGATGACGAAGGAGGCGCCCGAGGGCCTCATCGACTGGCAGGGCCGCCCCTACGACCCGGCCAACGGCCCGGCCGCGCACCCCAACGCCCGGTTCACCGTGCGCGCCGAGCAGGCGCCGTCGATCGCGCCCGACTGGGATGCGCCGACCGGCGTGCCGCTCGACGCGATCATCTTCGGCGGCCGGCGTCCATCGCAGGTGCCGCTCGTCATGCAGGCCCGCGACTGGGAGCACGGCGTCTACGTCGGCGCGACCGTCTCGAGCCAGCAGACGGCCGCCGCGGAGGGCCCGGTCGGCGAGATCCGCCGCGACCCGTTCGCGATGCTGCCCTTCTGCGGCTACAACATGGGCGGCTACTTCACGCACTGGATCGACATGGGCCACCGGCTCGGCCGGGGCGCGCCGAAGATCTTCTCGGTCAACTGGTTCCGCCGCGACGACGAGGGCGGGTTCCTGTGGCCCGGCTTCGGCGAGAACGCTCGCGTGCTCGAGTGGATCGCGGGCCGCGTCGCCGGCACCGCGCCGGGCGTGGACACCGCGATCGGCGTCATGCCGCCGGACGGCGCGCTGAACCTCGAGGGCCTCGACATCGACCCGGCGGTCATGGACGAGCTGTTCGAGATCGACGCGAAGGCGTGGCTCACGGAGCTCGTCGACGTGGAGGCGTTCTTCGGCCAGTTCGGCCGCGCGCTGCCCAGCGGCCTCGTGCGCCAGCTGAACCACGTGCGGTGGCGCCTCGAGCACATGCAGCAGGCCGTCGCCGCCTGACCACGAGCGCGGTGCGCCGAGCTTCCCTGAACTGCGGGTTCTGGGCCCAGAATCCCGCAGTTCGGGGAAGCTCGGCGAATGTCGGCGGAGGACATGGCGCGCCGGTCGCCGCCGGCGCCCCGGGCTACCATGAGGGGATGGCCCAACCTGCTCGGATCGCGATCCTCGGAAGCTGCGTCACCCGAGACGCCTTCGAGTTCGCGGATCCGTCGTGGGTCCTGAGCACGTACATGGCGCGCAGTGCGCTCGCCAGCTTCTGCGGGCGCCCGACCCGAGCCGAGCTGCCCCCGTACACGAACATCGCCTCCGCGTTCCAGCGGCGCATGGTGGCCGGAGACGTCGAGAAGCGAGGCCGTCGCTGGCTGGCGAAGAAGCACTTCGACTGGCTGATCTACGATCCCATCGACGAGCGGCTGACCCTCGCCGACTTCGAGGACGGCGGTGTCGCGACGGTGTCCCAGGAGTTCACCCGGCTCGGCCTCCCCGCCGATCGGTACCGGCAGACGAAGTTCCCGAGCCAGGAGCACTTCGAGCGCTGGACGGCCGGCTGGCAGACCTTCATGGAGCTGCTCGACAGGCTCCAGATCCGGGACAGGCTCATCGTCCATCGGGCCGAGTGGGTCCAGCGCGTGCAGGGATCCGATCAAGTCACCACGGAGCCCGAGGTGATCGCGCGCTCGAGCCAGTCGTTCGCGCGCGCGTACGCGCGGATGGCCGAGGACATCCCGCCGGAGCGCTTCATCACGGTGTCCGAAGCGCTGCAGGTCGCCGACCCCGCGCACCGGTGGGGCGTCTCGCCGTTCCACTACGTCGAGGGCTACTACCGGGAGTTCCTGGAGAAGCTGGCCGGCGTGACGTCCACGCCGCCGCCTCACGCCGAGCTTCCCTGAACTGCGGGTTCTCGCGACGACACCCCGCAGTTCGGGGAAGTTCGGCGCATGATGGCGGAGGATTGGGGCATGCAGCCGAATCCGCAGTACCGCATCGGGCTCGACGAGGTGCGCGAGCTCGCCGCCCGCGCGCCGTGGATGCTGCTGGTGTCGCACCCGGCATCCGGCATGGTCGCCTCGCCGTCCCCCGTGCTCGTCGACGCGCCGGGCGATGATGGGGACGACGCGCTCGCGCTCGTGACGCACCTCGGACGGGCGGATGCGCGCGGCCATGGCCTGCTCGCCGAGCGCTCGTCCGAGCAGGGACCGGCGCAGATGCTCGTGGTGGTGCAGGGCGAGCACGGCTACATCTCCCCCAGCTGGTACCTCGGCGACGACCGCGGCCAGGTGCCGACGTGGAACTTCGAGATGGCGACGCTCACGTGCGACGTCGAGGTGCTCGACGCCGACGAGAACCTGCGCGTGCTGCATCGCCTGGTCGAGCACTTCGAGCGGGCGTACGTGCCCGGCGGCGGCGTGCGGCTCGACATCGACGACGAGGCCAACCGCGGACTGGCGATGGGCACGGTCGGGCTGCGCCTGCGCGTCCGATCGTTCGACGCGAAGGCGAAGATGAGCCAGAACAAGTCGCCCGAGACCCGGGCGAGCGTCATCGAGCAGCTCGACGCATCCCACCCCCGACTCGCCGCGCGCATGCGCGCGGCCGACTGAGCCCCAACCCCGAGCGCCGCTCGTTCGTCCTAGGAAGCAGGAGGAGACTCGCGTGGCAGCCAGGTGGGAGCAGGTCTGCGCGGAGCTCGTCGCCCACCGCGGCGATGCGCTCGTGCGGTACGCGATGCTCTTGAGCGGCGACGAGGAGGAGGCGCGCGACATGGTGCAGGACGCCCTGACGGCCACGTTCGGCCGCCTGCGCAACGGCTTCGAGGTGGAGCAGGCCGAGGCCTACGTGCGCAGGGCGATCGCGAACCGCTTCCTCGACCGCGCCCGCCGCGGCCAGCGCTGGCGCCGCATCGTCCCGCTCGTCGTCGAGCGCGAGCGCGTCGACTCCGGCGCGACCCTGACCGGCGAGCGCCTCGACATGGCCCACCGGCTGCAGCGGCTCTCGCCGCGCGAGCGCGCGTGCATCGTGCTGCGCTACGACGAGGACCGCACCGTCGAGCAGATCGCCTCCGAGCTGGGCATCTCGGCCGGCGCAGTGAAGCGGTACGTGTCGGATGCGCTCGGCAAGCTGCGCGGGATGCTCGAGCGCGAGCAGGAGCGCGCAGCCCGCGAGGCGGGCGGCGCCGCCGGCCCGGTCCGTCGGGACGGGACGACAGGGGGTCGGCAATGAGCGACGACGAGCTGCGGCGGCGCCTGCGGGACGTCCCCGGCCCTCGCGCGGGGCTCGACGTGCAGGCGGTGCTCGCGGGCGCGCGACGCACGCGGCGGCCGAAGGTGGCGGCGATGACGGCGGCGACCACCGGGGCTGCCGTGCTCATCGTCGCGCCCTTCGTCGTCCCCGCGCTGTCGCCGATCGCTCCGACGGGCGGCGCCGCGGTGTCCGATCAGGGTGCCGAGCACGCCGGCGCACCCGCGCAGGAGTCGGGCGAGGATGCCGCAGGGGTTTCCGAGCCCGACAGCCCGGCCCTCGCGTGCGGCTATCCCGCCATCGTCGACGAGACGGGCATCCGGGCGTCGTTCCTCGACGATCCGGCAGACGGCGTCGCCGACCTCGAGCTCAGTGGAGTCGGCGCCGGCACCGCGCTGCAGATCCTGGGGGTCGCCGTCGCGCAGGTCGCGGCCGATCGGGATGTGCTGGCGATCGTCGCGGCCCCCGATCCCGCAGCGCTCGAGGGCGCACCGCCGGTCGGCAGGAGCGACGAGGACGCGGTCGTGGGCACGCGGGTGCTCCGGGACGGCGCCGTGCTCGACGCGCCTGCGATCGACTGCGGGATCGACGCGCCGAGCGCGCCCGCGCCACTGCTGCTCGTCGAGCTCGAGGGGCGGCGGATCGCCGTCGTCGGCGACCCCTGGGCCGTTCGCTGACAGCGGCGGGCACGGGGGTCATCCCCCAGGCTCCCGCTCACATCCGCTGGTTAGACTCGCGCCGAGTCGGCACTTCCGAGACGTGCCGTCAGCAGGGAGCGCAGATGCAGGCCAGGATCGTCCGTCCGTTCGCGGTCGTCGCGATGGGGGCCGCGGGCCTGCTGGGGCTCTCGGCCGGGGCGCTCGCGACCGAGGACCCGGTCGACGTCGGCGGGGACCCGTTCGTCGACGAGACGGGTGACTACGCCGGTGATGACGCGTCGGTGACCGCGGCACTCGAGGAGGACAACGCGTCGTCGCCTGCGGACGTGTACGTCGTGGTCGTGGGCTCCTTCGACGGCATGGACAAGGGCGACTGGTCCGTGCAGGCCGCCGAGGCCTCCAACCTGCAGCAGGACGACCTGCTCGTGGCGATCGCGATGGACGACGGGCAGTACGGCTACGGGTACCCCCAGGGCTACGCGGTCAGCGAGGCCGACGTCCAGCAGCTGCTGCAGCAGCAGCTGCTGCCGGCGCTCAACAACGGCGACCTCGAGGGCGGGGTCACCGCGTTCAGCACCGCGGTGGGCGAGGCAGCTGCGAGCGGGGGCCTCGGCAACGGCGGCACCGAGGTGAACATCGACCCGTGGCCGGTCGTGCTGCTCGTCGGCGGCGCCGCGGTCGTCGGCGGCGGCGCGTGGCTCGTCACGCGCGGCATGCGATCCCGGCGCAAGAAGCAGGGCGAGCTCGCCGAGCGCAAGCAGCAGCAGCTGAGCCTCGAGGAGCTCAAGCAGCGCGCCGACATCGCGCTCGTGCAGCTCGACGACACCGTGCAGCAGAGCGAGCAGGAGCTCGCCTTCGCGAACGCGCAGTTCGGCGAGGAGGCCGTGCGACCGTACCGCGAGGCCCTCGACAAGGCGAAGGCCGGCCTCACCGAGGCGTTCGCGCTGCAGCAGCAGCTCGACGACGCCTTCCCGGACACCGACCAGGAGCGGCACGAGTGGTCGAGCCGCATCCTGCAGATCGCGCACGGCGCGGGCACCGAGCTCGCGAGCCACGCGACCTCGTTCGAGCAGCTGCGAGACCTCGAGCGCACCGCCCCGCAGGTGCTCGAGTCGCTCGCGCAGTCGCGCCGGCAGCTCGACGGGCGGATCGCGAACGCGCGACGCATCCTGGACCGCCTCGACGACATCCACGCCGGCGCGTCCATCGACCCGGTGCGCGAGAACATCGCCGGCGCAGAGCGCCAGCTGCCCAACATCGACCAGTCGCTCGCGGCCGGTCGCGACGCGAGCCAGCGGGGCAACGGCTCGAACGCCGCGCTCGCGGTGCACGCGGCTGAGGCGGCGCTCGCGCAGGCGTCGGGGCTGCTCGCGGCGGTCGAGCGCGCGGAGCGCGACCTCGACACCTCGCGCCGGCAGCTCGACGAGCTCGTGCAGGACTCCATCGGCGACATCGCGGCCGCGAAGACGCTGCGCAGCACGAGCACGATCGACCTCGCGCCGCTGATCCAGCACGTCGAGGAGCAGGTGCGGGTCGCGCAGCGGCGCCCGACCGACACCCTGACGGTGCTGAGCAACCTGCAGCGCGCCAACCAGCGACTCGACGAGGCGACGACGCAGCTGCGGGAGGGGGGCGCCCAGCTGCAGCGCCAGCAGGCCGGGCTCGACCGCTGGATCGACTCGGCCCGCGCGAACATCGACCGAGCCGAGGACTACATCCACACCCGTCGGATGGGCGTGGGCCCGCACGCGCGCCAGCTGCTCGCGACGGCGCAGCAGGAGCTCGCGCAGGCCCTGCGCCTGCGCGAGGTCGATCCCGCCACGGCGTCGCAGTACGCGCAGGCCGCGTCGCAGCACGCCGAGCAGGCGATGCAGGATGCCTCCGGCGACGTCGGCGGCTGGGGCGGCCGGGCGCAGAACCCCTACTACCGCGGCGGCTTGGGCGGCCGGGGCGGCGGCGGACGCGGGCAGGACATGCTCACCGGTGGCCTGCTCGGCTACATCCTCGGCGACATGCTGAACGGTCCGGGCTTCGGCGGGCACGCCGGCGGCTACAGCGACCCGTTCGGCGGCGGCGGCGGCGACGGCGGAGGAGGCGGCGGCCTCGGCGACCTCTTCTCCGGCGGCGGCGGCTCCTTCGGCGGCGGAGGCGGCGGCTTCTTCGGCGGCGGCTTCTCCGGCGGCGGCGGCGACTTCGGCGGCGGAGGCGGCTTCTTCGGCA
>JAPSJX010000101.1 GCA_031178105.1 Agrococcus sp. | reverse complement strand
AAAGGAATCGAAGTGCCTCGAAGAGGCACGACGAGTTAATATTTGGCATTTGACATTGTGCACGCTGTTGAGTTCTCAAGGATCAGACGCTCCCGTGCTCCACCCTCTCAGGTTCGGCGCCGAGGCAACTTCTCAATCATAACCACTTCTTGGCGAGTGTCAATTCGACACGCGCTGCGGAGCAAAGCTCACACCGGACTCGCAGTCCCGGCTGATGGCAACCTGTCTAGGTTACACGACTTCGGTACGCCGTCAAACCGGCGTGTCGCGCTCGGCGTGCTGCCCGTTGCGCTGTGTGCTCCGCACCTTCGTCGTCGAAGTGGGCTGTCAGCCTATCAGAGGGCGAGCAGCTCGGGCGACACCCGCAGCCCGAGCACGGGCCGGTCGGCCGACCACACCGCTGCGGACGCGGCTCGGATCGTGTCGACCGGCCGCTCCCCCGAACGCACGAGCGCGATGTCGATGCCGGAGCGCCGCACGGCGGCGACGCCTACCTCGAAGTAGACGTCACCGGTCGAGGTCTCGAGCGTCTCGCGCACGGGCAGCACCGGCTCGCTCAACCCGCGCAGATCCTGGACCACGTGGTCCGGGCGCATCGATGCGTCGGCGCCGAGCAGGCTCGCGCCGCGGTCGATGCCGGTGAGCACCAGGATCGAACGGATCCCGGTGCGCCGGGCGCCGAGGATGTCGGTGTCGAGCCGGTCGCCGATCATCGCCGGCGTGGTCGCGCCGAACCGCTCGGTCGCGAGCTCGAACATGGCGGTCTCGGGCTTGCCCGCGAAGTCAGCGAGCCTGCCGACTGCCGTGTGCACGGCCGAGACGAGCGTGCCGTTGCCGGGCGCGATGCCACCGGCGACGGGGATCGTCCAGTCACCGTTCGTGGCGATCCACGGGATCCCGCCATCCGCCGGCTTCCGCTGCAGCGCGAACGAGGCCTCCGCGAGGTCCTTCCATCCGACGGACGGGTGGAAGCCCTGCACGACGGCCTTCGGCTGCTCGGCCGCGGTCCGCACGACGCGCCACCCCCGCGCCTCGATCTCGACGACGATGCCGGCACCACCGACGACGAGCACCGGGTCACCCGGTCCGAGGTGGGTCGCGAGCAGGCGCATCGCCGCTTGGGGACTCGTGACGACCTGCTCTCGCTGCACGTCGAGCCCGAACGAGGACAGGTGCTCCGCGACCTCCGCATCCGTGCGGGACGCATTGTTCGTCAGGTAAGCGGCCGGCAACCCGGTCGCCCGGATGCTGTCCACGGCATGCGGGATCGCGTCCGCGCCCTTGTAGACGACGCCGTCGAGATCGACGTAGAGGCAGTCGACGCCGTCGAGCGGCGTCGGTGCGGCGCTCTTGCGGAACAGCGCCATCAGTCCTTGCCGTCCTGCCGCTCGTCGATCATCTCGTCGCCGAAGAGCGCATCGCCGAAGAGCGCGTCGCCGTGCGGCGAGGGCTCCTCGGCGGCGGGCGCATCATCGCTCGTCCGAGGCTCGAGCCCGGGCTCGACCGCGGGCTCGACCTCGATGGCGTCGACCTCCGGCTCGACGTCTCGCTCCGCGTCGACGCGCACCGCAGCGTCATCGCCCGATGCGGCCCCATCGCTCTCGATGCGCTCGGTCACGATCGTGACCTCCTCGAGCTCGCCCGGCGCGAGGGCTGCCTCGAGCGCATCGATCGCGCGCTCGGCGAGCGCCATCCACTCCGCAGCCTCCTCGTCACGACCGAGCTCCTCGAGCACGCCCGCGTAGCTCGCGAACAGCGCGGGGCTGTACTCGAAGGCCTTGTCCTTCCGCAGCTCCGGGATGCGCAGCTCCTCGAGCGCGGCTTCGGGCTGACCGAGGTCGAGCCGGGCACCGGACTTGACGATCGCGAGCTCCACCCGCACGGGCGTCTCGAGCGTGGACGACTCGACCGATCGCGCGAGCTCGAGCGCCTTGTCCGGCCGGCCGAGCCCACGTTCGCAGTCGGCCATGAGCGGCAGCTGGTCGTCGCGACCGGTGATCCGCCGGTAGGTACGCAGCTCACGGAGCGCGAGCGCGAAGTCGCCGAGCTGGTACGCCGTGATCGCGAGCGTCTCGCGCACGACCCCGATCCGGCCCGCTCGGCGCGCGGCAGTGAGCGCGTGCTCGTGCGCCAGCTGCGGATCGTCATCGATGTAGCGCGAGGCCATCGCCATGTGCTTCGCGACGAACTCGGCGTTGTCCTTGGTCAGCGTCTTCAGCTGCATCCGGGCGCCGACGTCGAGATCCTCGGCGACGACGTCGGCCGGCAGCGGCGGCGGCACGACCTCCTCGTCGCGGACCTGCTTGAAGCTCTCCCCGGAGCCCTCACCGCGATGCTCGAAGTCCCGTCCGGGCCGTGCGGCGTCGCGCTGCGGGCCCTGGTTCCGATCGCGCTGCGTGTCGCGACGCCGCTGGTCGTCGCGACCGAAGCGATCCTGACCGTCGCGCTGCGGTGCGCGCCCCTCGGCATCGCGCGGCGGACGCGCGTCGCTGCCGTCGGCACGGTACCCGGTGTCGCCCGGGCGCAGGGGCTTCCGCTCGGGCTGCGGTCGGGAGTCCCGGTCGTTGAAGCGACGCTCGCCGTCTCGCTGGGGCGGACGGCGGTCACCGTCGCGCGGCGGTCGGCGGTCGCCGTCGCGCTGGGGTCGCGCGTCGCGGTCGCCGAAGCGGCGCTCGCCGTCTCGCTGCGGAGGACGGCCGTCACCGTCGCGCGGCGGACGACGGTCGCCGTCGCGCGGGGGTCGCGCGTCGCGGTCGCCGAAGCGGCGCTCGCCGTCTCGCTGCGGAGGACGACGATCGCCATCGCGCGGCGGACGACGGTCACCGTCGCGCGGGGGTCGACGGTCACCGTCGCGCGGCGGTCGACGGTCACCGTCGCGCGGCGGTCGCGCGTCGCGGTCGCCGAAGCGGCGCTCGCCGTGGCGGTGCGGCGGTGGACGGGGGGGATCGCGCGTCGGCCGAAGGTCACGGGGGGGCGGCGGACG
>JAPSJX010000054.1 GCA_031178105.1 Agrococcus sp. | reverse complement strand
CAGCGTGATGAAGTCGCTCGTCGGGTCGACGAAGCGCGCGTGCATGCGGTCCGCCTCCTCGCGCCGCTCGAGCGGGCGCTCGCGAGGGTCCTGGATCGTCAGGCCGGCGACGATCGCGATGACCTCGTGGGGGACGTCCGCATCACGGCCGGCCAGGGCCATCCGGCCGAAGCGCGGGTCGACCGGGAGGCGCGCCAGCTCGCGGCCGATGCGCGTGATCTCGGCCTTCGCCGAGATCGCGCCCAGCTCCCGCAGCAGGTCGTGGCCGTCCTTGATGCCGCGCGAGTCGGGCGGCTGCAGGAAGGGGAACTCCTCGAGCGGGCCGAGCCCGAGCGACGCGGCCTGCAGGATGACGGCTGCGAGGTTCGTCCGGAGGATCTCCGGGTCGGTGAAGGCGGGGCGCTTCTCGAAGTCCGCCTCGGCGTAGAGGCGGATCGCGATGCCCGGCGCGACACGGCCGGCGCGGCCCGAGCGCTGGTTGGCGCTGGCCTGGCTGATCGCCTCGATCGGCAGCCGCTGCACCTTGCTGCGCGCGGAGTAGCGCGAGATGCGCGCGGTGCCGGTGTCGATGACGTGCCGGATGCCGGGCACCGTGAGGCTCGTCTCGGCGACGTTCGTGGCGAGCACGACGCGGCGGCGGATGCCCGGGCGGTGGGAGCGCTCGAAGACGCGGTGCTGGTCGGCGGCGCTCAGGCGGCCATAGAGGGGGAGGATCTCGGTGGTGGTGCCGAGCCTGCCCTGCAGCTGGTCCTGCGCGTCGCGGATGTCGGCCTCGCTGGGGAGGAACACGAGCACGTCGCCGCTGTCGTCCCGGGCGATCTCGGCGATGGCCGACTTGATGCCGTCGATCGGGTCGAGGTCGACGTGCGCATCCGGCTCGCCATCCCCGTCCTCGTCCTCGTCCATCGCCTCGGCGACGAGCGGGCGGTAGCGGATGTCGACCGGGAACGTGCGCCCGGAGACCTCGATGATCGGTGCGCCGCCGAAGTGGCGGCTGAACGACTCCGGGTCGATCGTCGCGCTCGTGACGATGACCTTGAGGTCCGGGCGGCGGGGGAGCAGCCGCTGAAGGTAGCCGATGAGGAAGTCGATCGTGAGGCTGCGCTCGTGCGCCTCGTCGATGATGATCGTGTCGTACTGCTTCAGGTCGCGGTCGCGGTGCATCTCGGCGAGCAGGATGCCGTCGGTCATCACCTTGATCTGCGTCGCTGCGCTCACCTGGTCGGTGAATCGCACCTTGTAGCCGACGGCGCCGCCGACCTCCTCGCCGAGCTCCTCGGCGATGCGCTCGGCGATCGTGCGCGCCGCGAGCCGGCGCGGCTGCGTGTGGCCGATGCTCGTGCGGCCGAGCTCGAGGCACATCTTGGGCAGCTGCGTCGTCTTGCCGGATCCTGTCGCGCCGGCGACGATCACCACCTGGTGGTCGCGGATCGCCGCCATGATCTCGTCGCGCGCCTCGCTGACGGGCAGATCAGCCGGGTACTCGATGCGCATCCGCCCATTCTCCCGTGCCGCGCTGTGGACGCGCACCCGCGCCCGCCTCCGCGTGCGTGCGCCCGATCGGATCCTCCTCGATCCGTGACCCCGGCGTCCGACGCGGGCGACTCTGGTGCTTCCCAGGAGGCGCGGGCAGGATGCGGACCATGGAACTCCACGACAACGGACCGATGCGCAACGCCTTCGACATCGACGAGGCGACGCGCGAGAACACGAACTACCGCAAGGTCGCGTGGACGGGCGAGCACCTGCAGGTCGTGCTCATGTCCATCCCGCCGGGCAGCTCGATCGGGCTCGAGGTGCACAAGGGCACGGACCAGTTCCTGCGCCTCGAAGCGGGGCAGGGCCGCGCCGTCATGGGGCCGAGCAAGAACGACCTGCCCTTCGAGCAGGATGTGATCGACGGCTGGAGCATCCAGGTGCCGGCCGGCACGTGGCACGACGTCATCAACACCGGCAGCGAGCCCATGCGCCTCTACGCGATCTACGCGCCCACGCACCACGCGCAGGGGATCGTGCAGGCGACCGCGGCGGACGCGGAGGCCGACGAGGAGGCGGGCCGCGACGAGCCGCCGACGTGGGTCGCCGAGGTCGACACGGCGGGCGAGGAGAAGGCGTAGCCAGAGCGGACGAGACGCCCGCCGCGCTGCAGCTCGGCGGGCGTCGTCGCGCGCGGCCGCATCCGCGGCGCGCATCCGATCGGGCTCAGCGGCTCGCCACGGCCAGGGCTCGCCGGCGCCTCGCGACTTCGGGACTCGACCGCGGCTCCTGCACAGCAGGAGCGGATGCGGGTCAGCGGTGCGTGCCCTGGTCGTCGGTGCCGTGCTCGTGCGCGGTGTCGCTCTCGAGCGGCTCCGTCGCGATGTCGGGATCGTCGCCGGTCGTCTCGCTGCCGTCGTGCGCGTCCGGGCTCGGACCGGGGTGCGACGACGCGGTGTCGTCGGAAACGGTGTCGTCGGAAACGGTGTCGTCGGGAAGGGCGGGGTGCATGACGGTCTCCTCTGCGTAGGCCTCGGTGCCGGAGGCCCCGACACTCGCGTATCCGGGTGCCCCGGCTGGGGCCGCCCCGGCGGCGCCGACAGAGGCGGTCGCCCCCGTGACCGATGCGACGGCCGCGTCCTCGGCCGCCGAGCGCGGGGTGTTGCCGTGCGCATCCGCCGTCGACCCGGCCGCGCCGTGCGCCGCGCCCGGCCGCGGGTCGTCCGAGTCGTCGGCGTCGCCGTCGAACGGGTTGTCGCCGATGAGCGGCGGCAGCTCCTCGCCGTGCGCGCCGCGCCGCTCGAGCACGAAGATCGACGAGAGCATCGTCATGATCGAGAGCCCCACGAAGATCCAGCCGATGACGCTGTTCGGCACCAGGCCGAGCCCGTCGGTGACGCGCGTGTAGCTGAGGATCGCGAGCAGCGCGCCCACGGCGACGAGCACGCTCGTCAGCACGACGAACCAGGTGGGCCGCGTGCGCCGAGTGGCGATGACCGCGCCCATCACGAGCGCCGCGAGACCGAGCAGGTAGTGCATGCGGTCAGCCTAGGCGCATCAACGGAGCGGCTGGTGCTGCGAGGGCAGATCCACCTCCCGCTACCAGCTGCTCCGTTGAGAAGCACAGGACGGGGAGGCGCGACACGCGCAGGGCGGCGCAGGTGGGTGCCCGCGCCTACGATGGAGCGAGTGACCAGCCTGCCCGCAGAGACCCCGTTCGGGACGTACTCCGGGCAGCAGGGGCTCCAGCACGCGGCGCAGCAGCAGGGTCGGCAGGCAGCCGAGCATGCCCCGCACTTCGGCACCTACGCGGCCGACCACCTGCCGCCGACCTACCCCGAGCGCGCCGCGTGGGGCACGGCGCAGCCGCTGCGCGCCTGGCAGCAGGAGGCGCTCGAGCAGTACTTCCGCACCGAGCCGCGCGACTTCCTCGCGGCGGCCACCCCGGGCGCCGGCAAGACCACGTTCGCGCTCCGGCTCGCCTCCGAGCTGCTGCGCCGCGGCGCCGTCGCGCGGGTCACCGTCGTCGCCCCGACCGAGCACCTGAAGCAGCAGTGGGCCGACGCGGCGCACCGCGCGGGCATCCGCCTCGACCCCGACTTCTCGAACGGCGACGGCGACTACCCGCGGCAGTACCACGGCGTCGTCGTCACCTACGCGCAGGTCGCCGCGCGCCCCCCGGTGCACGAGCGCATCACGCGATCGGCGCCGAGCCTCGTGATCCTCGACGAGGTGCATCACGCGGGTGACGCGCTCTCATGGGGCGACGCGGTGCTCGAGGCGTTCGGCCCCGCCACCCGCCGGCTGTCCCTGACGGGCACGCCGTTCCGCAGCGACACCGCGCCCATCCCGTTCGTCGAGTACATCCGCGACGAGCGGGGCATCCGCCTGTCGAGCACCGACTACGCCTACGGCTACGACCACGCCCTGCGCGACGGCGTCGTGCGCCCGGTGCTGTTCATGGCGTACGCCGGCACGATGCAGTGGCGCACGTCGATGGGCGACGAGATGCGCGCGACGCTCGGCCAGGGCGACACGAAGGACATCACCGCCGGCGCCTGGCGCACGGCGCTGGACCCGGGCGGCGAGTGGATCCAGCAGGTGCTCCGCAGCGCCGACGTGCGGCTCACGCACGTGCGGCAGACGGTGCCGGATGCCGGCGGCCTCGTGATCGCGACCGACCAGGCGCAGGCGCGCCAGTACGCGGCGCTGCTGCGCGGCATCTCGGGCGAGGAGCCGACGGTCGTGCTCTCCGACGACCCGGGCGGCTCGGACCGGATCGGCGCGTTCTCCCAGGGCACGCAGCGGTGGATGGTCGCGGTGCGGATGGTCTCGGAGGGGGTCGACGTGCCGCGGCTCGCGGTGGGCGTCTACGCGACCAGCTCCTCGACGCCGCTGTTCTTCGCGCAGGCGATCGGCCGCTTCGTGCGCTCGCGGCGCCGCGGCGAGGTCGCCACGATCTTCCTCCCGTCGGTGCCGCCGCTCATGACGCTCGCCGCCGAGCTCGAGCGGCAGCGCGACCACGCGCTCGACCGCGAGCAGTCCGACGACCAGCTGCTCGACGACGATGCGATGGCTGCGGCGGAGCGCGGCGACAGCGACGACCGCGAGGCGGCGCCGTTCACGTGGGAGCCGCTCGAGTCGAGCGCGACGTTCGACCGGGTGCTGTTCGGCGACGCCGAGTTCGGCCAGCTCGTCGAGCCCGCGACCGAGGAGGAGCTCGACTTCATCGGCATCCCGGGGCTGCTCGATGCGGAGGACGTCTCCGATCTGCTGAAGCGACGGCACGCGCGGCAGGCGGCGCGCATCCGCGACCGGCCGCCGAACCAGGAGGCGCCCGAGCCGCTCTACCGCACGATGCGCGAGGAGCGGCAGCTGCTCAACTCGCTCGTCGCGATCGTCGCGAAGCGGCGCGGCGAGGCGCACGCGCTCGTCCACGCGGAGTCGCGGCGCGTGTGCGGCGGACCCCCTGTCGCGCAGGCGTCGATGCAGCAGCTGCGCGACCGGATCCGCTACCTGCGGAAGGTCGTCGACCGGCGCTGACCGACCGCCCCCGGGCGCTCAGTCGTGCTCGACCCAGCACACGAGCACGGCGGAGGCCGCGGCGTAGGCCGCGCCGTCCCGCGTCATCGCGCCGTCGGCCAGTCCCTCCGGCAGCGCGGTGGCGTCGACGAGCAGCGTCTTGCCGTCGCGCAGGAACGCGACCACGCCGTCGCCGGTCGAGAAGGACGGCAGGCCGAGCCCCAGCATGCCCTCGATCTCGTCGGCGGCCAGCTCGTGCTGCAGCGCCGCGAAGTGCTGCTCGCCGACCGCAGGGTCGGCGGTGTCGTGCACGGAGAGCACGAGCGGCGCCCCGTCGACGTCGTACGTGCAGGTGTACATCGGCGCATCCCATGCCGACGAGGGCTCCGGAGCGCCCTCGAGCCGCAGGAGCGAGGCGAGCGCCGTCTCCACCTGCCCGCCGCAGATCATCTCGGCGGCGGGTGACGGGCCGCTGCCGTCCGCCGCGCTGCTGTGCGCGCTGTGGTCGGTGCTCGCCTCGGCGCTGTCGCCGGAGCCCGCGCCGTGCGCCTCGTGCTCCGCACCGGACATCACCGAGCCGTCCGGCATCGTGTGGGACGCTTCCGGCACCGCGGACTCCTGCGCGGGCGCCGTCGCGCTCGCGCAGCCGGCGAGGAGGACCGCTGCGGCGGCGATGGCGATGAGCCGGGGCGTGCGGGGCATGCGATCCATCCGATCCTCGGGCGACGGGTGATCCCGCGCTGCACAGATGGTTCGGGGCCGAGCGCCCGGCGGATTGGCATGTCGCCGCCGCCGCGACGCGCCCGGGACGCACGCAGACCAATCCGTCGCGCAGAGGGCGCCGAACACCGTTGTACAAGGGCACACACCGGTTGCCCGGGATACCCCGGAAGAGGTCCATCTCATGAAGAACAAAGCAGTTCTGCTCGCAGCCCCCGCGCTCGGGCTCGGTCTGGTCGTGATGGGAGCAAGCCCGGCGATGGCCGCGCACGCCACCGGCACCTACTCGACGACGCTCAACGAGATCAACAACAGCGGCGCATCGGGCGAGGTGTGGATCGAGGTCGAGGGCACCAGCGCGACGGTCACGCTCAACGCCACCGGCCTCGCCGCCGAGTTCGACGGCGCGCCCTACCCGCACGTGCAGCACATCCACATCGGCGCGCAGGGCCTGTGCCCGAGCGACGACGCCGACACGAACGGCGACGGCATCATCAACACCACCGAGGGCGCCCCCGCGTACGGTGAGATCGGCACGACGCTCTCGGTCGGCGACGCGGACAAGTCCCCGGCCGGCGGTCTCGACCTGGCGGCAGCGCCGGCGGGTTCGACGATCGACTACGAGGAGACGTTCGAGCTCGACCAGGCGACGCAGGACGCGCTCGAGGCCGGCACGGCCGTCGTGGTCGTCCACGGCCTCGACCCGGCCACGCAGCCCGAGTCCGGCACGAGCCCGAGCGACCTCATGCCCGAGCTGCCGCTCGCCGCGACGTCGCCCGCGCTCTGCGGTGCCCTCGAGATGCAGCCGGCCGGCTGGGTCGACACGGACGTGACCACGGTCGCGGCTGTCGAGTCCGACACGATGGGTGCGCAGGTCGGCTTCGTCGCGCTGGGCGCCACGGTGCTCACGATGGCTGCGGCCGGCGTGTACGTCGTCCGTCGCCGCACGGCGCTCGAGAACGACTAGGCGTCAGTCACTGCGATGATGCCTCACGGTACGGGCCGCCGTCTCCGCCTCACGGCGGGGGCGGCGGCCCTCCTCGTCCTCCTGACGGGCTGCGGCGCGGCCGGCACCGCGCCCGAGCCTCCCGCCGCGACGTCGAGCCAGTCGGCCCCGTCCGCCACCCCCACCGCGCAGGCCTCGCCGTCGAGCGAGCCCGAGCCGGATGCGGGGCCGGCCTCGGCCGCGCTGGCCGTGGGCGCCTCCACCCCGGTGCGCGTCAGCATCCCCACGCTCGAGATGCAGGTGGAGCTCATCGAGACCGGGATGCGCGCTGACGGCACGCTCGAGGTGCCGCCCGGCGAGGAGGGCTCGCCCGGCAGCTGGTACGACGGCTCGCCGACCCCCGGCGAGCGGGGTGCCTCGGTGCTCCTCGGGCAGGTCAACTCGACCACCGACGAGAGCGGCCCCTTCTACGAGCTCCCCGCGGTGCAGCAGGGCGACGAGATCGTCGTCGAGCGCGAGGATGGCTCGACCGCGATCTTCCGGGCCTACCGGATCGAGTCGTTCGACAAGGACGAGTTCCCGACTCGGGACGTCTACTACCCGGTGCCCGGTGCCGAGCTGCGCCTCATCACGTGCGACAACCCGGATGGGTCGACGGGGAGCTACCCCAACAACCTCATCGTCTTCGCGGAGCTCGTCGAGGTGCGGCAGGGCTGAGGAGCGGAGCCGATGCGCCCGTCGCTGCTCCGGCAGCGGCGGGCGCTCCGTCGTCCGCGCCGATCGAGCCGGACGGCAGCGCCCCATGGTCGGCGCTCCTGCCGTTGACGCTCCTGCCGGCGGTGCTGCTGCCCGTGGCGCTCCTGCCCGTGGCGCTCCTGCCGTTGACGCTCCTGCCGGCGGTGCTGCTGCCCGTGGCGCTCCTGCCCGTGGCGCTCCTGCCCGTGGCGCTCCTGCCCGTTGTGCTACTGCTCGGGCGCCTCGAAGGTGACGTGCGTGAGCAGCACGTCCGTCGGCTCGAGGTCGAGCCCCGACCGCCGCTCGTACGTCTCGAGCTCGGCGCTGCCGTCCGTCGCATCGCCGAAGGCGTAGGCGTGCAGCCGTGCGTCGTAGATGTCGTCCTCGGCGCCGAGGACGTACTCGGCGGTCCCGCCACCGTGCTCGAGCAGCTGATAGCCGTGCTCGGTCGCCCACGCCCGTGCTGCGGCCACCACGTCGCCGTCGCGCACGATCGCCGTAGCGAAGTGGCCCACCCCAGCTCCCGGCCCGTCCACGGGGTGGTCGTACACGACCGAGCAGAGCACGCCGTCTGACTCGAGCAGCCCCGTGGGCTCGAACCCGGCGCGCGGGTTCGACGCCGCGACCTGCTCCTCGTAGGTGGAGACGTTCCAGCTGACGGTGTAGGCGCCCTCGGGGTCCCTCACTACGCCGTCGGAGCAGCGGGGCCAGTCGGCGGAGGGTGACGCAGTGGGGACCGCTGACGCCGTGGGCGTCGCGGATGCGGTGGGGGTCTGGCTCGGCGTCGGCGTGGGCGTCGCGCTCGCGCTCGGCGTCTCCGTGGATGTCGGGGTCGCCGAGGGAGCGGCCGGCGTCTGCGCGCACCCGGCGAGCAGGGCGACGGCAGCGATGCCGACGAGTGCGGTGACGAGCGCGGACCACTGCGGGGCCTTCCGGAAGGGGCGGGGACGGGACGCGACGACGCGTCCTCGAGCCATTCTCAGCGCTGCCCCGGCCGCAGACCCCGACGGTCGCCGTGAATGCCGTAACGATCGTGCAACGGCTGCCGCGGATCCCGCCCGGCTAGGCTCGGCAGCATGCAGCACCATGACGTGAGAGCCCACAAGAGCGCCGAGAACCTGCCCCGCGAGGAGCAGCTCGCCTGGAAGATCGCGCAGGTCGCGGTCGATCCCGTCGAGGTGGAGGCCGACGTGGTCGAGATGATCGCGAACCGCATCATCGACAACGCCTCCGTCGCGATCGCGAGCCTCAACCGTCCGCCGGTCGTCTCGGCCCGGGAGCAGGCGCAGCGCCACCCCTACCAGCCCGGCGCCGCCGTCTTCGGCATCGAGGACCGCGTGAGCCCGGAGTGGGCGGCCTGGGCGAACGGGGTCGCCGTCCGCGAGCTCGACTACCACGACACGTTCCTCGCCGCCGAGTACTCGCACCCGGGCGACAACATCCCTCCGATCCTCGCCGTCGCGCAGCACGTCGGCTGCGACGGCCGGGCGCTCGTGCGGGGCCTCGCTACCGGCTACGAGATCCAGGTCGACCTCGTGCGCGCGATCAGCCTGCACAAGCACAAGATCGACCACGTCGCGCACCTCGGCCCCTCAGCGGCCGCCGGCATCGGCACGATGCTGGGCCTCGACGCCGAGACGATCTTCCAGGCCGTCGGCCAGGCGCTCCACACGACCACCGCGACGCGCCAGTCGCGCAAGGGCGAGATCTCCACCTGGAAGGCGCACGCCCCCGCGTTCGCCGGGAAGATGGCGGTCGAGTCCGTCGACCGCGCGATGCGCGGGCAGACGAGCCCCGTGCCCATCTACGAGGGCGAGGACGGCGTCATCGCCCGCCTGCTCGACGGCTGGGAGGGCTCGTACTCGGTGCCGCTGCCCGGCCCCGGCGAGCCCAAGCGCGGCATCCTCGACACGTACACGAAGGAGCACTCGGCCGAGTACCAGGCGCAGGCCTGGATCGACCTCGCCCGCCGGCTCTCCGCGGAGCGGCCGGAGCTGCGCGACCCCGAGAACGTGGCGTCGATCGTGCTGCACACGAGCCACCACACGCACTTCGTGATCGGCTCCGGCGCCAACGACCCGCAGAAGTACGACCCGACCGCGTCGCGCGAGACGCTCGACCACTCCATCCCGTACATCGTCGCGGTCGCGCTGCAGGACGGCGGCTGGCACCACGTCGACTCCTACGCGCCCCAGCGCGCGGGCCGGCCGGACACGGTGGCGCTGTGGAACCGGATCACGACGGTCGAGGACCCGATCTGGACCGAGCGCTACCACGACCCGGACCCCGACAAGAAGGCGTTCGGCGGTCGCATCGTGATCACCCTCACCTCCGGCGAGGTGATCCAGCAGGAGATCTCGGTGGCGGATGCGCACCCGGCCGGCGCGCGCCCGTTCGGCCGTGCCGAGTACGTGCACAAGCTGCGCACGCTCGCGCAGGGCATCGTCGACGACGCCGAGATCGAGCGCTTCCTCGCGCTCGTCGAGCGGCTGCCGGAGCTGAGCGTCGACGAGGTGCGGCAGCTGACGGTCTACGCGCCGGCCGGCACGGTCGACGTGGGCACGACGCGGGGCCTCTTCTAGTGCTCTCCACGACGGTCACGCCCTCCGAGAAGCGGCGGGCGCTGCGGGCGGGACTCGCCTCGGGCACGCTGCAGCGCTTCCCGGGCGCGTTCACACCGCTCACCGCGCCGCTCATCCAGCAGCTCGGGTTCGAGGGCGTCTACATCTCGGGCGCCGTGATGGCGGCCGAGCTCGGACTGCCCGACATCGGCCTGACGACGCTCACCGAGGTCGCGCAGCGCGGCCGGGAGATCTCGCGGATGACCGATCTGCCGACCCTCATCGACGCCGACACCGGCTTCGGCGAGGCGATGAACGTCGCGCGGGCCGTGCACGAGCTCGAGGATGCGGGCGTCTCGGGCCTGCACCTCGAGGACCAGGTGAACCCGAAGCGCTGCGGGCACCTCGACGGCAAGGAAGTCGTGCCGCTCGACCAGGCGGTGCAGCGGATCGCGGCCGCCGTATCGGCGCGTCGGGACAGCGACCTCGTGATCATGGCGCGCACCGACATCCGAGGCGTCGTGGGCGCCGGTGGCGCGGGGCTCGAGGCGGCGAAGGACCGCGCGAAGGCGCTCGAGGCAGCAGGGGCCGACGCGATCTTCCCCGAGGCGATGGCGTCGCTCGAGGAGTTCGCGGCGATCCGCGAGGCCGTGCAGGTGCCGATCCTCGCCAACATCACCGAGTTCGGCAAGAGCCCGCTCTTCACCCACCAGCAGCTGCAGGACGTGGGGGTGAACATCGCCATCCACCCGGTCTCGCTGCTGCGCATCGCGATGGGCGCGATCGAGCGCGAGCTCGGCGGGCTGCGCGACACCGGAACGCTCGAGGGCGCCGTCGAGCGCATGCAGACGCGCGCGCGCCTCTACGAGCTGAACGACTACGCCGCCTACAGCGCGTTCGACGAGGGCGTGTTCGACTTCGAGGTGCCCGGGGCGATCGCGGGGGAGCGCGGATGAGCGTGCTGTTCTCGCCCGTGCGGCTGGGCCCGATCGAGGTGCGCAACCGGGCGTGGGTGTCTCCCATGTGCCAGTACTCGTGCGAGGAGCAGGACGGGATGCCGGGCGACTGGCACCACGAGCACCTCGCGTCCTTCGCGCGCGGCGGCGCCGGCCTCGTGATGACCGAGGCAGCGGCCGTCGAGCCGATCGGCCGCATCTCGCCGCAGGACCTCGGGCTGTGGAACGACGCCCAGGCCGAGGCGCTCGCGCCCATCGCCGCGCGCATCCGCGCGCACGGCGCCGTGCCAGCGGTGCAGCTGGCGCACGCGGGGCGCAAGGCGTCGACCTACCGCGAGTGGAGCGGGCGCGGCTCGGTGCCGCTCGACCAGGGCGGCTGGACGACGGTCAGTGCCGGCGCGCATGCGTTCGGCAGCTATGCGGCGCCGCGCGCGCTGGCGGCTGACGAGGTCGCCGCGCTGCCGGATCGCTTCGCGGTCGCCGCCCGCCGCGCCGTCGACGCCGGCTTCGAGGCGGTCGAGGTGCACGCGGCGCACGGCTACCTGCTCCACCAGTTCCTCTCGCCCCTGTCGAACCCGAGGGACGACGAGTGGGGCGTGGGCGACGGCGGGCTGCGCACCCTGCTGCTGCAGCGCGTCGTCGAGGCGGTGCGCGCCGCCGTGCCGGACGCCGCGCTCATGGTGCGCTTCAGCGCATCCGACTGGGTCGAGGGCGGGCTCGACGCTGCCATGACCGTCGAGCACGTCCGGATCGCGATGGCCGCGGGCGCCGACTGGTTCGACCTGTCGTCCGGCGGGCTCGACCCGCGGCAGGAGATCCCGCTCGAGCCCGGCTACCAGGTGCCGTTCGCGCGCGCCGTGCGGGCGGCGACCGGCGCGAAGGTCAACGCCGTCGGCCTCATCGAGGAGCCCGAGCACGCGGAGTCGGTGCTCGTCGAGGGCGACGCCGATGCCGTGATGCTCGCGCGCGCCTGGATGCGCAACCCGCACTGGGCGCTCGGCGCCGAGGTGGCGCTCGACGGCGTCGCGGCTGCGTCGGTCTGGCCGCCGCAGTACACGCGCGCCCGGCGGGTGCCCGCCCCGACCCACTAGCGACCATGGCCGAGCACGTGCGCACCGACCGCCGGGGCCGCCTCGCCACGATCGAGCTGCACCGGCCGGAGGCGCTCAACGCGCTCACGCACGACATGGTGCGCGGGGTCACCGCGGCGCTCGCGGACGCGCAGCGCGACTCGGCCGTCGCGACGATCGCGATCGTCGGCGCCGGCGACCGCGGCCTCTGCGCGGGCGGTGACGTCGTGGGCCTCCGCGCCGACATCGCCGAGACCGGCGGGGCCGGGGCACGCGCGTTCTGGCGCGACGAGTACGCGCTGAACGCCGCCATCGCGCGCTCCTCGACGCCGGTCGTGGCGATCCAGCACGGCATCGTGCTGGGCGGCGGCGTCGGCGTCTCGGCGCACGCGCGCCACCGCGTCGTCACCGAGTCCACGCGCATCGGCTTCCCCGAGGTGACGATCGGCTTCGTGCCCGACGTCGGCGCGACCTGGCTCCTCACCCGCGCGCCGGGTGAGCTCGGCACCCGCGTCGCGCTCACCGGCGAGCACGTCGGCCCCGGCGACGCGATCCTGCTCGGACTCTCGGACGCGTTCGTCCCGCAGGCGCGGATCCCTGCACTGCTCGAGGCGCTCGAGGGCACCGACGCCGACACGGCGATCGCCGCGGTCGCGAGCTCGCCGCCGCCCGGCGAGCTCGCCGCC
>JAPSJX010000100.1 GCA_031178105.1 Agrococcus sp. | reverse complement strand
GCTTGATCGGACGCGTGAAGACCTGCGCAAGCAGGAGCGACGCGACACTCACAGCGAGGAGGATCGCGAGCATCGAGAGCACGAGATCCCGCGTGAACTCGTTGACCGGAGCGAATGCCTCGCTCGCCTCGATGCGGGCGACCGCGACCCAGTCGAGACCGTCGATCTCGACCGGCGTGTAGGCGGTGATGCTCTCGGATCCGATGTAGTCGGTCGAGATCGTCGTGCCGCTGCGGCCGGCGAGCGCCTGTTCGACCGAGACGGTGTCGACCGGCTGGAGCAGCACGGTGCCGTCGACCTCCGCGATCTGTGCGGCCACATCGGGTGCCGTGCCGTTGGCGATGACGTCCTCGGCGTAGGTGTCGGGCGACTCGACGAGTTCGCGCGAGATGCTGCGCATGAGCCGGTCGCGTCCGGCGAGGTAGATCTCGCCGGTGTCGCCGAGGCCCTGCTCCTTCCACGACTCGCCTCCGGTCATCGTGTCGTTGATCGTCGAGAGGGGGATCTGAGCGGCGAGGACGCCGGTGATGCGCTCGCTGTTGCCGATCGGCGAGAGCACCCACATGCTCGGCACATCGAGCGAAGAGAAGAGGCGCTCGAAGTCCGTCGTCTCGAGTGCGGTGACCGAGTTCGAGGCGACGACGTCGCGGTACGCGTCGGCGAGGGCGGACTCCTCGAGGGGTCCGGACTCGAGGCTGGTCCCGAGATCGACGCCCTTGTACGCGCTGTAGACGACGTCGCCCTCGAGGTTCATGACGAGGAGGTCTTCGTACCCGACCGCGTCGATCAGGCGCTGGAAGTAGTCGTGGTAGCGCTCGTGCGCGACCGAGTACGCGCTGCCATCCCCGGCATCCGTGATCCGAAGCGTCCGGTCGTAGTTCTCGTCGTCGAAGGCGACGTTGTTGCGGGTGTACCAGTACTGCAGGTACTGGCCCGCGGGGGATTCGGGGATGAACGCGGTATCGCTGTACTGGTGACCCGAGCGGTCCTCCAGAATCGGAAGGAAGCTCTCGGCGTGATAGGCGTGCAGCTCCTGTTGCTGCTCGGGCGACAGCGGCGTCTGCTGCAGCTGCGCGAAGCCCTCGTTGAGCGCGATCGACGCGTTCTGCGCGCTGAGGTTGCGGGAGTCGAGGGTGACACCCCGCTGCACGCCGGCCATGGTCTGCTCGACCTCGTTGGCACGGAGTTCGCGGATGGTCGTGAGCTGCTCGATCGCCGACGCCCGCAATGACTCGCGGCCGCTGACGAATCCGATGATCCCCACGATGACCGACGAGACGAGGCTGACGGCGAGCAGCATGATGAGCAGCTTCGACTGGATGCTGAGCCCGCCGCGCCGGCGACGCTTGGGTTTGGGTGGCCCAGCCTCCGCGTCGAGTCGCGCCTTCTCGTGCGCGCGCAGGCGCTCGTGCTCGGTCACCGGGCCGTTCGTTTCCGTGACAGTCACGCGGCAAAACCCCCCGATAGGCTCGTGCGTCACTCTAGCCACAGCCTTCACACGCGGCAAGGATTTTGGCTGATGATCAGTGCTTCCGCTGCCGCGGCATGCCCCGAGGCAGCGGAACGCCCCGGGCCTCCGAAGAGGCCCGGGGCGTCACCACCGCGATTCGCGGGTCAGCTGCTCTTGCGCATCGCGCGGATGCCGGCCCACAGGCCCAGCGCCGCGAGCACGAGGGCGGCGACCCAGCCCCACAGCACCTCGATCGCGCCGAAGTCGCCGGCGAAGAGTGCGCGTTCGGCCTGCACCACCCAGTTGATCGGGTTCACCGTCGCGACCGTCTGCATCCAGCCGGGCGCGTCATCGAGCGGAAGCAGCATGCCCGAGAGGATCAGCAGCGGGAAGATGAGCGTCTGCTGCACGCCCCAGAACAGCCACTCGCGGTCTTTGGTCTTGAGCGCGAGCGTGTACGACAGCGATCCGAGGCCGACACCGAACACCGCGAGCAGCGCGAGCCCCACCACGAGCCCCGGCACGTCGATCGAGAAGCCGAACGGCCACGCGATCAGCACGATGAGCAGCGCCTGCACGATGATGGGCACGATCTCTTTCAGCGCGCGGCCGACCAGCAGCGACGAGCGGGCCAGCGGCGCGACGAGCGTCCGCTCGTGCGAGCCGGTCATCATCTCGTACTGCAGGTTCGACCCGGTCGCGCCGGTGCCGAACAGCACGATCATCACGAGCACGCCCGGCACGAACCACTGCAGGGTCTCCCCCACCGGCTGACCCGACGACCCGACCAACAGCGGCGCGAACAGCCCGAGGAACACGAGCGGCTGAACGAGGCTGAAGATCAGCGTGAACGGGTCGCGCACGACCGGCTTCAGCTCGCGCTTGAGCACGTTCCACGTGTCGCGCGCGGCGTTCGCCCGCACCGCGGTGTCGGGACGAGTGGAGTCCTGCAGAGTGCTCTCTTGCTGAACGGGGGTCATCGCTGGGCTCCTTCCATGACGGATGCCTCGACCGAGGCATCCTTGTTCGTTCCGGTCCCTGAGCCTGTCGAAGGGTCGCCCGCCTCTTCTTCTTCGACGGGCTCGCCCTCGCCGGCCTCGCGCAGGGTGCGTCCTGTGAGCGCGAGGAACACGTCGTCGAGCGTCGGCGGCACGCCGGTGGCGGTGCGCACAGTCAGCCCCGCGGCGTCGAGCGCCCGCACCGCGGTGGGAAGCAGCGCATCGCCCTCGGGTGCGGTGAGCACGACGGATGCCTCGTCCCGCCGCACCTCGCGATCGGTCAGCCGCTGGATCACGGCGACGGCGGCCTCGGCATCCGTCGTCGTGGCGAAGCCGAAGGTGAGCAGGTCGCCCGCGAGGTTCGCCTTCAGCCGCGTCGCGGTGTCGTCGGCGATGACGCGGCCCTTGTCCATGACCATGACGCGCTCGGCGTAGCGGTCGGCCTCCTCGAGGTAGTGCGTGGTGAGGAAGACCGTCGTGCCGTACTTGGCGCGCAGGTCGAGGATGTGCTGCCACAGGTTCGCGCGGCTCTGCGGGTCGAGGCCCGTCGACGGCTCATCGAGGAAGATGAGCG
>JAPSJX010000053.1 GCA_031178105.1 Agrococcus sp. | reverse complement strand
GTCGAAGGTGCGCGGGTCGTCCTCGGCCTTGCTGCGAGCCGCCTGCGTGAGGCGGTCGAGCATCGCCGTCCCCTCGATCGTCGGCACTCGCGCGACGACGTCGCTCATGCCGTCGCCCGCGTCGAACAGCTCGACCCGCCGCTGCTGCCTGGCGGTGTCGTGCCGCTCCTGCAGCGGCTCGGTGAGCACCTGGTTGACGATGCGCTTCGCCCGCTTGCGCAGCTCGCTCGTGCTCGTGCCCTCCGCGACGGCGACGAGCGTGTCGACGACGCGCGCTCGCTGCTCGGCGTCGACGCCCGGGTCGAGCCGCGCCGCTCGTGTCTCGGACTCGATGACGCGCAGGTGCGCGGTGGTGATCCGCCCCTCGGCCGCGGCGACGTGCGCCGCCGGCAGCTCGGCGACGATCATCCAGGCCAGCGTCATCTGCTGCTGCACGCCACCGGTGGTCAGCCCCACCTCGACGGCGGCGAACGATGCGAGCTCCTTGAGCCTAGGGCCCGGATCGCCGGGCATGTCGAGCACCCGCTGCATGTGCGCGGCCATGAGCGCGCGCCGCTCGCCCTCGATCCTGGCCGAACGGGTCTCGACCACGCGCATCCGCTTCGCGAACTCGGCGTCGAGCCGCAGCCGCTCCTGCGCCGGTGGCTCGGGGGCGCGCGGCAGCAGCGGGGGCTGCGCACCCGCCTCGACCTCCTCGGGGGTCATCGCGATGATGCGGTCGCGGAGCTCCCGGTCGTACTCGTCGAGCACCGCCTGCAGCTCGTCGGCGGTCTGTCCGCAGGGGTCGAGCGCGCCGGCACGGACGGCGGCGATGTAGCCATCGGCGTCGATGCCCCAGTCGTCCATGACCGCATCACACCACAGGCCACTGACACGGCGACCCGGCTGTGGACGACCAGGGCGCAGGGCTCGGCCGGCTACGCCTGCGCGAACCTCGGGCGCCGCTCGCCCGCCCGGATGGCGATGGCGAGGCGGTTGCCGGCGGGCGGCAGCGGGCAGTTGAAGAGGTCGCTCATCGCGCACGGCGGCACGATCGCCCGGTTGAAGTCGAGCACGACGGTGCCGTCGTGCTTCGGCTTCACGAACAGGAAGCGGCCCACGTCGTAGGTCTCGTCACCGGTCGTCGCGTCGGCGAAGACGATCTGCAGGCTGTCGCCGTCGGGCAGCGCGAGCAGCTCGACCTCCGCGCCCTCGTGCTCGAAGCGGATGCGTCCCGGCGAGACGCCCTGTCGCAGCGAGCCGCCGCGCGACTTCGCGTACTCGAACCCCACGCCGCCGTCGACCGCCTCGAACGTCCCGTGCTTCACCCACGCTGCGTCGTAGGGAAAGGTTTCGATGCCCTCGAAGCCGCGCTCCTCGGCCGCGTCGGCGTCCCACACCTGCAGCGCGAAGCGTCCGTGGAAGTCCGGGCCGACCGCGAACGCGGTGCGGCGGTCGTCGAACCGCACGGAGCTCGGCGTCATCGAGTCGTGCGCATAGACGATGGCGGCGCCGTCGACGACCCGGCCGTCGACGACGATGCCGTCCGACGCATCCGCCGAGACCTGCAGGCCGTCACCCGCGGGCGAGGCCGACCAGGTGCCGGGCACGCCCTCGACCGTCGTGGGCTCGGAGACCCACGCCGAGGCGACGAGCGCGAGCGAGCCCTGCGGACCGCGCACGCTCAGGTCGCGCTTGCGCCGGAACGCGTCGTGCTGGGCGAGTGCGGCGTCGTCGGGCGCCGTCTGGACGGAATCGCTCATGCGGCCAGCCTAACGAGGGCCGCTGCCGCGGCCCGCGAGCGCGGTGCCGCGTCGTAGATTCGTCGCATGCACGCAGCACCGGCGCTTGGCCTCATCATCCCGCCCGACCAGCCGCCGGAGCGGTTCATGCCGGTCGCCCGAGCGGCCGAGCAGGCGGGCGTCGACGAGCTGTGGCTGTGGGAGGACTGCTTCGGACAGTCCGGCACGTCGACCGCCGCCGCCGTGCTCGCCGCGACCGAGCGCATCCGCGTCGGCATCGGTCTTATGCCCGTGCCGCTGCGCAACGTCGCGCTCACGGCGATGGAGATCGCCACGCTCGCACGGATGTTTCCCGGCCGACTGCTGCCCGGCATCGGCCACGGCGTGCTGGAGTGGATGGCGCAGGCGGGCGTGCGTGCCGAGTCGCCGCTCACGCTGCTCGCCGAGCAGGCGACCGCGCTGCGCAGGCTGCTGGCGGGCGACGAGCTGAGCGTCGAGGGCCGCTACGTGCGCCTCGACGGCGTGCGGCTGCGGTGGCTGCCCGATCCCGTGCCGCCGCTGCTCATCGGGGGCGGCAGGCCGAAGACTCTCGCGCTCGCCGGCGAGCTCGGCGACGGGGTCATCCTCGCGGGCGACCTGACGCCCGATGCAGACCGCGCGGTGACGCGTGCGGCGATCGAGGTCGTGCGCGACGCCCGCGCGGCCGCCGGCGCGCGAGGCGCCTTCGACGTCGTGCAGTTCGCCGGCATCCGGTCGGATGCGACGGCGGACGAGGTCACCTCCTTCGCCGCTGCGCTCGGCGAGCTCGGTGTGACGAGCGTGCCGCTCCTCGCGCTCGGCACCGACGGCGAGCCGGAGGTTGGCGACGGCATCCTGCGACTCGCGGCCACGATCGCCGAGGCGGCGGGGCAGCGGGCGCGCTAGCTGTTGCGCCCGCGCGCGGCCACGCGCCAGACCGCTGCGGGTTCGGCATCCGTGCCACGGTGGTGCACCGCGAGCTCGTCGACGAGGTTCACCGCGGTGCACACGTGGTTGGGCACGACGCGCACGACGCTGCCTAGCGGCCGCAGCGCACCGCCCGCCATGTCGACGACGGCGTGGTGCTCGCTCAGCAGCACGATGCGCGCGTCGGGATGGTCGAGCAGACGACCGTGACCGGTCGCCCACGGCGCGCGGTCGGCGCCGAGCACCTTGGAGCCGGCATCGAGCACGAGCCGGCCGCCGGCGTGCGACACGACAGTCGCGTGGCACGTGAGCGCGATGTCGGTCTCGCGCACGCTGCCCAGCTCCCACTGCTGGGCGTCGCCCAGCACGCCCACGCCGGGCCGCAGCTCGGTGACGGGCGAGTCGAGCACGAGGGCCGCGTCGAAGCTCGGTGTCGAGCCGCCGGAGACGACGCGCGGCGCGACGCCGGCGGCGCGCATCGCTGCGACCGCGAGCGCGAGCGCCGCCGCCTCGTCGGCTGCGGCGCGCTCGCGTTCGCCCGGCGCGTAGGCGTGGCCGGGGAACGCGAAGACGCCCTCGACGTCGAAGCCGGCGCGCGCCGCAGCCAGCGCGACGTCCGCCGCCGCCGACGGATCGCAGCCCGAGCGATGGTGGCCCGCGTCGACCTCGACGCGCACCGCGACGCGACCCGCGAGGCCCGCGCGGGCGACGCGCTCGGCGCCCTCGACCGAGTCGAGCCCGATCGAGATGTTCGCGCCGACCGCGGCCAGGTGGCTGAGCCTGGCGGCGCGACCGGCGTCGACCCAGAGCGGATACGCGATGAACAGGTCGTCGAGGCCGGCGGCGGCGAAGACCTCGGCCTCCCCCACCGTCGCGACCGTGAGCCCGACGGCACCGGCGGCGAGCTGCATCCGGCCGATCTCGATGCACTTGTGCGTCTTCGCGTGCGGCCGCAGCGCCACGCCACGAGCGGTCGCAGCGTCGGCGGTGCGGGCGATGTTCGCCTGCATGCGCTCGAGGTCGACCGAGAGGAACGGCGTGCTCGGGCTCATGCTGGGGAGCGTACCCGTCGCCGGGCGCGGGCGCGGGTGCGCGGGCTCACCGCTCCGCGGAGCCCTCGTCCACGCGCGGCACGACCTCCGGCCCCCCGAGCAGCTCGAGCAGCGCGTTCTCGTAGGCCGGCACCCGGATGTAGTCGTTGTGGGTCACCACCACGGCGGTCGCGCCGGTGCGATCGATCTCCTGCGCGTAGCGGTCGACGGCGTTCTCGTAGCTCGTCTCGCCGCGGCGCACGCTCGTGCGCCCGGCCACGGCCGGGAAGCCGAGGTAGTCGCTCAGCCGCCACAGGTTGATCCACGGCACGCCGTCGCCGGGCAGCAGCGCGCCGCCGAGGCGCGATATCGACGGCGTCGCGGGAGGCGGGTCCCACGTCCGGTCGTCGTCGAGCACATCCAAGGACCACGGATCCGGCTTCCAGGGCCGAGGCCCGCGCGCCGGGTAGGTGCCGAGGACCGCCGGCCCGACGAGCTCGGGCATCAGCCGGCCGAAGTACGCGCGCAGCTGCGAGCCGAAGGTCAGCAGCGCGACGCGCTCGACCACGGTCGGATCCCGCGTCGTCGCCGCCAGCAGCCCCAAGGCGGAGACCGAGATCACCGCGCCCATGCTGTGCGCTGCGAGGACGGCGCGTCGCTCGGGCCGCTCGCAGAGCCACTCGTCGAGCTCTCGAGCGATGTCGGGCACCGCGTGCTCGGCGTAGCACGGCGGGCCGAACGGCTGCGCGGTGCGCGGCAAATAGCACGTGATGTCCCAGACGATCGAGAGGAGTCCAGGCTTCCGCAGCAGCACGCCGAGCGCGACGATCACCGCGAGCGCCACGCCGACGCCGGTCAGCGCCCAGGTCGTGACGACGAGGATCTCGGCGAGCGGGACGCCGAGCACTCGCGCCGTGCCGCTGCCGACACCGGGCAGCGGCGCCTGCCGGAGCACGCCGGCCCAGACCCAGGTCAGCGCGATGCCGATGGCGGTCGCGAGGAGACCCACCAGGATGGCGGTCGCCGGCTCCGCCAGGTGGACGACCGCGGCGCGTCGGCGCTCCCGCTCGAGCCGTGCGCGCAGCTCGTCGTCGTCGTCCGCGACCTGCCACGTCTTGGCGCGATCGGCGAGCAGCTTGCGCGGGATCAGGAACGTCACGAGCACGAGGACGCCCGTGAGGAGCGCGATGGCGATCGCGCCACCGAGGGCGAGGAAGACGTCCGGCACGTGCAGCCCCGCCCGGGCTGCGGCGCCGGCGACGAGCGCCGCCGGGCCGCCCCACCCCGCCACGACGATCGTGGTGAGCGCGATGACCGCAGCGCTTGTCAGCACGGCCACGGCGAGCGACAGCAGCATGAACACCGCCGGCGCGCAGCCGAGCCAGGCCGTGCCGGCCCGGGTGCCGCGCGGTCGCCACGCGATGCCCGAGAGCGCGAGCACGGCCCCGACCGTCACGATCAGCAGGGGCGGCAGGTCGTCGCCGGCGAGACCGTCGCTCGGCATCGGGGCGGCTGCCGACGGCAGCACGAGCAGCACGAGCAGCATCGCGAAGGCGAGCATCGCGAGCACGAGCAGCCCCTGCGCGAGCCATCCGCTCCATCGCGGGCCCTCGGGCGCGCTCGGCGTGATCGTCATGGTCGGCAGGATCGCCGCCGCGACCGCGGTGAGCGCGAGCAGCACGAGGGACGCCCAGAGGAGGACCTGCGCGTAGCCTGTCGCCGCATCCAGCAGCACGAGATGCCACGACACCTGCGCGGTCGTCAGCGCCGTGGCGGCGGCGAAGTGGACGAGGGCGAGGTGCGCGGTGGTGCGGTTCGACCAGAAGGCCGGCTTCGCGAGGATCGCGCGGCGGCCGTCCGCCGGCGCGGTGCCGCTGCGCTGCGCCGGCGACTCGGCCGCCTGCTCGGCGGCCTGCGCCTTCGCCTGTTCCATCGCCGCGCGGGCCTCGGCGCCAGCGGCCGTCTCACGCGCGTGCAGCGTGTCGTACCTCCTGCGCGCGATGCGCGCGAAGAGCACCAGCAGCCCGACGCTGAGCACCGGCGCGACCGCCAGCAGCGCGAGCACGCGGCTCGGCGTGAGCAGCTCGGCCGCGCCGGGCATCGCGGCGACGACCATCCCGACCAGGTCGGACGGCCATGCCGTGCACCGCCCGCCCACCGAGCACTGCAGCGCGATCAGGTCGACGGCGACGGTGATCGCCGTGGTGGTGAACATCAGCGTGAGCACGAGCCCGAAGAGCCGCGCGGCGCCCGCGGTCGCGTTCGCCCAGAGCCGGGTCGCGCCGGTGTCGGCGTCGAGCGGGAGCCGCCGCGTCCACATCGCGCCGTTGCCGATGCTGAACGGCAGCGCGAGCACCTGGAAGGCCAGCGCGACGGATCGCCCGAGGGTCCGCGTGGCGGTCTGCGACCGCACGAGCCCGCCCCAGGAATAGGCCTCCCGCCGAATGCCGTCCGGGATATGCCCGCGGGCACCGGGCGCCGGGTTCTGACGCGGCGCGGCGAGCCAGAAGGCCGCCCTCCCGTCGCCGCGGAGCCACTGGAGGTCCTCCTGCGGCAGGTCGAGCAGCGCGGCCGGCGTCGTGTTGTTGACGCCGTGCACCCGCAGCTCGAGCACGCGCGGCTCGTCGCCGGCAGTCGCATCCTTCACGTCCGACATGGCGCCCTCCGTCGCGCACGATGACCCCGTCGGCAATGTACGCCCGGCCAGACGACGGCAGAAGGGGCGCCTTGGCTCACGCTCGTCGAGCGCTTGGCGGCCCTGGCGTCTTCCGGCCGCCGCGCAGTGCGCCGCTGCGGCGGACGAGCGTGCGGCCGCTCAGGCGACGGCGCGCTGCTCGTCGTCCCGGAGCCGGGACGTCAGGTAGAGCCGGTGCGCCGTGATGACGAGCGCGAGCCACGCGGCGCCGAGCGCCCAGCCCGCGATCACGTCGGTCACCCAGTGGTGGCCGAGGTACACGCGGCTCCCGGCCACGAAGACGGTGGCGATGACCGCGACCGCGATGATGGCGGCGCGGGCGGCGTTGCTCTGCCGTCGCAGCACGAGGAGGTAGGCGATGACGCCGAGGACCGCCACGGCATTGAGGGTATGCCCGCTCGGGAACGACGCAGACACCTCGTACGGCGGAACCGCGTCGGTGATCGGCGGGCGGTCGCGCCCGATGAGGATCTTGCCAGCGACCGTCATGAGCAGCGAGCCGCCACCCGCGGCGACGATGAGGACGAGCGGGGTCCAGGAGCGTCGCCGCATGCTGAGGACCAGGAGCGCGGTGAGCGCGACGGCCGGCATGCCGATCGTGCCCGCCAGATCCGTGAAGCCGGTGATGAACGCATTCGCGCCCGGACTCCGGATCGTGAGGATGGCATCCAGCAGCGGGCGGTCGATGCCCGCGATGCCGTCCTCGTCGGTGACGGCATCGTAGACGCCGACCGCGAGGAGGCTCAGGCCGAACGCGATCGCCGCACCGATGGCGAGCGTGATGAGCAGCGTCGCGTACGGACCGACCGCGTCGCCGAGCCAGCGAGCGACGTGGGCGAGCGATCGGCCGAGCCGGCTCCGCCAGCTCGTCAGCTCGACATCGCCGACCTGGGTGTCGAGTCGCCGCTCGCCCTTGGTGCCGTGCTCTGCCGCTGATCCCTGGACGGGCATGTCGCTCCTCGGTGTCCCCCAACTGGTGCTCCGACGCTAGCCCGGTGCGGCTGTGAGCGTCATGGTGGAACCGCGGATCCCGCAAGGCAGTTCCCAGCCGCACGTCGCAGGATGGTCATCCGGACGGGTTCGAGGAGGAGCCATGCGATCTGTCGCCGATCAGAGCGTCGCCGAGCTGGGTGGTCGTCTCAGCGTCCTTGCCCGCCAGAAGGGCGACCATGTCGAGCTCGACGGCCTGCTGCAGCGCTTGCGTGCGTCGTCGCACGAGGAGCAGCTGCCGGTGCTGCTGGACCTGTACCGCCTCGTCTTCCCCCATGCGTTCGCCGAGGAGACGGTGCTCTGGCCCGTGATGCGACGGGTGCTGCCCGACGGCGAGGAGCTCACCCTGCAGGTCGAGCAGGAGCACCAGGAGGTGAACGAGCTCGTGACCCGGCTCGAGCGGCTCGAGCTCGGCTCGCCGGAGCGCGAGGCTGCGCTGCAGCGGCTGGACGAGGTGCTCCGTGAGGACGTGCGGGACGAGGAGGACGAGCTCTTCCCGCGACTGCAGGAGCGGGTGCCGGTCAGTCAGCTGCGGCTGCTCGGGATCGCCTGGGAGGTCGTGAGCCGCGTCGCACCGACCAGGGCGCATCCGATCGTGGCGCGGCGCCCGCCCGGCAACGTGATCGCCGCGCTGCCGCTGACCATCCTCGACCGCTCGCGCGACCGGCTCGACGCCATCCGCTTGCGCGGCGCCGGCCCGGCCGGGGGTGCGCTGCACGCCGTCAGCGCCGGGCTTACGCGGGCGGCGCACGCCGTCGAGCATCTCCCGGCGATGCGCAGGGGCGAGGATCCGTCCACGCGCGTCGACCCGAAGCCGGGCACGCCGTGGGGGCTGCTCGCGGCTGGTGCGCTCGTCGCCGTCGCCGCCCCGGTCGTCCTGGCGCGCCGGCGCCGCAGCTGAGCCGAGCTGCGCGCGCCGCAGCCGAGCGCCTGCGCGATCTCCGCGATGGCCCTTGGGCCGCCGCGGCAGCACCCCCGATGAAGCGGGCACCCGCCTCGGTCCACGAGCCGGCGAGCGCCGTGTCGAGCTCCGGCTCGCCCATCCATCGACGCGCGCCGCCGTCCCGGGCCTCCCCGGACACGAGCCTGCGGCGGTCGCGTCCTGGCGATCCGCCAATCCGCCCGCCGCGCGGCGACGAAGACCATGTATCGCTCCCTACGGCAGGGAGTCCTCCCTGCGGGCGATGACGAAGGAGTCATCATGCACAGGAACACGAAGCTGGCGCTCGGCGCCAGCGCAGCCGTCATGGCGACGGTGGTTATGGGTACCGCCCCCGCGATGGCCAGCAACGGCCGAGGCGCAGAGAAGACGGTCACGCTGCACGCGACGCTCACCGCGCTCAACGGCTCGGGTGCGTCCGGCACAGCGACGGCTGTGGTCCGCAATCAGCTGATCCGGCACATCGAGGTGCACGCGGAAGGCCTGACGCCCGAGGCCCCGCATGCGCAGCACATCCACTACGGCGAGCAGGCCATGAACGAGTGCCCGACGCTCGCGCTGGACAGCAACGCCGATGGACGGATCAACACCGTCGAGGGTGTCCCGGCGTACGGCCCGGTCGTGGTCTCGCTGAACACCACCGGGGACACCACGCCTGCCAGCTTCCTCGACGTCGGTCGCTTCCCCGTCTCGCAGGACGGGAGCTACGACTACAGCCGCAGCAACATCGAGTTCACCGACGTCGCCGGGACCGGCTACCCGGGAGCGGATGGCACCGGAACCGCACGGCAGATCGCTGACGCCATCCGAGCAGGCGAGGGCGTGCTGGTGATCCATGGCGTCGACTACGACGGCAACGGCATCTACAGCTTCAGCGACCCCGAGGGCGGCAGCGAGCTGGACCCGAGCCTGCCCGCCGAGGCGACCGACCCTGCTGCCTGCGGCGTGCTGCGCTAGGAGTTCACATCGTTCGGTCCAGGCCCGCGGATGCGGGGGTGGCGCGGGCTATCGTCGATCGGTGGTCCGCGTCATCATGGCGACGCGATGGTAGGGCGGACGGGACTTGAACCCGTGACCGAGGGATTATGAGTCCCCTGCTCTGACCAGCTGAGCTACCGCCCCGAGGCCTGCCGGCCCAGGGATCGAGCCTAGCTGTGCAGCTCGACGCTGGTCTCCGGGTCGCGGATGTCCTCGCCCCGGTAGAGGCGCTCGAACGCGGTGATCGTGCGCTCGATGTCGTGCGGCGCCACCATCTCGAGGCTGTGCCGCTGGAAGGTGCGGTACTCGTCGTCATCGAGCCGCAGGATGCGCTCCAGCTTCTCGGCGAGGTCGGTCGCGTCGTCCGGCCGGAACAGCCAGCCGTTCGCGCCGTCGCGCACGAGGTGCGGCAGCGCCACCGCGTCGGCCGCGACGACCGGCAGCCCGGTGGCCATCGCCTCCATCGTCGCGATCGACTGCAGCTCGGCCGTCGACGGCATCGCGAAGACCTCCGCCGACCGCAGCCGCTCGCGCAGCTCTGCGTCGCTGACGTAGCCGGTGAGGGTCACCTGGTCGGCGACATGCAGGTCGCGCGCGAGCGCCGCGAGCTCATCGATGAGGTCACCGCCGCCGACGATGTCGAGGTGCCACTCGAGGTCGCGCGGCAGCTGCGAGACGGCGCGCACGAGCGTCTCGAGGCGCTTCTCGCTCGTGACACGGCCGACGAAGACGATGCGTCCGCGCTGGCGCTCGGGATTCGGCGAGTAGTCGTCGCCGGGGAGACCGCACGAGATCGCGTGGACGCCGCGCAGGCCCGTCTTCTGCTCGAGGTAGTCGGCGCTGCGCCGGGTCGGCGTCGTCACCACGTCGCAGCGTCCGAACACGGTGGCGGCGTCGTTCCAGGCGAAGTCGACCGTGCGGTTCTGCAGCACCTTCGGGATCTTCGAGTGGTCCATGAGGTTCTCGAACATCAGGTGGTTGGTGCCGACGACGCGGATGCCGCGCTTCTTCGCCTCCGTCGAGAACGCCCGCCCGAGCACGAGGTGCGACTGGAAGTGGACGACGTCGGGCCGCAGCGCGTCGAGCAGCGATGCGGCGTTCTGCCAGATCCGCCACGGCTCGGCGAAGCGCAGCCACTCGTGCCCCGGGTACAGCATCGAGCGCAGGCGGTGCACGGTGAAGCGCCGGCCCTCGTGCTCCTCGATGTGCGTGCCCTGCTTGCCGCGACCGAGCGCCGACGCGACGACGTGCACCTCGTGCCCCCGCTTGGTGAGCTGCGCGGCGAGCCGGGTGGTGAACTTCGCGGCCCCGTTCACGTCGGGGGCGAAGGTGTCTGTCGCGATCAGGATGCGCAACGGTCGGTCGGTCATTCGTCCTCCTCCGACGCCGCACCGGGCGTCCGGATCTGGGGGTGGTGCCTGGCGAGCTGGAAGACGCCGGTGACGGCGAGGGCGCCGGCGGCGGCGTAGACGATGATCGCCCACGGCGGCGTCGCGGACGCCTCGCCGAGCACCGTGACGCCGATGAGCACGGCGATGAGCGGGTCGATCACGGTGAGGCCGGCGATGACGAGGTCGGGCGGGCCCGAGGCGTGCGCGAGCTGCACCGCGTAGCTGCCGACGACCAGCGCCACCAGCATGGCGACGGCGCAGACGACGGTCAGCCACTCGAACTGCCCCGAGATGATGCGGTTGATGACGATCTTCGAGAGGGTCACCACGAATCCGTAGAGGACGCCGGCGGCGAGGCTGTAGAAGATCGCGTTCGCGCGCGAGCGGAAGAACCACCACCCGGCGCCGAGACCCCCGAGCGCCACCACCAGCAGCGCGAGCGCGGTGAGCAGCTGCCGGTCACTGATCGGCCGCTCGATCGCGTAGATGGCAGCGATGAAGACGAAGATGCCGATGCCGACGAGGCACAGCGCGATCGAGCGGATGGTGCGGTGGTCGAGGCGGATGCCCGCGAGGCGCGCGTTCAGCAGCGCCGTGACGACGAGTGCGACGGCGCCGAGCGGCTGCACGACGATGAGCGGCGCGAACGCGAGCGCCGCGAGCTGCAGCACGACCGCGAGGCCGAGCAGCAGCGTGCCGACGATCCATGCGGGCTCGCGCAGCATCCGCAGCACCGCCTTGCCGCCGAGCGCGGCCCCGCGCTGGTCGCCGCCCTGGAAGTGGCCGACGCCGCGGTGCTGAAACTGCGTGCCCACCGAGAGGAACACCGCGGCGACGAGCGCGAGCGGGATGCCGACGGCCTGCAGCGGCGTGAGGGAGATCTCCGCCGCGATGTCGTCGAGGGAGGTGGACAGCACGGGTCGAACCTACCGCCGCAGGCGTCGATAGCCTGGAGGACATGACCGTTCTGCCGATCTGCATCACCGGAGAGCCGGTGCTGCACCGCGCCGCCGAGCCCGTCACCGACTTCGACGAGGCGCTCCAGGCGCTCGTCGACGACATGTTCGCCACCATGGAGGCCGCGCCCGGCGTGGGCCTCGCGGGGCCGCAGGTGGGGGTCGGCAAGCGCGTGTTCGTCTACGACTGGACGGATGAGGACGGCGTGCGCACGCGCGGCGTCGCGGTGAACCCTGAGCTGTGGATCTCGCCGCCGCCGATCGGCGTGCCGGAGGAGGACGACGAGGAGGGCTGCCTCTCGATCCCGGGTGAGCGCTTCGCGCTGCTGCGGGCGGAGCGGGCCATCCTGCGCGCGCAGGACGAGCGCGGCGAGCACTACGAGCTCGAGGCCTCGGGCTGGCTGGCGCGCATCCTGCAGCACGAGTTCGACCACCTCGACGGCGTGCTCTACGCCGACCGGCTGGATGCCTTCGGCACGAAGGGCGTGCAGAAGGCCGTGAAGCGCAACAAGTGGGGCGTCGCGGGGCTGACCTGGATGCCCGGGGTGGACGACCTCGAGGACTGACGGCCGACCCTCAGCGCCCGGCCCAGGCGCCTCCCAGCCCCGCTCGGTTGCATGGCTCGCGGCGGCGGAGACTCCGCCGCGCAGGGAAGGAGAGAGCCATGACTCACCAGACCGACGCGATGCTCGACACGTATCCCAAGGACCTCGGGAGCATCGACCGTGAAGCGCTCGCTGCATGCATCGCGGCGTGCTTCGAATGCGCACAGGTGTGCACCGCGTGCGCCGACGCCTGCCTCTCGGAGGACATGGTCGCCGAGCTGACGAAGTGCATCCGCACCAACCTCGACTGCGCGGATCTCTGCGACGCGACCGGACGGATCCTCTCCCGCCACACGGGGTACGACGCGAACGTGACCAGGGCCTCGCTCGAGGCGTGCATGGCGGCGTGCAAGGCCTGCGCCGACGAGTGCGAGCAGCACGCCGGGATGCATGAGCACTGCCGCATCTGCGCCGAGGCCTGCCGCCGCTGCGAGCAGGCGTGCGCACGGCTGCTCGCCACGCTCGGCTAGGGCCGATCGGGTCCGACTCGGCCTGACAACGCACAAGGCCCCGCGCGGAGCGCGGGGCCTTCGGCTCCCCGAGATGGACTCGAACCATCAACCTGCCGGTTAACAGCCGGCTGCTCTGCCAATTGAG
>JAPSJX010000099.1 GCA_031178105.1 Agrococcus sp. | reverse complement strand
CGACGTCGTCTTCACGACCGACGTCGACTGCGTGCCCCGGTACAAGGCGAGGCTCGGTCATGACCGCGTTCACTTCCTGCCCTTCGCGGCGCAGCCTCTCCACCACAACCCGATCGAGATCTTCGACCGCGTCGAGGGCTGCGCCTTCGCTGGCGCGTACTACGCCAAGTATCCTGATCGGAACCGCGCGCTCGACGAATTCTCCTCAGCGCTCGCTCGCAAGGGCCCGTTCGAGATCTACGACCGCAACTTCGGCGGCACCGATCCCGACTACGCCTTCCCGGCGCGATACCGGGACATGATCGTCGGAAGCCTCGCACCGGAGGACATCGACGTCGGGTACAAGGGCTACACCAAGAACCTCAACCTGAACTCGGTGCAGCACAGCCAGTCCATGTTCGCGCGGCGCGTGTTCGAGCTCCTCGCCTCCAACACGGCGGTTCTGAGCAACTTCGCCCGAGGCTTGCGGCTCATGTTCGGAGATCTCGTCTTCACCGCGGGTGCCGCGACGGAGCTCGATCGGCGCTTGGCCGCAGTCGAGGACCTTCCCGATGGGCTGGGAAGGCTGCGACAGCAAGCCCTCCGCAAGGTCTTCGCCGAACACACCTATGCCAAGCGCCTGGAGAGCATCGCTGAGCACTGCGGCCTCCCGCTCGCTCCGGAGCGCGTCATCCTGCCGGCGCTGCTGCTCGAGGTATCGACGAAGGAGGAGCTGGCGGGCGCAATCGCTCTGGCGAGGGAGCAGACGTTGGAGCGCTGGCGCATGATCGCCTGGGGCCGCGGCACCATCGGCGCCACCGCGCTCGACCACCGAGTCCTCGTCGCACAGGATCGCGCGCACGCAGAGGCCTTGCTCGGCGAGCTCGACGTCACCCACGTCGGAGGCTGGTCGACCGAGGATTGGTACGGGCCGCGGTACCTCGAGGACCTGGTCACGACCCTGCGATGGGCGGACGTGCGCGCGGTTGGGCACGCCGAGCGCTGGGCGGCGCATCCAGGAGGGCTGGAGCGCCGCGATCGAGGAGCCTCGTGGACCGTGTGCGACGACATCGCATTCGAGCGCGGCCTGCTCGAGGTGGAGGACGCGGCAGGGCTGCCCGGAGCGTTCTCCGGCCTCGCGATCGGCACGCTCGAGTATTGCGAGCGCGGCCGGGACAGTGCTGCGAAGGCGCTCGCGCCGGCGACGAGCATCGACCTCGACGAAGGCATGTCGCTGCAACGGCTCCAGGCGCACGCAGAGGCGCTCGCGCCGGAAGCAGAAGCACCCCACGATGCCGCGGGCGTCGAGCTCGATTCGCTTCTCGAAGGCGTGGAGAGCGGTGCAGGAGTGACGGTCTCACGCGCTCCCGGCGCCACGATCGCGGTGAGCGCCGATATCCCGGTCGGGGAGCATCGGTATCTCTATTCACGCACGACGCTGAGCCCGGAGGTGCTTCCGCAGGGTCCTGAGAGGGTGGGCCACTTCACGATCAGCCCCGGTCTGGACGTGATGCTCGTCTTCCTCTACCTCGACGCGCGAGGCGAGCGGCTCGGCAACACGATGGTGCCGAACGCGCGAAACATCGAGTTCTCGGTCCCGGAGGGGACGCACCGGGTACGCGTCGGCCTGCGCGTGGCCGGGTCGGGCACCAGTCGCCTCGAGCACTTCTCTCGAGTCGCGCGCACCCCCGGCGCGCAGCCCGTGCTGCTCCGCTCCGACACAGTGGTCGTCACCAACATCTATCCGTCGTACGAGCGGCTGTACCGCAATGGCTTCGTCGCGTCGCGGGTCAGCGCGTACGCTGACCGCGGCCTTCCCAGCGAGGTCGTCATCCTCGACGACAGTGCGGCAGCTCCATCGTTCCGCGAGTTCACGGACGTGGACGTCGTGTCCGTCTCGTCGCGCGTGCTGGCGAGCACACTCCGGTCAGGACAGGTCTCGCGGGTCCTGGTGCACTTCCTCGACCGCTCGATGCTCGCTGCGCTGCGCAGCGCGCGCGGCGTGCGGTCCGTGACGATCTGGATCCACGGCTTCGAGATCCAGCCGTGGCACCGCAGATCGTTCCAGTTCACGAGCGATGCGGAGCGCGCGACGGCGAAAGCTCGTTCCGAGTCCCGCACCGCCATGTGGCGCGAGCTGTTCGAGCACCCCCCTGCGGGATGGCACTTCGTCTTCGTATCGCAGTTCCTTGCCTGCCAGGCGTTCGAGGACATCGGCGTGCGGCTGCCGGACGAGCGGTATTCCATCATCCACAACCCGATCGACACCGCACTGTTCGCTCTGCACGAGAAAGACCCGGAGGACCGCTTCCGCGTCCTGTCCGTCCGCCCGTACTCGTCGAGCGTCTACGCGAACGATCTCGCAGTGGAGGCGGTCCTCGAGATGCGTCGCACGCGGCCGGACTTCGATCGCTTCCGGTTCTCGTTCTTCGGAGACGGTCCGCTCTTCGACGAGGTGACGAAGCCGCTGCTCGCGCTCGACAACGTCGAGGTCCATCGACGCTTCCTGACGCCGCAGGAGATCGCTGACGAGCATCGCCGCCACGGTGTCTTCCTGACGCCGAGCCGCATGGATACGCAAGGCGTGTCTCGCGGAGAGGCCATGGCGTCGGGGCTGGTCCCGGTCGCTACGCACATCGCCGCGGTGCCGGAGTTCGTCGACGAGCACTCGGGCGTGCTCGTCCCCCCAGAGGATCCCGCTGCGCTGGCCGCGGCGATGGGGGCGCTGGCCGACGACCCCGACATGTTCCTGCGGCTCTCGCGGGGTGCATCCGCGCGCGTTCAGGAGCAGTTGCGCGCCGACAGCATCATCGCCGAGGAGGTCGCCCTCGTGCGGCGTCGCTGAGCGTCGCTGAAGGCTGCGCTCGCGGGCCGACCTCCGGCTGCTCAGCGCCGATGCGCCGTGACGTCGTCGAGGAGGTCGAGATACTGCTGCGCGATGCGGTCGTAGTCGGCGTTCCCCTGCACCCAAGCCCGGCCCGTGCCGTCGATCTCGAGCAGAGTGCGGTCGGCAGCGAGCCTTGCCCACAGCTGGCGCAGGGCCTCCACGTCGCCGGGCGG
>JAPSJX010000052.1 GCA_031178105.1 Agrococcus sp. | reverse complement strand
TCGAGACCGCTGACCAGGTCGTCGCGGTCAACGACGAGGTCTTCGTGAAGATCATCGACATCGACCTCGAGCGCCGCCGCATCTCGCTCTCGCTCAAGCAGGCGAACGAGGGCGTCGACCCCGACGGCACCGACTTCGACCCCGCGCTCTACGGCATGCTCGCCGAGTACGACGAGCAGGGCAACTACAAGTTCCCGGAGGGCTTCGACCCCGAGACGAACGAGTGGAAGGAAGGCTTCGACGCGCAGCGCGAGGCCTGGGAGGCCGAGTACGCCGCAGCGCAGACGCGCTGGGAGGCGCACAAGGCGCAGGTCGCCTCGGCGCGCGACGCCGACGCGCACTCGAACGACGTGCCCTCGGGCGCGTCGTCGTTCGGCGGCTCGTCCGAGGAGTCCGGCGCCGGCACGCTCGCCGACGACGAGGCCCTCGCCGCGCTCCGCGAGAAGCTCACCGGCTCCGCCGAGTAAGCACCGCACCACGACAGCGGGCCGCACCCCTCGGGTGCGGCCCGCTTCGCGTCGCGCGGCGGATGCGGCAGGATCGGGGCATGCCAGCTGCCGCATCGCTCCCGCACGCCCTCGAGTACGCGCTGCGCTGGCTCGGCTACCGCCGGTGGCGCCTGCGGATCCCGGGCGTGCAGGTCGCGGTGCGCATCGGCGGGGAGCTCGTGCTCGACACCGCGCTCGGCGTCGCCGACGCCTCGACGGGGGAGGCGCTCAGCTCCGCCCATCGGTTCCGCATCGCCTCGCACTCCAAGGCGCTCGCCGCCATCGCCGTCATGCGGCTCGTCGACGACGGCCGCCTGCGGCTCGACGACGAGGTGCAGCACCACGTGCCGGCGCTGCGCGGCACCGATGCCGGCGCCCTGCTCGTCCGCGAGCTGCTCTCGCACGGCGGCGGCGCGGTGCGGGACGGCGACGACGTCGCGTTCTGGCACCTCGAGGGGGACTTCCCGGATGTCGACCGGCTGCTGGGCATCGCCCGCGCCGGCGTGGCTCGCGTGCCGGCATCCTCCGAGTTCAAGTACTCCAACGTCGGCTTCGGGCTGCTCGGGCTCGTGGTCGAGGCCGTCACGGGCAGCGGCTACGCCGACGCCATCGACGCGCTGCTCATCGCACCGCTCGGGCTCGCCGCGACCAGCGCCGACCTCCCCGGCGGCAGCGGGCCGCTCGTCTCCGGGCACTCGGCGCTCCACTCGAGCGAGGAGCGCGAGGTGCTGGGCAGCCCGTCGACGGCAGCCCTGGCCGCCGCCACCGGCGCGGTCGCGACCGCTGCGGAGCTCTCCGACCTGCTGCGCACCGTGACGGACGCCGACGACCGGCTGCTGGAGCCCGCGAGCCGGCGGCGCATGCGCCAACAGCACTGGACGACGACGGGCCGCGACGGGGCGGCCGCCGGCTACGGCCTCGGGCTGATGCTGCGCGAGGTGGACGGCCGGACCTGGGTCGGCCACGGCGGCGCATGGACCGGTCAGGCCACGCGCACGCTGATCGACCCCGAGCGCGACGTCGTCGTGAGCGTGCTGACGAACGCGATCGACGGTCCGGCGGAGGAGCTCGCGGTCGGCGTCGCGCGCATCGTCGGCACGGTGCTCGACGCGGCGGCACCGCACCCGCAGCTCGCGCTCGCGCGCTCGTTCGAGGGCGCGTTCGCGAGCATGTGGGGTCGCGTCGACGTCGTCGAGCTCGGCGGCCGGCTGCTCGCGATCGCGCCGACGGCACCCGACCCGCTGCAGGCGGTCGACGTGCTGACGCCGGAGGGCGAGGACCGCGTGCGCATCGCCGCCGCGACCGGCATGGGCTCGGGGCACGAGCTCGCGATCGCGGAGCGCGGCGCGGACGGCCGCGTCCTGCGCTGGCGCCGCGCGTGGCGCATGGACGCCGTCGCGCCCGTGCCGACGTCCTAGGGCTCGGCGAGCCGCTCGGTCGCCGGGCGCAGGTCGGCGTTGCGCCGGCGGCGCGCCGTCCGCCAGATGGACCAGGCGAGCATCCCCAGGAGGGCGAGGGCGAGCAGCACGAGCACCGGCGCGACGATGGCGAGCAGCGAGATGCCGATCGCACCGACGTCCTCGATCGTCGAGACCACCGGGGCCGCCGTCCCCGCGGTCGCGACGTTCGCCGCGGGGCGCGTGAGCGTCTTCACCGCGTGGACCGCGAGCGCGATGACGGCCCCCGCGACGATCGGCACCCACTGGTTCGAGGCGAAGAACGCGGCCGGATCGGTGACGGCGACCGTCGACGCGGTGGACGACGAGCCGAACGCGAGCCCGCCGGCGGTGGGGCGCACGATCGACTGCAGCACGTCGTTGACGCTGTCGACGGCGGGGATCTTGTCGGCGACGACCTCGACGACGAGCAGCACGGCGATGATGGCGAGCACCCAGCCGTTCGAGAGCCACGCCCAGCCGTCCGGCAGCTGCAGCACGCCCGGGAAGAAGCAGTCGGCGACGCCGACGACGAGCAGCGGGATGTACGCGTTCATGCCGGCGGCGGCCGCGAGGCCGGTGCCCGTCAGGGACTCCAGCACGTCAGCTCCCGTCCGCGGTGCGCGCGCCCGCTCGCGCCGATGCTAGCGCCGGGGAGCGCGGCGTGCGCGGAGCCGAGCCGAGCGCGCGATAGCGTCTTCCCATGGACGCGGCCGTGACGGTGAGTCGCACCGACGTGGTGCGCCCAGACCGCACTCGAGAGCGCGTCACCGCCGTCAACCAGCTGCTGCTCGCGGCGGCATGCCTCGTCGCGTGCGGGCTCGTCGTCGTGGTGGGCGACCTCACCGCCGGCGACGTGCTGTTCGTCGGGATGCTGATGCTGTTCAGCCTCACCGTGCTCGCGCTCGTCGTGCCGTGGAACCGCGTGCACCCGGCATGGGTCGGCGTCGTGCCGACCGGCGACCTGCTCGCGATCTTCCTGCTGCAGCTCGGCGATCCGGACTCGGAGCTCTGGCTGCTGTGGATGGTGCCCGCGACCTGGCTCGCGACGGTCGGTGGGCTGCGAGGCCTGATCGTCGGCGCGGGCGGCTCGTCGCTGCTGTTCTGGGCGGCGACCATCCTGATCGACGAGCCGGCCGACCCGGTCCACACCTACCTCGGTCCGCTCGTGCTCGCGGCCGGATCGATCGTGGCCTTCGTCGCCGCCCGCCGCGCGGCGGCGCAGCGCACGCTCCTCGACGAGCAGGCCTCCTACCTGGACCACGCGGTGGAGCGAGCGCGCCGCCAGGAGGACGCGGTGAGCGAGGTGCTCGACGCCGTCGACTTCGGCGTCGTCCGCATCGGCGCCGACGGCTCCATCTCGGTCGAGAACGACGCCCACCTGCGGCTCGGCGCCTTCGACGAGGCGGCGGAGCTGTACGGCGCGGACGGCGTCACGCCCGTGATGCCCGGCCAGTCGCCGGCTGCGCGAGCCCGGCGCGGCGAGGTGTTCGAGAACGTGCTCTGCTGGCAGGGACCGCCGGGTGAGAGCCGCCGCGCGCTGCAGTCGACGGCGCGCCGGCTCGCCGACGTCGACGGCGCCGACGCCGGCGCCATCCTCATCACGCGCGACGTCACCGCCGAGCAGCTCGCGGGCCAGATGCGCGACGAGCTCGTCGCCTCCGTCTCGCACGAGCTGCGCACACCGCTCACGAGCGTGCTCGGCCACCTGGACCTCGCGCTCGACGGCGGCGACGTCGGCCCGCACGCCCGCCGCAGCCTGGAGATCGCCGAGCGGAACGCATCCCGCCTGCTCGTCATCATCGGCGACGTGCTCGCTGCGACGGGCGACGGCCCTGGCCGCTTCGACGTGCGGCTCGTGCGCGAGGACATCGCTCGGGTGGTCCAGGCGTCCGCGGAGTCGATGGAGCCGCGCGCGGCCGCCCGCAACATCCGCATCGACACGTCGGGCATCGAGTCGGTCGAGGCCGACATCGACCCGCTGCGCATCCGCCAGGTCGTCGACAACCTGGTCGGCAACGCCGTGAACTACCACACCGGCGACGGGCTCATCGAGGTGGGCGTCACGTCGGATGACAAGCACGCGTGGCTCGTCGTCCGGGACGACGGGCCCGGGATCGCCGAGGAGGTGCTGCCGCGGCTCTTCGAGCGCCGCTACCGCGCCGCTCCGGCGGGCAACATGGCGCCGGGCAACGGTCTCGGGCTCGCCATCAGCCGCGACCTCGTGCGCGCCCACGGCGGCGAGATCACCGTCCAGAGCGAACCGGGCGGCGGGGCGACGTTCGTCGTCCGACTGCCGCTCGTCGGAAGAGGAGCCGCGGCATGACCCTGGACGCCCCCACGGTGCAGTTCTTGACGGCCGTCGTCATGCACGTCGCCGGCGGCGTGTTCGTGCTCGAGACCATGCTGCGGAAGGACGACCGCGCCGGCCGCGTGTGGGCGCTCGGCTTCATCAGCGGCATGATCGCCACCGAGGCGTACATCGTGCGCTCGGTGAGCACCGACGCCGGATGGCTCGCCGCGATCGGGAACGCCGCCTGGGTCGGGTCGCTCGGCTTCCTGTGGCTCGGGTGCCGCGTCTTCAACGGGCACCGGCTCCGGCGCACGGCGGTCGTGGTGATCAGCGCCTGCGCGCTCATCCTCGCCCTCGTGCTGCTCGAGGGCCCGACGGAGGGCTGGTCGGCCGCGGGCCTCGTGTTCGCCGCCAACGCGACGTTCGCGGCGCTCAGCGCCGCGGAGGCGACACGCGGCGCGATGCGGCGCACGCGGACGGCGCTGGGGCTGAGCGTCACGATGGGGTTCGCGGCCGCGTTCCAGCTCGCGCGGTCGATCTCGGCCATGGTGCTCGGCACCGAGCACCCGATCTTCCGGACCTGGCTCTCGAGCGGACTCGTGGGGATCGTCTCGATCAGCCTCATCGTGATCGTCGTCGTGCTCACCTCGGTGCTGCGCGCGGAGCAGGTCCGGTTGCGCGGCAGCGAGGACTCCACCCTCATGGCGATCGCGCCCGACGGTGTGCTGCTCGAGCCGTCGTTCGTGCGGGTGCTCGGCGGTCGGCTGATGCGCGCGAACCGCCGCGGGGAGCTGTTCGCCGTGCTCGTCGTGCGGATCGACGGACTCGCGCGCATCTCCACCGCGTTCGGCGCGGACGAGGCGGAGCACGTGCGTCAGGCCGCGCGGGCCGCGGTGCGGCGCCTGTCGCCCACGACCGCGGCGATGGGCACCGACGACGAGGGCAAGCTGCTGCTCGCGTTCCAGCCCAAGTCGCCCGCAGAGGCGCGCCAGCTGGCCTCGCGCATGCACCGCGCCATGCTCGATCAGCTCCGCACCGCGGGCGTGCCCGTCGTGCCGCCCATCGGCATGGGGCTGAGCGTGACGAGCACGAGCGGCTACGACCGCGAGACGCTGCTGGACGCGGCGAGGGCGGCCGCGCGGCGCGCGATCGCGAGCGACGACGTGACCGTCGTGGTCGCCGGCGAGGACGACGAGGCGGACGGCGCCGAACGAGACGATCAGGCCGTGCGGCGGTAGCCCACGCCTCGCACGGTCTCGATCCAGCGCGGCTCCGACGGCGACTCGCCGAGCTTGCGGCGCAGGTTGGCGACGTGGACCTCGATGGCCCGCGCGTCGTGCTCGCTCAGGTAGTGGTCCGGCTCGCCGCGCTCGCCGCGCAGCATGCCCGCGAGCTGCAGCTTGCTCACCACGCGCCGGCCCGAGCCCAGCAGCATCCGCAGGATGTCGAACTCGCTGCGCGTCAGCTCGACCTCGACGCCCTCGAGCTCGACGACGCGGGCGCCCGGCTCCAGGCGGAGGCCCCGGTGCTCGAGCGGCGCCGTCTCGACGTCGTCGTCCATCCACGGCGTCGAGCCGGGCGTCGCGATGCTCACGGGCGCCGTCGCGAGCGAGACGGGCTCGGCCACCGAGGGCGGGGCGACGGCGCGCTGGTGGGCTGCGGAGGGGTGCGAGGAGGCGAGCGAGCGCGGCCTGCGCATCATGGCCTCGATCCGCGCGCGCAGCTCGCGCGGCCGGAACGGCTTCACGATGTAGTCGTCGGCGCCCGTCTGCAGGCCGACGAGCGTGTCGATCTCGTCGCCGCGCGCCGTGATCATCACGAGGTACGCCGTGCTGATGCTGCGGATCTGGCGCGCGGTCTCGAACCCGTCGATCCCCGGCATGTTGACGTCGACCGTCACGACGATGGGATCGTGCTCGCGCACCAGCTCGACGCCGGTCGCCCCGTCGGCGGCGGTGTGGACGGCGAAGCCGCCCTGCGTGAGGACCTGCGCGAGCAGCTCCCGGATGTCCTCGCCGTCCTCGATGACGACCGCGACGTCCTCGTGCATGACTACCCCACGTTCCGCACCGCGTGACCCGGCGCATTGGGGGAGATCGTACCGTCGTCCGGCGGCGACGGGTGCATCCCCGGCTCCGGTGCGCTCATGCGACGCGCGTCGCACCCGCTCGCGGCGCGCCCCAGAGCAGGGCCGCGACGACGAGCAGGCCGAACGCCGAGAGCAGCGGGAGCCCCAGTCGAGGCTCGAGCACCGCGCTCGCCGCGCCGCCGACGATCGGCACGCGGAGGGTCGGCTCCCACGCCTGGGCGCCCACGATGTGCTCCGACACGAGGCCCGGACCGACGTCACCGCGCGCGAGGATCGACCACGTGCCGTCCGGCAGCCGGGTGATCTCGAGCACGCGCTCGGTGACCAGCTGGGATGCGCCCTCGGCGGGCAGGCTGATGATGTCGCCCGCCCGGAGGCCTTCGGTCGCCACCGGGGTGGAGATGACGAGATCGCCGGTGACGAAGGCGGGTCGCATGGCGTCGGAGCCGATCACGGAGGTGTGGGCCACCCCGGCGAGCGCCGCGCTCCACAGCACGGCGGTCGTGCCGGCCGCGACGCCGCTCAGGATCAGCAGCGCGATCGCGATCCGTCGCATGGCCACCATGCAGCCTCCTCCGTCAGTGCGTCGTGCCGAGGCTATGGCCGACCGCTCAGCACCCCGGGGACGGCTCGCGCAAGGCGCGCGCGGGAATCCCTCAAGACCTGCCGTGCAAGACTCGAGCGCATGCCCCTCGTCGCGCTCACCGGCGGCATCGCGTCCGGCAAGTCCACCATCTCCGGTCGGCTCGCGCAGCACGGCGCGGTCGTCGTCGATGCGGATGCGGTGGTGCGCGAGCTGCAGCAGCCCGGGGAGCCGGTCCTGCGAGCGATCGCGGATGCCTTCGGCGAGCACCTGCTGCTGCCCGACGGCGCGCTCGACCGCGCCGCGCTCGGCGCGCTCGTGTTCGCGGACGATCGCGCTCGGCAGCGGCTCAACGCGATCGTGCATCCGGCGGTCGCAGCCGAGTCCGCGCGCCGGTTCGCGGCGGCCCTCGACGCCGACCCGGACGCCGTCGTCGTCTACGACGTGCCGCTGCTCGTCGAGGCCCGGCCGGACGACCCGTGGGACCTCGTCGTCGTCGCGCACGCGCCCGAGGAGGTCAGGGTGCGGCGGCTCGTCGAGCTGCGCGGCATGCGCGAGCAGGATGCGCGAGCGCGCGTCGCGTCGCAGGCGAGCGACGAGCGCAGGCTCGCGATCGCCGACGTGGTGATCGAGACGGGTGGCGAGCTCGAGGCCACGCTCGAGCAGGCCGACGCGCTCTGGGAGCGGCTCTCCAGCGGCCGTGTGGGCGGTCGCTCGTAGGCTGGTGCCATGGAACCGACCCGCGCCGTCCGGCCGTTCGAGGTCATCAGCGAGTACACCCCGTCCGGCGACCAGCCCAAGGCGATCCGCGAGCTCAGCGAGGCGCTCGGCCGGGGTGAGACCGACGTCGTGCTGCTCGGCGCGACCGGCACCGGCAAGAGCGCGACGACCGCGTGGCTCATCGAGCAGGTGCAGCGCCCGACGCTCGTGCTCGCGCACAACAAGACGCTCGCCGCGCAGCTCGCCAACGAGTTCCGGGAGCTGCTGCCCAACAACGCCGTCGAGTACTTCGTGTCGTACTACGACTACTACCAGCCCGAGGCGTACATCCCGCAGACCGACACCTTCATCGAGAAGGACTCCTCGCTCAACGCCGAGGTGGAGCGGCTCCGCCACTCCGCGACGAACGCGCTGCTCTCGCGGCGGGACGTGGTGGTGGTGTCCACCGTCTCGTGCATCTACGGCCTCGGCACGCCCGAGGAGTACCTCGAGGCGATGGTCGCCCTGCAGGTGGGCATGCGGATCGATCGCCAGGCGCTGCTGCGCCGCTTCGTGGCGATGCAGTACCAGCGCAACGACGTCGCGTTCACGCGCGGCACCTTCCGCGTGCGCGGCGACACGATCGAGATCATCCCGATGTACGAGGAGCACGCGATCCGGATCGAGCTGTTCGGCGACGAGATCGAGGCGCTCTCGACGCTGCACCCCCTCACCGGCGAGGTGCTCGAGACCCACGAGTCGGTCTCGATCTTCCCCGGCAGCCACTACGTGGCCGGCAACGAGCGCATGCAGCGCGCGATGGACCGCATCCGCGACGAGCTCGACGAGCGCCTCAAGGTGCTCGAGCGCGAGAGCCGCCTGCTCGAGGCGCAGCGGCTGCGGATGCGCACGACGTTCGACCTCGAGATGATGGAGCAGATCGGCTTCTGCTCGGGCATCGAGAACTACTCCCGCCACATCGACGGCCGTGAGGCGGGCGAGCCGCCGCACTGCCTGCTCGACTACTTCGCCGACGACTTCCTCGTCGTCATCGACGAGTCGCACGTCACCGTGCCGCAGATCGGGGCGATGTACGAGGGCGACGCGAGCCGCAAGCGCTCGCTCGTGGAGCACGGCTTCCGACTGCCGAGCGCGCTCGACAACCGGCCGTTGAAGTTCGACGAGTTCCTCGAGCGCACGCCGCAGAAGGTCTACCTGTCGGCGACGCCCGGCAAGTACGAGATGGGGCTCGCCGACACGGTCGTCGAGCAGATCATCCGGCCGACCGGGCTCGTCGACCCCAAGCTCGTCGTGAAGCCGACGAAGGGCCAGATCGACGACCTGCTCGAGGAGATCCGCGTGCGCGCGGAGCGCGACGAGCGCGTGCTCGTCACGACGCTGACGAAGAAGATGGCCGAGGAGCTCACGGAGTACTTCACCGAGGCGGGCGTGCGCGTGCGGTACCTGCACTCCGACGTCGACACCCTCCGCCGCGTCGAGCTGCTGACGCAGCTGCGGCAGGGGCTGTTCGACGTCCTGGTCGGCATCAACCTGCTCCGCGAGGGACTCGACCTCCCGGAGGTGTCGCTCGTGGCGATCCTGGACGCCGACAAGGAGGGCTTCCTGCGCTCGTCGACGTCGCTCATCCAGACGATCGGCCGCGCGGCGCGCAACGTCTCCGGCGAGGTGCACATGTACGCCGACCGGATCACCGACTCCATGCGGCTGGCGATCGACGAGACCGATCGCCGACGCGCGGTGCAGGTCGCCTACAACACCGAGCACGGCATCGACCCGACGCCGCTGCGGCGCCGCATCGCCGACATCACCGACGTGCTCAACCGCGAGCAGGCCGACACCGACGAGCTGCTGCACGGCGCTCGGCGGGGCGCCCCGACGCCTCGGCTCGCGCGCGACCGCTCCGCGATGGACGGCCCGACGCAGCTCGAGGCGATCATCGCCGACCTCTCCGCGCAGATGACCGAGGCGGCCGGCGAGCTGAAGTTCGAGCTCGCGGCGCGCATCCGCGACGAGCTGCACGACCTCAAGCGCGACCTGCGGCAGATGCGCGCGGCGAGCTGAGGTCGCTCAGTCCCTGCCCATCCGCGCGTAGGCGCCCAGCACGCGCCGCTCTGACTCGGTGAGGTAGCGCTCGAGCTCGTCGGCGGCCGCGTCCGGGCCGGCGCCGACGAGCGCCTCGAGCACGGTCCGGTTGCGGGCGACGAACGGCCGGTGCAGCGACTCCGGATCGTCGATCGCGAGGAACGCGAGCCGCAGCTCGGCGGCGAGGTGCCCGTGCGAGCGCTCGAGCCGCGGGCTGTCGGAGAGCGCGATGAGGGCGCGGTGGAAGGCCATGTTCGCGGTGCCGACCGTCGCCCAGTCGGCCTCCTCGAGCGCGGCCTCCGCGCGCTCGAGGGCGGCACGCATGTCGGCGACGCTCGGGTGCAGCGGCGATGCGCCGCGGAGCGCACCGCACTCGATGAGGCGGCGCGCGCGGTAGATGTCGACGACGTCGGCGGTGGTGGGCGATGCGACCGAGACGCCCCGGTGCGGGATGTGCTCGACGAGCCCGTGCTGCGCGAGCACCCGGAACGCCTCGCGGAGCGTGTTGCGCGAGACGTCGAGCCTCGCCGCGACCGCCGCCTCCGACAGGCGCGTGCCGGGGGAGAAGTCACCCGCGATGATCTGCTCGCGCAGCGCATCCGCGAGCGTCGTCGAGGGCTCCGTCATGCCTCGATCGTAGGGCGCGTGCAACACGTCGGAAACATCGTGGACCCGCATTGTTCAACAATCCGTGCGACAGTGCCCTACGATGATGGGGTTCTCGGCCGCGCGACCCGCGCGCCGGAGCCCACCGATGGAGATGGGGAGCGCGATGTCCGACGCAGAGCACACCACCGAGGCAGGGCCCGACGGCGCGACGAAGGCGAGAGCGTTCGCGAGGAGCCGGAGGGGGCCGATCCTCGGCGCGATCTTCCTCATGGCGACCTCCGCCATCGGACCAGGGTTCATCACCCAGACCGCGACGTTCACCGCGCAGCTCGGCGCGGCGTTCGCGTTCGCGATCCTCGTCTCGGTGCTCATCGACTTCGCGGTGCAGATGAACATCTGGCGCATGATCACGGTCTCGGGCAAGCGCGCCGGCGACCTCGCGAACGAGGCGGTGCCCTACTCGGGACACGTGCTCGCCGTGCTCATCGTCATCGGCGGCCTCGCGTTCAACATCGGGAACATCGCGGGCGGCGGGCTCGGGCTCAACGCGCTGCTCGGCATCGACCCCAAGCTCGGCGGCCTGCTGACCGGTCTGCTCGCGATCGGCATCTTCCTCTTCAAGAAGGCGGGCCGGGCCGTCGACATCGTCGTCATGGTGCTCGGCGTCGCGATGATCCTCATGACGGTGTTCGTCGCGATCGCCTCGCAGCCGCCCGTCGGCGACGCCCTGCGCCAGACCCTCGTCCCCGACACGCTCAACTTCGCCACCATCACGACGATCGTCGGCGGCACCGTGGGCGGCTACATCACCTACGCGGGCGCGCACCGCTACCTCGAGTCGGGCCTCGTCGGTCCCGACCACGTGCAGGGGGTCCACCGGGCCTCGATGCAGGGCATCCTCGTCACCGGCATCATGCGCTACGTGCTGTTCCTCGCGATCCTGGGCGTCGTCGCGTCCGGCGTCGTGCTCGACGTCTCCGGCCAGGCCGCGAACCCGGCGGCGCAGGCGTTCGGCGTCGTGCTCGGCGACGCGGGCATCCGCATCTTCGGCTTCATCTTCTGGGCCGCGGCGATCACGTCGGTCATCGGCGCCGCCTTCACCTCGGCCACCTTCCTCTCGGTGTTCGCGAAGCGCCTCGCGGGCGGCTGGCCGCTGCAGCTCGCGACGGTCGCCTTCATCCTCGTCTCGCTCGCCGTCTACGGGCTCATCGGCACGGCCCCCGCGGCGCTGCTCGTGTTCGTCGGCGGCTTCAACGGCCTGATCCTGCCGATCGGGCTCGCGATCTTCATGTACATCGGATGGTTCCGGCAGCGCGACGTGCTGCGCGGCTACCGCTACCCGCGCTGGCTGCTGATCGTCGGCACGCTCGCGACGCTGCTCAGCCTCTACATGGGCGCCGTCTCGATCGGCCCGATCTTCGCCTTCCTGGGCGTCGGGGTCTGAGCGGATGAGCACGATCGACCTGAACTCGGACCTCGGCGAGAACGTCCCGGACCGGATCGTCGGGGACGACGAGGCGATGCTGCGGGTGGTGACGAGCGCGAACGTCGCGTGCGGATTCCACGCGGGCAGCCCGGAGGGCATCCGCGCGACGCTCGCCGCCGCCGTCGAGCACGGCGTCACGATCGGCGCGCACCCCGGCTACCGCGACTACGAGGGCTTCGGCCGGCTCCCGATGGACGTCGACTCGGCGACGCTGCAGGCGCACGTCGAGTACCAGCTCGGCGCCCTGCAGGCGCTCGCGGGCGCGGTCGGCGGCGCCGTCGCCTACGTCAAGCCGCACGGCGCCCTCTACAACACCATCGCCCGCGACGAGCGGCAGGCGCAGGACGTCGTCGCCGCGATCCGCGCGGTCGATCCCTCGCTCGTGCTGCTCGGCCTCGCGGGCGGCGTCGTGCTCGACGTCGCCGAGCGGGCCGGCCTGCAGGTGGCGGCGGAGGCGTTCGCGGACCGCGCCTACACGCCGGAGGGGCTGCTCGTCCCGCGCACCGAGCCGGGCTCCGTGCTGCACGACCCCGCGCGCGTCTCGGCTCGGATGGTGCGGCTCGCGCAGGAGGGCGTGCTCGAGGCCGTCGACGGCACCGACGTCGCGGTGCGGGCGGAGTCGATCTGCGTGCACGGCGACAGCGAGGGCGCGATCGCGATGGCCGAGGCCACGCGGCGCGCGCTCGAGGACGCCGGCGTCGCGATCGCGCCCTTCGCGGCCCGGCGATGAGCGTCGCGACCGCGGCGCAGCCGGCGCAGGCGCGCGAGGCCCGCGCCGCCTACCGGGCGGGTGCCGTCGCGCCCACGAGCGGGGTGGCGCACGGGCTCGTGCAGGCGAACCTCGTCGCCGTGCCCGCCGACTGGGCCTTCGAGACGCTGCTGTTGGCGCAGCGCAACCCGAAGCCCATGCCGGTGCTCGACGTGCTCGAGGAGGGACGCGTCGAATCGCGCCTCGCGCCCGGCAGCGACGTGCGCACCGACATCCCCGCCTACCGGATCTGGCGCGACGGGGAGCTCTCGGCGGAGACGACCGACGCGTCGGTCGCGTGGGACGAGCATCCGGACCTCGTCGCCTTCCTCATCGGCTGCTCGTTCACGTTCGAGGCGGGCCTCGTCGACGCGGGCATCCCCGTCCGCCACCGCGAGCACGACCGCAACGTGCCCATGTGCCGCACCAGCGCGGCGTGCGCTCCGGCCGGCCGCCTCCACGGCGAGTTGGTCGTCTCGATGCGGCCGATCCCCGCGAGCCGCGTCGCCGACGCCGTCACCATCTCGAGCCGGTTCCCCGCCGTCCAGGGCGCACCCGTGCACATCGGCGATCCCGCCTCGCTCGGCATCGCCGACCTCGGCAGGCCCGACTTCGGCGACCCGCCCTCGGCACGCGAGGGCGACGTGCCGGTGTTCTGGGCGTGCGGCGTCACGCCGCAGGCGGCGATCATGGCCTCGCGACCGCCGTTCGCGGTCACGCACGCGCCGGGGCACATGCTCGTCACCGACGTGCCGGATGCGGTGTACGCGCTATGATGGCACCCGCTGCGACGACGCCCGCACCCCGGCGGGTGCTGCCCGCCG
>JAPSJX010000051.1 GCA_031178105.1 Agrococcus sp. | reverse complement strand
ATGCGCGACGGCGCCTACGCGAGCGGCATGGCCGAGGGCATCGACGCGGGCTTCGATCGCCTCGATCACCGGTGGGCGCAGCTCGCCCGCTGACCGCCGCCGCTGCCGCGACCGTGACCGGATCATAACGATCCGGTCACGGTCGCGGCAGTGGTTTGACACGCGGCGCCAGCGCTCGCATGCTGGACCTGAAACCTGAACCACTCGTCAGGTTCGGACATCGTGAAGCCGCACGCCGGAGTGCCAGCTCGCTCGTCGAGCAGTGCCGGCCGAGGCTCGCACTGCTCGAAAGGCACCTCATGCGCAGGACAACGAAGTTCGCCGGCGTGGGCATCGCCCTCACCGCGCTCGCGCTCACGGCGTGCGCGCCCGGCGTCGCACCCGCCCCCTCCGCCGGTGGCAGCGACGGCGCAGCGGAGAGTGTCGCCGTGAACGTCGGCATGATCACCTCGATCACCGGCCCGCTCGCCGCCTACGGCGAGACCTACCAGCAGGGCTTCGAGGCCGGGCTCGACTACGCCACCGAGGGCACCGGTGAGATCGAGGGCGTCGACCTGACGATCGAGTGGATCGACGACCAGGGCAACCCCGACACCGCGGTCACGCAGGCGAAGGACGTGATCGGCCAGGGGTTCCAGATCATCGGCGGCTCGGCCGCCTCCGGCGTCGCGCTCGCGGTCGCCGAGCAGGCCGCGCAGAACGACACGCTCTTCCTGTCCGGTCCCGCCGCCGCCGACGCCATCACCGGCGTCAACGAGCAGACGTTCCGCTCCGGCAGGCAGACGCTGCAGGACGTCGCGACCGCCGCGACCTTCCTCGACAGCGTCGAAGGCTCGAACATCGTCGTCTTCGCGCAGGACAACGCCTTCGGCCAGGGCAACGTCGCCTCCGTGCAGGCCGTGCTCGGCGGCGAGGGCGCGACGGTCACGCCCATCCTGGTCGCCGAGGACGCCACCGAGTTCACGCCCTTCGCCCAGCAGATCTCCGCGGCCTCGCCCGACCTGGTGTTCGTCGCGTGGGCCGGTGCGACGACCGGCGCGATGTGGGAGGCGCTCGCGCAGCAGCAGGTGCTCGAGTCGACCACCGTCGTGACCGGGCTGGCCGACCGCGCGTCCTACCAGGCCTACGGGCCCGGTTCCGCAGAGATCCAGTTCCTCAACCACTACTTCCCGGGTGCCACCGACAACGAGGCCGCCCAGGCGATGGACGCCTACCTGGAGGAGGCCGGCCAGGAGGCCGACCTGTTCACGGTCGACGGCTTCGTCGGCGCGCAGATGCTCGTGCACGCGGTCACCGAGGGCCGCGGCGACGTCGACGCGATGATCGCTGCCCTCGAGGGCTGGACCTTCGAGTCCGTCAAGGGCGAGCTCACGATCCGCGCCGAGGACCACGCGCTCATCCAGCCGATGTTCCAGGTGCGACTCGTCGACGACGGCGGCACGTGGATGCCCGAGCTCGTGCAGGCGGTCGACGCCGAGGTCGTCGCGCCCCCGGTCGCGGGTCAGTGACGGGGGATCGGCCCGCGCTCGAGCTGGACGCCGTCGGCCTGCAGATCGGCGGCGCGCGGATCCTGCGCGACGTGACGATGCGGGTCGCGACCGGCGAGATGGTCGGGGTCATCGGCCCCAACGGCGCGGGCAAGACCACGCTGTTCAACGTCATCTCGGGCGTCGCCGTCCCGACGAGCGGCAGGGTGCTGCTCGCCGGGGACGACGTCACCGGTCAACGGGTGCACCAGCGGGCACGGGCCGGTCTCGGCCGCACGTTCCAGACCTCGAGCGTCTTCGCCGGTCTGACCGCGGGCGAGAACGTGCGCCTCGCGGCGCAGGCGTGGCTCGGGGGAGCGACGAGCCCGTGGCGGTTCCCGCGCACGGACGACGAGGCGAGCGGCGTCGCCCGACGCTGCCTGGAGGAGGTCGGGCTCGACCACCACCTCGGCACGAGCGCCGGCGTGCTCTCGCACGGCGACAAGCGCAAGCTCGAGATCGCGATGCTCATCGCGACCGAGCCGCAGGTCGTGCTGCTCGACGAGCCGATGGCGGGCGTCGGCTCCGGCGACGTCGCGGGGCTCGTCGACGTGATCCGACGGCTGCATCGCTCGGGGCGCACCGTGCTCATGGTAGAGCACCACATGGAGGTGCTGCTCGGCCTCGTCGACCGCGTGGCGGTCATGCACCACGGCGAGCTGCTCGCCATCGGCACGCCGAAGGCCATCATGGCCGACCCGGCGGTCCAGAAGGCCTACCTCGGGGAGTCCGTGTGACCGCCATCCTGACCGTCCGCGGCCTCGACGCGCGGATCGGCGGCCAGCAGGTCGTCGAGGACGTCTCGCTCGACGTCGCGGAGCACGGCGTGACCGCGCTGCTCGGCCGCAACGGCGTCGGCAAGTCATCGACCATCAAGGCGCTGCTCGGGCTGACCGAGCGCACGGGCGTGGTGACCTTCGCGGGGGAGCGCATCGACGGGCTCCTCACCCACCGCATCGTGCAGCGGGGCATCGCCTACGTGCCCGAGGACCGCGAGGTCTTCGGCGGTCTGACCGTCGAGGAGAACCTCCGGCTCGCGGAGCGCGCCGGCGCGCCGAACCGGGCGATCATCGCGGAGCTCTTCCCCGAGCTCCTCGAGCGCGCGAAGCAGCAGGCCGGCACGCTCTCGGGTGGGCAGCAGCAGATGGTCTCGCTCTCGCGCGCGCTCATGAACGAGAACCGGCTGCTGCTCGTCGACGAGCCGACGAAGGGCCTCGCGCCCCGCATCGTCGGCACCGTCACGACAGCGCTCGAGGCCGCGGCCGAGCGAACGCCCATGCTGCTCGTCGAGCAGAACCTGCAGGTCGTGCGGGCGCTCGCCCACACCGTCGTCGTGCTCTCCGGCGGGCGCGTGGTGCACACCGGCCCTGCCACGGCGTTCCTCGACTCCGACCTGGTGCACCGCCACCTCGGCGTGTCGACCGATCAGGAGGCCGCGTGACCACCGTCCTGCTCCTGCTCATCACCGGCGTCGGCCTCGGGGCGCTCTACTTCCTCGTGGCCAGTGGCCTCTCGCTCATCTACGGCCTGATGGGCGTGCTGAACTTCGCCCACGGCTCGTTCCTCACGCTCGCCGGCTTCCTCGGCTGGGAGGTCGGCCGCCGCGTCGGCGACGGCAGCTGGGCCGGTCTGCTCGTGGGCATGCTCGTGGGCCTCGTCGTCGGCGCGCTCGTCGCCGCGATCACGGAGCTCGTCTTCATCCGGGCGCTGTACGAGCGCCACATCGAGCAGGTGCTCGTCACGGTCGGCCTGGGGCTCGCGTCCGTCGCGCTGTTCGAGGGCATCTGGGGCACCGACCCGATCCAGATCCGGCTGCCGGAGTGGCTCGGCCAGACGACGGACGTGCTCGGCGCGAACATCCCGAACGACCGCTGGCTGCTCATCGGCTCCGCGGCGCTCGTGCTGGTGCTCATCGTGCTCTTCCTGCAGCGGACGAGCTACGGCCTCGTCATCCGCGCGGGCGTCGAGAACCGCACGATGGTCACCGCGCTCGGCATCGACGTGCGCCGTGCGTTCACGGTCGTCTTCGCGATCGGCGGTGCGGCCGCCGGGCTCGGCGGCGTGCTCGCCTCGGTGTACTACGGCCAGGTCGGCGCGCACCAGGGCACCTCGCTCCTCATCTACGCCTTCATCGTGACCGTCATCGGCGGGCTCGGGTCGCTGAGCGGCGCCGCGATCGCGTCGGTGCTCGTCGCCGTCATCCAGCAGTTCGCCAACTTCTACCTCGGCGGCACCGGCGACCTCGCGGTCGTGCTCGCGCTCGCGGCGGTGCTGCTCGTCCGACCGACCGGCCTCATGGGCAAGGTCACGCACTAGGGGATGACGATGCGCACCGCTCCCACCACCTCCCGCCGGGGCCTCACGTCGCGATGGGGCCGCATCGCGGTCGGCGCCGCCGTCGTCGCGGTCGCCGCGATGCTGCCGCTGCTCGCGATCGACATCCCCGGCGTCCTGCCCGGTCCTACCTACACGCCGGGCACCCTGACGGTGCTGGCCTACGCCATGCTCATCGCGGCGCTCGCCCTCAGCTACCACCTCATCTTCGGGGTGGCCGGGATGCTGTCGTTCGGCCACGCGATGTTCTTCGCGGCGGGCGCGTACGGGCTCGGCATCGTCCTGCGCCTGCTCGCGCCCACCGGTATCCCGAGCGAGGCCGTGTTCCTGCTCGCGATCGTCATCACCCTGGTCATCGCGCTCGTGCTCGGCAACCTCGTGGGCGCGCTCGCGCTGCGGGTGAGCGGCATCTCGTTCGCCATGGTCACGCTCGCGATCGCGCAGGCGATGAACGTCATGATCCGCCGCAACGTCGGCGGCCTCACCGGCGGCGAGGAGGGCGTCACCCTGACCGTCGACGTCGTGCCCGACTGGCTCGTGGGCGTCGTCAACACCCGCAACCTCTACTGGCTGGCGCTCGCGATCCTCGTGGGCGTCTACCTCGCGTGCGCATGGGTCGAGCGCTCGCGGCTCGGTCACGTCGTCGCGGCGGCGCGCGAGAACGAGCTGCGCGTGACGGTGCTGGGCCTGCGGCCCTACCTCGTGCGGCTCTTCCTGTTCTCCACGGCGGCGGTGCTCGCGGCCGTCGCGGGGATGGGCTTCATGCTGCTGCAGTCGAGCGCGACGCCCCGCATCTCGACCAGCGACTTCACCCTGACCCTGCTGGTCATCGTCGTGCTCGGCGGCGTCGGCTACCGCTGGGGTGCCATCGTCGGCGGCATCGTCTACACCCTGCTCGACCAGCGGCTCGCGGCCCTCGCCTCGAGCGACGCGATCGCCGGCCTTCCCGATGTGCTGCGCATCCCGCTCTCCGAGCCGCTCTTCATCCTCGGCATGCTCTTCGTGCTCGTCGTGATGTTCGCCCCCGGCGGCATCGTGGGCCTCGCGCACCGGGTCACCCGGCGGCGCGGCGGCTCGCGCGACGCCCGGGAGCCCGCCGTGCTGCAGGACATGGAAGCCTGAGCGCATGGCTGCGGATGCGATGACGCCGGACCCCCGCCCACTGGGCTCGTCGGCCGCGGGCTCGCTCACGCTCGGCCGCTGGACGACCGACCGGGCAGCGGCGGAGCCCGCTCGACCGGCGATCGTGGATCGCGGCGTCGTCGTGCCGTACGGCGAGCTCGAGGCGCGCGCCACCGCGCTGGCGCACGCGCTCGGCGCGGCCGGCCATGGACGGGGCGCGCGGATCGCGACGGTGACGGGCTCGACCGCTGACCAGGTCGTGCTGCTCTTCGCGTGCGCGAAGGCGGGCGCGGTGCTCGTGCCCCTCTCGTGGCGGCTGACGGCCGGAGAGCTCGCCGCGCAGCTGCGGATCGCCGACCCGTCGCTCCTGCTCGTCGAGGACGACCACCGTCCGGTCGCCGAGGCGGCGATCGAGCGGCTCGGCGGAACCGCCGCCCGCATACCGATGACCGAGCTCGGCGCCGCCGGCGTGGAGTCGTCGGTGCCGGACGCGCCCCGGCCCGTCCCCTCCGCGGCGCCGCGGGACGAGGACGCCCTGCTCATGCTCTTCACCTCCGGCACGACGAGCGCGCCGAAGGCCGTCGTGCTGAGCCACGCGAACTGCGCGTGGGCCAACCTGTCGCTCTCGCGCGCGACGCCGCTCGCGCCCGACGACGTCGTGCTGCAGGTGCTGCCGCAGCACCACGTCGCGGGCTGGAACGTGCAGCCCCTGCTCGCCTGGTGGGTCGGCGCGTGCGTCGTGCTCGAGCGCACCTTCGACGCAGGGCGCGCGCTCGCGCTCATCGAGCGGCACCGCGTGACAGCCACGATGGGGGTGCCCACCACCTTCCGGGCGCTCATCCAGCACCCCGACTTCCAGGCGCGTGACCTCTCCAGCGTGCGCACCGCGATCGTCGGCGGGGCAATGCTCGACGCCCGCGCGGCCGAGCAGCTCGCACGCAGGGGCATCGTCGCGCGCCAGGGCTACGGGCTCACCGAGGCCGCGCCGAACGTGGCGATCACGCGCGACGAGAGCGACGCCGGCACCGTCGGCCGCCCCTACCCGCACGTCGACGTCGCGCTGCTCGTCGACGGCCGCGTCGAGGAGGGCGCCGGCACCGGCGAGCTGCTCGTGCGCGGCCCCGCCGTGTTCCAGGGCTACTTCCGCGACCCGGAGGCGACGGCCGCGGCGCGCGTCGGCTCGTGGCTGCGCACCGGCGACCTGGTCGCGCGCGACCCGAGCGGCCGCATCCGCATCGTCGACCGGGTGAAGGACATCGTGCGGTCGGGCGGCGAGTCGATCGCGCCCATCGAGGTCGAGCTCGCGCTGCTCGAGCACCCGGCGGTCGTCGACGCCGCCGTCGCCGGCGTGCCGAGCGAGCGCTGGGGCGAGGAGCTCGTCGCGTGGATCGTGCTCGCGGAGCCGGCCGAGGACGCGGCGCTCCACGCCCACCTCGATGGCCGGCTCGCCGGCTTCAAGCACCCCAAGCGGTTCCAGGTCGTCGACGGCATCCCGCGCACCACGAGCGGCAAGCCGCTGCGCCGCGCGCTCATCGCGGCCTTCGAGGCGGCACGGGCGGGGGCGCGATGAACCAGCCGAGGACGAAGCGCGGCGAGCAGACCAAGGCGAAGCTGCTCGCGGCCGCCGAGGCGGTGTTCGCCGAGCAGGGCTACCAGGCCGCCTCGATCTCGCGCATCACCGATCGTGCCCGCGTCGCGCAGGGCACCTTCTACCTGTACTTCTCGTCGAAGCTCGACCTCTTCGAGCAGCTCGTGGACGACCTCAACCGGCGCGTGCGCAAGGCGATGAGCGACGGCGCCGCCCGCGGCGCCGACCGGGCGGAGGCGGAGCGCGAGGGCTTCCGCGAGTTCTTCGCCTTCACCGCCGAGCACCCCGCGCTCTACCGCGTCGTGCGCGAGGCGGAGTACGTCGCGCCGGGCGCGATGCGCCGGCACTACGAGCGCATCGTCGAGGGGTACCGCGACGGGCTCACCAGGGCGAAGGCCGCCGGTGAGATCGGCGACGTCGACCCGGAGGTCGCCGCGTGGGCGCTCATGGGCGTCGGCGAGATGATCGGCATGCGCTACGTGCTCTGGCCCACCGGCGATGACGGCGCCTTCGGCTCGGGCGCCACGCCCGTGCCCGACGACGTGTTCGACGAGATGGTCGCGTTCGTGCAGCGCGCGCTCGGCGCGGCGCCCGTCGCGGTCGCCCTCGACCCCACCGCGCAGCATCCATCCATGCAGCACCCATCCATGCAGCACACACCGATGCAGGGCGCCTCGGCGCACGTCAAGGAGGAATCATGAGCACGCTCTCCGGCCGCAGGGCCATCATCACCGGCGGAGCGGCAGGGATCGGCGCCGCGATCGCCCGCGCGTTCGCGGCCGAGGGCGCCTCCGTGGTCATCGCCGACCGCGACGGCGCGGCGGCCGAGGCCCTGGCGCGCGAGCTCGGCGGCGAGCCGTGGGAGGTCGACCTGCTCGACGTGACGTCGCTCGAGACGCTCACGCTGGAGGCCGACATCCTCGTGAACAACGCCGGGATCCAGCGGGTGTCGCCCATCGTCGACTTCGAGCCCGAGGCCTGGCGCCGCATCCACACGCTCATGCTCGAGGTGCCGTTCCTGCTCACGCGCGCGGCGATGCCGGGCATGATCGAGCGCGGCTGGGGCAGGATCATCAACATCTCGAGCGTCCACGGGCTCATCGCCTCGCCCTTCAAGGCGGCCTACGTCGCCGCGAAGCACGGGCTCGAGGGGCTCTCGAAGGTCACCGCGCTCGAGGGTGCCGCGCACGGCGTCACCTCGAACTGCATCAACCCGGGCTGGGTCCGCACCGCGCTGGTCGAGGCGCAGATCGCCGACCAGGCGAAGGCCAACGGCATCCCGGAGGCCGAGGTGCTCGAGCGCATCATGCTGACCGAGCCGGCCATCAAGCGGCTCCTCGAGCCGGAGGAGATCGGCGCGCTCGCGCTCTTCCTCGTCGGTCCGCACGCGTCGATGGCCACCGGTGCCTCGTACGTCATGGACGGCGGATGGACCACCCGATGACCGAGACCGCCCTGCGCGTGCCCGTCGACGGCGGTGAGCTCGTCGCGACGCTCTGGCACGCGCATGCGGCGGGCACGCCGGTCGTCGCCATCCACGGCATCACGGCCAACCACCGCTCGTTCTCGTCGCTCGCGCGGCGACTCGCGGCACCCGTGCTGGCCATGGACCTGCGCGGCCGCGGCGGCTCTCGCGGGCTGCCGGGTCCGTACGGGCTCGTGCAGCACGCCGAGGACGTCGCCGCGGCGATCGCGGCCGCCGGCCTGGCACGGGCGATCGTCGTCGGCCACTCGATGGGCGCGTACGTCGCCGTGCGGCTCGCCGCCGCGCATCCGGAGCTCGTCGAGTCGCTCGTGCTCGTCGACGGCGGCATGCCGCTGCGACCGGCCGGCGACGACGTGCGCCCGGAGGACGTGCTCGGCCCCGCCATCGAGCGGCTCCGCCGCACGTTCCCGTCGACCGAGGCGTACCGCGACTTCTGGCGCGCGCACCCCGCCTTCGGGCCGTACTGGAACGCGGACATCGAGGAGTACGTCGACTACGACCTCGTCGACGTCGACGGCGCGCTCCGGCCGTCCGCCACCCCCGACGCGGTCGTCGCCAACCTCGTCGAGCTCGACGGGCGAGCGGGCTACGCCGACACGCTGCAGGCGCTCCGCGTGCCGATGCGACTGCTCCGCAGCCCGCGGGGCCTCTTCGACGAGGCCCCCGGCCTCTACGATGACGAGTGGCTCGCGACATGGACGTCGCGGCTGCCCGAGCTCGAGGTGCGGGACGTCGAGCTCACGAACCACTACACGATCCTGCTGGGCCGGGGGGTGGACGCCGTGATCGACGCGGTCTCGCTCGCCACGGCCGGCACCCACAGAGAGGGACGCTGACCGATGGCGATCGACAAGACCTACGGCTCGGCGGCGGAAGCCGTCGCCGACATCCAGGACGGGGCGACGCTCGCCGTCGGCGGGTTCGGCCTCTCAGGCAACCCGATGGCGCTCATCCGCGCGCTCGAGGAGCGTGGCGTCCGAGGGCTCTCGGTGGTCTCGAACAACTGCGGCGTCGACGACTGGGGACTGGGGCTCCTGCTGCGCGCCGGGCAGATCGACAAGATGACCTCCTCGTACGTGGGCGAGAACAAGGAGTTCGAGCGCCGCTACCTGTCGGGCGAGCTCGAGCTCGAGCTGACCCCGCAGGGCACGCTCGCCGAGAAGCTGCGCGCGGGCGGCTCCGGCATCGCGGCCTTCTACACCCGCACGGGCGTCGGCACCCAGGTGCAGGAGGGCGGCCTCCCGCAGCGGTACAACGCCGACGGCACGGTCGCGAAGGCATCCGCCCCGAAGCCCACCGCGACCTTCGACGTCGACGGCGTCGCGAAGGAGTTCGTGCTCGAGGAGGCGATCACGACCGACTTCTCGCTCGTGCACGCGCTGCGCGGCGACCGCCACGGCAACCTCGTCTTCAACAAGGCGGCGCGCCAGTTCTCGCCGCCGGCCGCGATGGCCGGCCGCATCTGCATCGCCCAGGTCGAGGAGCTCGTCGAGCCGGGCGAGATCGACCCGGATGCGGTGCACCTGCCGGGTGTGTTCGTGCACCGGGTCGTCGAGGTCGGCACCGACATCGAGAAGCGCATCGAGCGCCGCACCGTCCGCGAAGCTGAGGAGTCCTGACATGGCACTGACCCGCAACGAGATGGCCGCGCGCGCGGCGCAGGAGCTCGAGGACGGCAACTACGTCAACCTCGGCATCGGCCTGCCGACCCTCGTGCCGAACTACGTGCCCGACGACGTGACGGTCGTGCTGCAGAGCGAGAACGGCATCCTCGGCGTCGGTCCGTACCCGACCGAGGACCAGGTCGACCCCGACCTCATCAACGCCGGCAAGGAGACCGTCACGACGCTGCCGGGGACGTCGTTCTTCGACTCGGCGACGTCGTTCGCCATGATCCGGGGCGGCAAGATCGACGCGGCCATCCTGGGCGCGATGCAGGTGTCGGCCTCCGGCGACATCGCCAACTGGATGATCCCCGGCAAGATGGTGAAGGGTCCGGGCGGCGCGATGGACCTCGTGCACGGCGCCGCGAAGGTCATCGTGCTCATGGAGCACGTGGCCAAGGACGGCTCGGCGAAGATCGTCGACGCGTGCTCGCTGCCGCTCACGGGCAAGGGCGTCGTCGACCGCATCATCACCGACCTCGCCGTGCTCGACGTGACGCCGGAGGGGCTGCGGCTCGTCGAGCTCGCGCCCGGCGTGACGATCGAGGAGCTGCGGGAGAAGACCGAGCCGGAGATCCTCGCGTGAGCACCATCCTCGAGGGGATCGAGCAGTCGTTCGTCGAGACCGATCGGCTGCGGGCAGCCGTGCTCCGTGCGCCCGGCAGCGGCGCCGATGCCGACGCGACCCCGGTCGTGCTCATCCACGGCAACGTCTCGTCGTCGCTCTTCTTCCAGCCGCTCATGCTCGCGCTGCCGCGGCCGAGCGTCGCGATCGACCTGCGCGGCTACGGCGACAGCGAGACGCTGCCGGTCGACGCGACGCGGGGCCTCCGCGACTTCTCCGACGACGTCGCCTCGGTGCTGGATGCGCTCGGCCTCTCGGCCGTGCACGTGGTCGGATGGTCGATGGGCGGCGGCGTCGTGCTGCAGCTGCTGCTCGACCGGCCCGACCTGGTGCGCTCGGTGGCGCTCCAGGCGCCGGTGCCGCCGCAGGGGTTCGGCACGCGGCTCGACGGCTCGCTCTGCACGCCCGACGGCGCCGGCACCGGCGGTCTCGGCGTGAACGCCGACTTCGTCGCCCGCCTCGCCGCGGGCGACACCTCGACGGATGCGCCGACGAGCCCGCGCAGCGTGTTCCGCTCCGGCTACGTCGCGGCGGGCTTCGACGACGGGCGGGAGGACCTCTGGGTCGAGTCGATGCTCTCGACCAGGACCGGGCTCGACAACGAGCCGGGCGACGGCATCGAGTCGGCCTCCTGGCCCGGCTTCGCGGCCGGTGGGCGCGGGATCCTCAACACGATGTCGGGGGTGCACCTCGACCTGACGCCGGTCGTCGACATCCCCGCGAAGCCGGCCATCCTGTGGATCCGCGGCGCGCACGACGCGATCGTCGCCGACGAGTCGTTCTACGACTTCCACACGCTCGGCAAGCACGGCATCGTGCCGGGCTGGCCGGGGGAGGAGGCAGCGCCGCCGCAGCCGATGATCGCGCAGACGCGGGCGGTGCTCGATCGCTACGCCGAGAACGGCGGCGAGTACCGCGAGGTCGTCTTCGAGGACGCCGGCCACTCGCCCCACATCGAGGACGAGGAGCGGTTCCTCGCCGAGCTGCTCGCGCACGTCGAGCGCGTCGAGCGCGAGGCCGACGCGGCGAGCGTCATCGACTGAGCGCTACTGCCACCAGGGGCGCTCGCGCTGCGCGACCCGGCGGGCGGCCTCGAGCTCGCGCAGCTCCTCGTGCCGCTCGCCGATCTCGTGCACGGCCGACATGCAGCGGGCGACGAGCGCGTCGAGCTCGTCGAGCTCGTGGCGCTTCGCCGCGCCGATGACGATCGCGGCGCACGCCTCGGCGTCGCCGGCGGCGTCGTGGTGGCGGAAGTCGTCGAAGCCCGCGGCGAGCGCCGCGACCGGCAGCCGGTACGACTCGAGCGCGAAGGTCTTGCGGGCGATGCGCAAGGAGTCCGTCCATCGCATGTCGGGCACCGGCAGCCTCGCCGCCTTCGCGGCCGCCCGCATGACGCCGCGGTCGAACCCGGCGTTGTGCGCGACGTAGACGTCGTCCTCGCCGAAGTCGAGGATGAGCCGCTGCGCCTCGACCCAGTCGGGCGCATCGAGCACCTCGTGGGCGAAGATCCCGTGGATGCGGGTGTTCCACGCCCAGAACTCGTCGTAGGGGGCGGTGGGGCGGATGAGCGTCGAGAGCCGGTCGACGACGAGGCCGTCGCGCACCTTCACGAGGCCGACCGCGCAGGCCGACGCGGCGTTGCCGTTGGCCGTCTCGAAGTCGATCGCGGTGAAGTCGAGGGCCATGCGCCCAGTCTCCCAGAGCGCGCCCACACCGCCCGCGCCGGCGGTGCCGGAGGACGCGTCCGCCGATCTGGGAGCATTGCGGCATGGAGAACCCGACGCTCGAGGCGCTGCAGGCCATCCCCGCCACCGACCACGAGGCGGCGTGGGCGATCGTCCGCGAGGCCGAGCTCGTCGTGCCGGCGGTGGTCGGCGATCCGCGCGACCCGGGCTCCGGCCGGTTCCTCGTGCTGCCGCACAAGGGGATGCAGCTCGTCGTCGCGTTCACCGCGACGCAGCGCATCGGCGGCTTCGCGACGCGCACGAAGCGCCACCTCAAGGTCACCGGGGCGGAGCTCGCGGCGGCCATCCCGCACGGCCACGCCATCGTGCTCGACCCGGGCCACGACGACGGGCGCGTGTTCCTGCCCGATGTGCTCGCGGCCGATTCGGTCTAGCTGCAGGCGCCCGTCAGCTCCGTTCGGGCGACGGCGCTCGAGACGCCCTCCAGCGCGGTCACGGCGCTCACCACATCCGTGTCGATGACGACCTCGGTGGCGGGGGAGCGGCCGTAGCTGACGAACGTCCAGACGTCCTCCTCGGCGGCGACCTCGATCCAGTCGACCTCGCCGAGCGTGATGCACCGCGCGGTCGAGGGCGCCGGCTCGGGCATGCCGCAGCGCAGCGTGACCGCGCTCGGGTCGCCGAACGCGGCGGCGCCCTGAGCGGTCGTGCTGCGGCGCTCGAGCGGCTGCGGGAGGCTCCCGTCGCCGAGCTCCTCCGGCAGCGAGACGACGACGGCGGCGCAGCCGGGCGCGGCGGCCTCGTCGGCGGGCGGCAGGATGACGGCGGTGGCGCAGCCGGAGAGCGCGGTGACGGCGGCCGCCGCGGCGAGGAGGAGGATGCGCACCCTCCGAGCGTAGCTGCGAGGTCGGCGGTCCGAGCGGCGCGGGCCGAGCGCTGCGCCTGGCGCCACGCGCGGGGGCGCAGCCCGTCCGGGCGCGGCGGCTACCGTTGCCCCATGGACGACGCGACGCTGCACCAGGCCGGCGAGCTCGAGGCGCTGCGGCGCTTCCTGCCGCTGCTGCCGAAGGGCGACGCGACCGCGATCGGCCCGGGCGACGACGCCGCGGTGGTGGCGGCGCCCGACGGCCGCTTCGTCGTCACGACCGACACGATGCTGGAGGGTGCGGACTTCCGGCTCGGCTGGTCGCGCTGGCGCGACCTCGGCTGGAAGGCGGTCGCCACCAACCTCATCGACGTCGCCGCGATGGGCGCGCGCCCGACGTCGCTCGTCGTGGCGCTCGCGGTGCCCCCGTCGACGCGGATCGCCGCGCTCGAGGACTTCGCCCGCGGGCTCGCCGACGCGATCGCCGCGATGGCGCCGGGGGTCGGCGTCGTCGGCGGCGACCTCGGCACCGCCCGGCACGCGGTGATCGCCGTCACGGCGTTCGGCGACCTGGAGGGCCGCGCCCCGGTGCTGCGCTCCG
>JAPSJX010000098.1 GCA_031178105.1 Agrococcus sp. | reverse complement strand
TCCATGCGCTCGGGGTCGTAGCGCTCCATGAAGCGCTCGCCGAGGGCGTTGCGCAGGATGCCGCCCTCGCCGCGGGCCGCCTCGGAGATGAGGGTGCCGGCCGCGTTCTCGGGCTCGATGATGCCCGACGGGTGGAACTGCACGAGCTCCGGGTCGCGAAGCCGTCCGCCGGCCTCGACCGCGAGTCGGAACGAGTCGCCGGTGTTCTCGTCGCGCCGCGAAGAGGTGCGGCGCCAGATGCGGTTGTGGCCGCCGGCGGCGAGGATGACGGCGTCGGCGTGAATGAGGTACCGCGTGCCGTCGATGAGGTCGAAGCCGTAGGCGCCGAACACGACGTTGTCGCGCACCAGGATGCGGGTGATGTAGACGGTGTCGAGGATGGGGATGTCGAGCTGCTCGGTGCGGTTCACGAGCGTGCGCTGGATCTCGAGCCCGGTGTAGTCGCCCGCGAACGCAGTGCGCCGGTAGGTGTGCGCGCCGAAGAAGCGCTGCGAGATGCGGCCGTCAATCTCCCGGGCGAACGGCATGCCCCAGCGCTCGAGGTCGCGGATGCCCTGCTCTGCACCCTTCGTCACGATCTCGACCGTGTGCGGGTTGGAGAGCAGGTAACCCTCCCGGATGGTGTCGGCGGCGTGCTGCTGCCAGCTGTCCTCCTCATCCATCGTGCCGAGCGCCGCGTTGATGCCGCCGGCGGCGAGGGAGGTGTGAGCGTCGTGGCGCGGTCGCTTGCCGACGGCGAGCACGTCGACGCCCTGCTCGGCGACCTCGATGGCGGCGCGGAGGCCCGACCCGCCGGTGCCGATGACGAGGACGGTGGTGGAGATGCGGCGCTCGATCGCGTTCATGCTTCAACGCTACGGATGTCGCCTCGATTACTCCAATGAATCATTCGGCTCGTGTCGATAGCATGAGCGTATGAACCTTGAGCAGCTCAAGAGCTTCACGGAGGTCGCCCGACTAGGGCACTTCACTCGCGCGGCGGAGTCGCTGCACCTCGCGCAGCCGTCGCTCAGCCGGCAGATCGCGACCCTTGAACAGGACCTCGGCGCGGAGCTCTTCCACCGCGCGCGCGGTCACATCTCGCTCACCGCCGCGGGTGAGGCGCTGCTACCGCTGGCGCGACGGATGCTCGCCGACGCCGACACCGTGCGTCACGAGATGGCGGAGTTGAGCGGCTTGCGCAGGGGACGGGTGCGCCTGGGGGCGACACCCAGCCTCTGCACGAGCATCGTCACGGAGGTCGTGAGCTCGTTCCACGCCGTGCATCCGGGCATCGACCTGCACATCACCGAGAGCGGGTCGCGCGGGCTCATCGCCGAGCTCGCCGAAGGCTCGCTCGACCTTGCGCTCATCACCTCGACCGAGGGTGCCGTAAGCCTCGACCGCACGCCGCTGCTGACCGAGGAGCTGGTCGTCGTGTCGTCGGCCGCGCATCCGCCCGTGACGACGAGGCGCACCCTCACGCTCGCGCAGCTCGCCGAGCTGCCGCAGGTCGCGTTCGCCGAGAGCTACGACCTGCGGGCCGTGACCGACGCCGCGTTCCGCGAGGCAGGGCTCACCCCCGACATCGTGCTCGAGGGCGCCGAGATGGATGCGGTGCTCCGGTTCGTGGAGCGCGGCGTCGGCGTCGCGGTGGTTCCGGCGATGGTGCCGCTCGATCGTTCGGGGCTGCGTGCCGTGCGGCTGGTCGAGCCGCAGCTGCGCCGCACGGTGAGCCTCGCCCAGCGGTCCGACGTCACGCTTGCCCGTGCCGCCGTGGCGATGCGCGAGGCGATCCTGCGCGTCGCCGACGACTACGCGTCACGCGGCCGCTCCCGCGATCGGGTCGTCACCCGGGCGGGCTGAGGCGGATCAGGCTGCCCGCGCCCGAGGGTAGGCGAGCTTGCGCAGCAGCCATTCGGCCGGCCCGCGCTTGCCCCGCTTCTCGAGGGCCACCGCGAGCACGACGGTGAGCAGCCAGGTGGCGAGCGCGACGAGGGCGATCGACCAGCTGCTGAGCGCCGCCCCGAGGCCGAGCCCCCAGGCGCTCATGAGGGGCGCAAAGACCACCGACTGCGTGAGGTACGACGACAGCGACCGCTTGCCGACCGCCTGCAGCGCGCCGCTGACCCGACCGTCCGGCCGGCCCCGCAGGCGGGCGGCGATCAGACCGAAGACGGCGACGTAGCCGAGCGCACAGGCGAGGCCGGCGATGCCGTTGATGCCGAGAAGCGCCCAGTCGAGGTCGCGGGGGAAGCCGAGCAGCCCGGCGTTCTGCGCCGCGAGGACGCCGCCCACGATCCACCCGAAGGCGATGCCGATCACGGCGGTGCGACGCAGCAGCGGCAGGTGCTGCTCCGGCTCCTCGAGCACGCGGGCTCGTGCAGCGAGCAGCGCGAGGAGGATCGCGATGGGAGTGATCAGGGAGAGCAGACCCTGGGCCGGGGTCAGCACGGACCAGAAGCCGAGCCGCAGCAGCACGGATGCCCCATAGCTCGGTTCGGCCATCGACGTGTGATCGTCGAACTCGAAGGTGGCCGCTCCCGGAGGCAGCGTCGAGACCAGCACGCCGCCCACGACCAGCAGCGCGGAGCCGAGCGTCAGGAGCACCGTGAAGACGATGATGCAGACGCGGATGGTGCGGTCGCGTCGATCGAGGAACCACCAGGTGAGCAGCAGACCGGCGAGGCCGTAGGCGCCGATGATGTCGCCCATCCAGAGCAGCGCGGCGTGGACGAAGCCGAACGCGAGCATCCACCAGTGGCGGCGGCGCAGCAGCCTTCGTACGAGCTTGCGGTCGACGCCCGCGTCGAGCTGCCGCCGGTAGAGCTGCCAGATGCCGTAGCCGAAGAGGAAGGCGAATATCGGATAGGTGCGGCCGTCGACGGCGATGAGAGCGAGCGACTGCACGATGCGGTCGAGCAGCGACGCATCGATCGGATGCGCGTTGGTGAGGCCCGCCTTCTCGTCCCACAGGTACCAGGGGGCGTTCGCCACCGCGATGAGCAGCAGCATCGCGCCGCGGGCGAGGTCGGGGGCGATGGCTCGTCCGGTGAGGCCGAGCGGGGCGGGCGATGTCGTGGTGGCAGTGGACACGAACCCATGGTGGCGGTCGACGTGTCGTCCCGCATCCACCGACCGATGGAGACTCATCTACTCGCAGCGCGGGAGTCGCCCGCTGGAGTTAGGGTCGAATCACGCAGGGCCGGCTGCTCCGATCACCACCTGGAGCACCTGTGGGCACGAACAA
>JAPSJX010000050.1 GCA_031178105.1 Agrococcus sp. | reverse complement strand
GTCTGGTCTCCACCAGGGGCCGGCTGCCGAGGCAGCCATCGCCGCCGGCGCCGACGAGGTCGGCTCGGACGAGCTGATCGAGAAGGTGGCAGCCGGCTGGACGAACTTCGACGCCGCCGTCGCGAGCCCGGAGCTCATGGGCAAGGTCGGCCGTCTCGGCAAGGTGCTCGGTCCGCGCGGCCTCATGCCGAACCCGAAGACCGGCACCGTCACCCCGAACGTCGCGCAGGCCGTGACGGACATCAAGGGCGGCCGCATCGAGTTCCGCGTCGACAAGCACGCCAACGTGCACTTCATCGTCGGCAAGGCGTCGTTCTCGGCAGAGCAGCTCAGCGACAACATCCAGGCAGCGCTCGACGAGATCGTGCGCCTGAAGCCGTCGTCGTCGAAGGGCCGCTACGTGCAGAAGGCGACCGTCTCGACCACGTTCGGTCCGGGCGTGCCGGTGGACGTCACCACCATCTGACGATCCCGTCATCCGACGAGGGCCCCGCTTCGGCGGGGCCCTTCGTCGTCCCGTCGGCGGACGCGGCGCATCCCGTTTGGGGAGCCCGTCGCTCTCGTGGTGGGATGGAGCAATGCCTCCCGCCTCCGCCCCCAGCACGTTGACCGCGCAGGTGCAGCGGGCCATCCTCGACCTGATCGAGGCCGACGGGCTCGAGCCCGGGCAGTCGCTGCCGTCGACGGCGGCCATGAGCGAGCGCTTCGAGGTGTCGCGGCCGGTCGTGCGCGAGGCGCTGAGCGCACTGCACGCCACCGGCGTCGTCGAGCTCATGAACGGCCGCAACGCCATCGTCCGCCAGCTCGACGACCACCTCATCTCGCTCTTCCTGACCCGCGCGCTGCAGGCGACCGGCGAGCCGCTCGCCGCACTCATGGAGGTGCGCGCGCCGCTCGAGATCCAGGCGGCCCGGCTCGCGGCCGAGCGGGCGACGCCGGACTCGCGCACGGAGCTCGTCGACGAGGTGAACCGCATGGCGTCCCTCGCGGGCGACCGCGACGCGTACGCGCTCGCCGACCTCGACCTGCACCGCAGCATCGCGGACCTCGCCGGCAACCCGGCGCTGCTCTGGTTCACCGGTGCCGTGCGGCATCGCGTGTACGAGGCGATCGTGCAGGTGCGCCAGCACCGCGAGGAGCACGGGCTGCTCGGCATCGAGCACGAGCAGCACGAGGCCATCGCGGCAGCCATCGCCGCGGGCGACGCGCCCGCTGCCGAAGCCGCCATGCGCGAGCACATGGCGTCGGTCGCCGGCATCGTCGCGGCGATCGAGCGCCCGGCCGCGGAGTAGCACCGCCGCCGCGGACCGGCTGTTGGGCCTTTGCGTCCGAGTTGCCCTGCGCTCGGACGCAAACCCTCGACGGGCCTGAGCGCCCTGATGCACCGAGACCTGATCGTGACCCTGCTGTGACATTCGAGGCCCCTGCGACTCGCTAGGTTGTCCCTACGCAGCCTCACGGCAGAGCCGCGGGTGTGCGTCCAGTCCCAGAAGGAAAGGTCCAGCACCGTGAACCGACCCGCACAGCGGCGACTCCTCTCGAGCCTCGCGGCAGGCGCAGCATTCGCGCTCCTGCTCACCGGCTGCCAGAGCCAGCGAGACGACGGCGACCCCGCCGCGTCGGAGTCCGGCGCCCCGGCGAGCGACGTCGACTCGACGTTCGTCTTCGGCGCCTCCAGCGACCCCTCGGGTCTCGACCCCGCGTTCGCCTCCGACGGCGAGACCTTCCGCATCTCCCGCCAGATCTTCGAGGGCCTCGTCGGCGTCGAGCCGGGCACGGCCGACCCGGCGCCGCTGCTCGCCGAGAGCTGGGAGACCAGCGAGGACGGCCTCGAGTACACCTTCGCGCTGAAGGAGGGCGTGACCTTCCACGACGGCACCCCGTTCGACGCCGAGGCCGTCTGCGCCAACTTCGACCGCTGGTACAACTGGACGGGCCTCACGGCGACCGAGAGCCTCTCGTACTACTACGGCTCGCTCTACGGCGGCTTCGCCGGCGACGAGGACGCGCTCTACGCGTCGTGCTCCGCCGACGACGAGTCGACCGCGACCGTCAGCCTGACCCGTCCGTTCTCGGGCTTCATCGCCTCGCTCTCCCTCCCGGCCTTCTCGATGCAGAGCCCGACGGCGCTCGAGGAGTACGGCGCGGATGACGTCGGCGGCTCGGAGGAGGCGCCCGAGTACAGCGAGTACGGCGAGGGCCACCCGACGGGCACCGGTCCGTTCGTGTTCGAGTCGTGGTCGCCCGGCAGCGAGGTCGTCCTCACCGCCAACGCCGACTACTGGGGCGAGCAGGGCCAGATCCAGGAGATCGTCTTCCGCACGATCGACGACCCCACCGCTCGCCGCCAGGCGCTCGAGGCCGGCGACATCGACGGCTTCGACTACGTCGCACCGGCAGACACGGCCGCGCTCGAGGACGCGGGCTTCAACGTCATGCAGCGCGACCCGTTCACGATCCTGTACCTCGGCATGAACCAGACGGTGCCGGAGCTGCAGGACGTGCGGGTCCGCCAGGCGATCGCGCACGCGATCGACCGCGAGGCGCTCGTGACGCAGGTGCTCCCCGAGGGCACCGAGGTCGCCTCGCAGTTCATCCCGCCGGTGGTCAACGGCTACAACGAGGACGTCACGGACTACGCGTACGACCCCGACGCCGCGCGTGCGCTGCTCGCCGAGGCGGGCTACGCCGACGGCCTGGAGCTGACGTTCAACTACCCGGTCAACATCTCGCGCCCGTACATGCCGAACCCCGAGCAGATCTTCACGGCCCTGTCGGCGCAGCTGTCCGAGGTCGGCATCACGGTCAACCCCGTCTCCGACGAGTGGACCGACTACCTGGACCGCATGCGCGGCGGGGCCGACCACGGGATCCACCTGCTGGGCTGGACGGGCGACTACAACGACACCGACAACTTCGTCGGCGTCTTCTTCAACGGCTACTCCAACGAGTGGGGCTTCGAGAACCCGGAGCTCTTCAGCGCACTGACCGAGGCGCGGCAGATCGCCGACCCGGACGAGGCGGCGGAGGCGTACGAGGAGATCAACGAGCAGATCGCACAGTTCGTGCCCGGTGTGCCGCTCGCGCACCCGGCGCCGTCGCTGGCGTTCGACCCGCGGGTCACGTCCTACCCGGCCAGCCCCGTCAACGACGAGGTGTTCAACATGATCGAGCTGAGCGAGTAGCCTCGATCGTCACCAGCGGATGCCGCGGGCCACATCGGCTCGCGGCATCCGCCACGAACGGCTCGCGCGATCCGCCTGCCGTGCCCAGCCCGCCCCGACGGAGAGACCACGTGCTGAGAACCATCGGCAGACGCCTGCTGCTGCTGATCCCGACGCTGTTCGGCCTGACCGTGCTGCTGTTCTTCTGGGTGCGGGCCCTGCCCGGCGGCCCTGCGTCCGCGCTGCTCGGCGAGCGCGCGACGCCCGAGGCGGTCGAGCGCATCAACGAGGCCTACGGCTTCAACCGGCCGCTGCCCGAGCAGTACATCACCTGGCTCGGCCGGCTGCTGCAGGGCGACTTCGGCAACTCCATCGAGACGCGCCGGCCGGTGCTCGAGGAGTTCGTCAACCGGTTCCCGGCCACCTTCGAGCTCGCGATCGTCGCGCTCATCCTCGCCGTCGGCATCGGCGTGCCGCTCGGCTACTGGGCCGCGCGCCACCACGGCGGACTCATCGACAACCTGTCCGTCACCGGCAGCCTCATCGGCATCACCATCCCGGTGTTCTTCCTCGCCTTCATGCTGAAGTACGTGTTCGCGGTGCAGCTCGGATGGCTGCCCTCCACGGGCAGGCAGGACCGCGAGATCGATGCGACGCACGTCACCGGGTTCTTCGTGCTCGACGGCCTCCTGACCGGCGAGCTCGACGCGTCGCTCAACGCGATCGTCCACCTGCTGCTCCCCGCGATCGCCCTCGCGACCATCCCGCTCGCGATCATCGTGCGCATCACCCGCGCCTCGGTGCTCGAGGTCGTGAACGCCGACTACGTGCGCACCGGCCGAGCCAAGGGCGTCTCGACGCAGGTCATCCGCAGCCGCTTCGTGCTCCGCAACGCGATGCTGCCCGTCGTCACGACGATCGGCCTGCAGGCCGGGCTGCTGATCTCGGGCGCGGTGCTCACGGAGACCGTCTTCGCGTTCCCCGGCATCGGCGCCTTCATGAAGGATGCGATCTTCGCCCGCGACTTCGCGGTGCTGCAGGGCTTCGTGCTCTTCATCGCGATCTCGTACGCGCTCATCAACCTGATCGTCGACATCTCGTACAGCTTCATCGACCCCCGAGTGAGGATCCAGTGAGCGCCGCCGAGGTCCTGCCCACCGTCCCGACGCCCGAGACCGGGCCCGCCGCGAGCGGTCGCCGCAGCGGCAGCTTCTGGGGCGACGTCCTGCGTCGCGTGCGCCGCAACCCGGCGGCATGGATCGGCGCGGTCGTCATCGCCGCGTTCGTGCTCGTCGCGGTGCTCGCGCCGTGGATCGCCCCGTACCCCGAGCTCGCGACGCCGGGCCGCGAGCACCTGCGGCCCACGTCGCTGCCGGGCATCGGCGAGATCCCCGAGTTCCCGCTCGGCATCGACCGGTTCGGCGGCGACGTCGTGTCGAAGCTCATCTGGGGCGCGCAGGCGTCGCTCATCATCGGCATCGCGTCGACCTTCTTCGGCCTCGTCGGCGGCATGGTGCTGGGCGCGCTGGCCGGCGCGTTCGGCGGATGGGTCGACACCGTCGTGATGCGCGTCGTCGACATCCTGCTGTCGGTGCCGCACCTGCTGCTCGCCGTGTCGATCGCGGCGATCCTCGGCCGCACGCCGCTCGCGGTCATGATCGCGATCGGCGTCGCGCAGGTGCCGATCTTCGCGCGCCTGCTGCGATCCTCGATGCTCGGCCAGCGCGGCTCGGACTACGTGCTCGCGGCCCGCACGCTCGGCCTCGGCACCGGCCGCATCACGATGTCGCACCTGCTGCCGAACTCGGTCGGGCCGGTGATCGTGCAGGCGACGCTCACGCTCGCGACCGCCGTCATCGACGCCGCCGCGCTGTCGTTCCTCGGCCTCGGCGGCGGCCGCCCGGAGGCCGCCGAGTGGGGCCGCATGCTCACCTACGCGCAGGCGGAGCTGGCCATCGCGCCGTCGCTCGCGTTCCTGCCCGGCATCTGCATCATGATCACCGCGCTCGGGTTCACGCTGCTCGGCGAGGCGCTCCGCGAGGCGATGGACCCCCGCACCCGCAAGCGCTGACCCGCCGCCGCCGCCGCCCCGTCGAGCGCCGAGCTTCCCCGAACGGCGGGATCCGCGCGCCGATCCCCGCCGTTCGGGGAAGCTCGGCGGATCGGGGCGGTCAGCTCGCGATCTTCAGCTCGTTGCCGGGGATCGACGCGAGCAGCTTGCGCGTGTAGGGCTCGCGCGGGTTCGTGAAGATCTCCTCGGAGGTCGCCGCCTCGACGAGCCTGCCGTTCTGCATCACCGCGACGTAGTCGCTGATGAGCCGCACGACGGCGAGGTCGTGCGAGATGAAGAGGTAGCTGAGCCCGAGGTCGCGCTGCAGGTCGCCGAGCAGCCGCAGGATCTGGTCCTGCACGAGCACGTCGAGCGCCGACACCGGCTCGTCGCACACGATCACGTCGGGGGAGAGGGCGAGCGCCCGCGCGATCGCCACGCGCTGCCGCTGGCCGCCGGAGAGCTCGGAGGGGTAGCGGCGGGCCATGTCGGCCGGCAGCGCGACCTGGTCGAGCAGCTCGCGCACGCGGCGCTGCCGCTCGGCGCGGTTGCCCTTGCGGTAGAACGAGAGCGGCTCGTCGATGATGCGCTCGATCGTGAACATCGGGTTCAGCGACGAGTACGGGTCCTGGAAGACGGGCTGGACGCGCTGGCGGAACGCCTTCTGCTCCTCGCGGGAGAGGCCGAAGACGTCCTTGCCCTCGAAGCGCACCGTGCCGCTCGTCGGCTCGATCGCCTTCAGCAGCATCCGCGCCGCGGTCGTCTTGCCCGAGCCCGACTCGCCGACGATCGAGACGGTCGTGCCGCGCGGCACCTGGAGGCTGATGCCGTCGACGGCCTTGAACGGCTCCCGCCGCCCCCGCACGTGGAACTCCTTCGTCACGTCCTCGAACTCGACGACGATGTCGGATGCGTTGCGCGGCGCGCTGACGGCCGGCTGCCCGTCCCGGGAGAAGTCCTCGGGCCGCAGGCGCGCCATCGCCACCGAGGGCGCGGCGCGCACGAGCGACTGCGTGTACGGGTGCTGCGGCGACTCGAGGATCTGCTTCGCCGGTCCCTGCTCGACGACCCGGCCGCGGTGCATGACGACGACCTGCTGGGCGCGCTCGGCCGCGAGGCCGAGGTCGTGCGTGATGAGCAGCACGGCGGTGCCGAGCTCCTGCGTCATGGTGCCCAGCTGGTCGAGGATGGTGCGCTGCACCGTCACGTCGAGCGCGCTCGTCGGCTCGTCGGCGATGAGCAGCTGCGGCCGGCAGGCGAGCCCGATCGCGATGAGCGCCCGCTGGCGCATGCCGCCCGAGAACTCGTGGGGGTACTGCCTCGCGCGCTCGGCGGCATCCGGCAGGCCAGCGCGCCCCAGGGTCTCGATCACCTTCTCGTCGACGTCCTTGCGGGTCGCCAAGCCGTGCGCGAGCAGGGTCTCCGCCACCTGGGTGCCGATCCGCGCGACCGGGTTGAGGTTCGACATCGGGTCCTGCGGCACGAGGCCGATGCGCCGGCCGCGCACCTTCCGCATGGCGCTCTCGTTCGCGCCGACCAGCTCCTCCCCGTCGAGGCGGATGCTGCCGGCGGTGACGCGGCCGTTGCCCGGCAGCAGCCCGATGATCGCCATCGCGGTCGTCGACTTGCCGGAGCCGGACTCGCCCACGATCGCGAGCGTCTCGCCGGCGGCGAGCGTCAGGTCCGCCTCGTGCACGGCGGTGACCAGGCCGTCCTGGGTCGTGAACTCCACCTTGAGTCCGGAGACCTCCAGCAGCGGCTTCCTCGCGTCGCTCATGCGACCATCCTGCACTGCCGGGCGGCCTTCCGGTGACTCAGCGGACCTTGAGCACGAGCTTCCCGCGGACGTGCCCGCGCTGCAGCTCGGCGAACGCCTCGCGCACCTCGTCGAGCGGGTACACGTGCTGCACCTCGACGCGCACGTCGCCCGCGTCGATGAGCCGCCCGATGATCCCGAGGTTGGAGCCGTCCGACTCCATCTTCACGGCGGATGCGCGCAGGCCCCGCTCGGCGGCAGCGCTCGCGTACTCGGGCCACGAGCCGGTCGGCACGTTCAGGTACAGGCCACCGTGCTTCAGCACGTCGAGCGAGCGCGTGCCGGTGTCGTCCGCGACGTTGCCGACCAGGTCGATGACCACGTCGACCTTCTGCAGCGCATCCTCGAACCGGTCCCGCGTGTAGTCGACGACCTCGTCGGCGCCGAGCGACCTCGCGAAGTCGACGTTGCGGGTCGAGACGGTCGTCGCGACGTGCGCCCCGAAGTACTTCGCGAACTGCACGGCGAAGTGGCCGACGCCGCCGGCGCCCGCGTGGACCAGGATGCGCTGGCCCGCGCGCGCCTTCGCGATGCGCACGACCGCGTCCCAGGCGGTGAGCGCCGCGCACGGCACGGCCGCGGCCTGCTCGAAGCTGAGCGACTCCGGCTTGAGCGCGAGCGCGAGGCTCGGCACGACCGCCTGCTCCGCGTACGAGCCGCGCGTGCGCCAGTGGTTCACGATGCCGAAGACGGCGTCGCCGGGCTGCAGGTCGTGCGCCTCGTAGGGTGCCTCGGCGACGACGCCGGCGAGGTCGCCGCCGGGGATCCACGGCAGCAGCGGCTCGACCGCCTTCGCCGCGCCCTTCCCGATCACCGTCTTGAAGTCGATCGGATTCATGCCCGCGGCGTGCACGTCGACCACGACCTCGGTGCCTAGCTTCATCGGGGCCTGCGCCTCGCCGACCTCGACCTCGTCGGTCGGCCCGAACTCCCGGACCAGCACTGCACGCATCGCACTTCCCCTCGCCTGGCTCTCGACGCTATCGCACGCGTGTGACGGGCGGATGACGGCTGAGCGACGGCTCCGATGCCCGCGCGGCTACAGTGCTCGTGTGCTGCAACGACGAGGGACCGCCGACGCCGTCGTCGGAGCGGTCGCCGCAGCGTGCCTGGTCGCCGGGGCGATCGTGATCGGGATCGCTCGCGTCGCGCTCGACCGCTACCTCTACATCTCGGAGCTCGGCGCGCTCACGATGCCCACCGCGGGGCTCTTCCAGGTCGGCTTCCTCCTGGTCGTCGTGGGCATCGTGCTCGTCGGCGTCGTGGTGCGGGATGTGCGCACGCGGGTGCCGGTGCTGCGGCGCTGGGCGCCCGCCGCGTCCCTCGTCACCGCGGGCGGGCTCTTCACGATCGCGGCCGCGGTGCCGTGCTCGCCCGGCTGCCCGTCGCTGCTCACCGACGGCGCGCAGTGGCGCGACTGGGTGCACATCGCCGCGGCGGTGCTCGCCTTCGCGGCGGGATGCGTCGCGATGCTGCAGTTCGCGACCGCGAGCGACCGCTGGGTCGCGCGGCTGTCGATCGTCAGCGGCGTCGTGGTCGGCGCGATCGCCGCGACCGGCGGCATCATCTCGCTCGCCCGCGGCAACACCGACATCGGCTCGACGCTCGAGTACGTGGCGGCGGCGCTCGGCGTCGTGTGGATGCTCGCGATGGTGCTCGTGCACGCCGTCCCGTCGCGCTCGGCGCGGGCGGCCCGGCCCGCCGACGTGCTCGCCGGCGCCGACCGCTAGCGGATCCCCACGAGATAGCTGCCGAGGCGCTCGCGGAACCACGCGAACATCGCGCCCTCGCCGTCATCGCGCGCGGGGGAGACGAGCATCCGGCAGCCGAGCTCGTCGCGCCAGGCCTCCGCGACGTGCAGCGGGTGCACCGGGTCGCGCGGGCTCGCGAGCACGACCGTCGGCGCCGCGATCCGCAGCTCACCAGGGCGGTACGCGACGTTCCGCGGGATCTCGAGCAGCCGGATGCGGCGCTCGACGGCGAGCGGCTGCGTGAGCTGGGCATCGAGGCCGTGCGCGTGCGCGAGCGACTCGTGCGCGATCGCCCGCCATGCGCCGGAGCGGTGCAGCTCGGCGAGCGCCCGCTGCGGCCGATGCTGCTCGAGCAGCCGCCCGAGCACGGGGAAGATCGCCAGGTTCGCAGGCAGCGGCTCGGTCGTGAACGCCGGCCGCACGAGCGCGACGCGATCGAGCGGGAACCGCCCGGAGCGCGCGATGGCCGCGGCGAGCGCCGCGCCGAGCGACACCCCGACGATCGAGACGGGCGAGCCGTCGCCCGAGCGGGTGCGACGCTCGGCGAGCTCGTCGGCGACCTCGGCGGCGAGGGCCTCGAGCGCGAAGTCGTCGGGCTCGCCGATGAGGGTGCTCGTGCCATGGGCGCGGAGGTCGGGCGCGAGCACCTGCACGCCCGCCGGCACAGCACCGTCGAGGTAGCCGTGCATCGAGCCTGCGTCGGAGCCCAGCCCGTGGATGGCGAGCAGCATCAGCCGCGCAGGATCGCCAGCAGCCGGTCCGCGCGGTCGACGAGCATGGCGATCTCGTCCTCGTCGCGCTCGACCCAGACGTGCTTGGGCCGGCCGACCGGCACGAACTCGCTGTGCAGCTCCCAGACGAACAGCGTGCGCTCAGCGCCGAGCACGTACTGCTGCCACCAGATCTGGCGCAGGTACTGCTTCGGCACCCGGTCGAAGGGCTTCGACGTCGTCTTGATCTCGGCGAGCACGCTGCCGTCGTCGCTGACGCAGTCCGGCGTCGCGAGGTGCTGGCGATCCGGCACCGCGTGGAACAGCGCATCCGACGGCACGAGCGAGAAGTGGTCGTGCACCCAGCGCGCGATGTGCGGCTCTCGCGCGCGCCCGTGGTCGGTGAAGGCATTGCCAGAGAAGCCCCGCAGGCCCATCTTCTCGCGCGCCACGGCGTCGACCGCGCGCGACGTGCTGAGGCGCGCGGCGTCGGTCGCGGTGACCCCGCGCGACCGGGCGCGCAACCAGGCGATGCGGTCGCTCGAGCGCGCGACGATGCGGCTGGTGTGGCCCTGCACCGTCGGCTGATCGCCGAAGATGTCGAGCTGGAGCTGCATGCCTCCATGGTCCCACGCCGGACCGACGCCGGACGCGCGCCGCGCGCCGCGAGCGGCGTGATGGGATGTCCGGATGGTGCAGCCGTACGTCGAGCGGAGCGAGGCCGAGCAGGTGGCGTCGCTGCGGGCCGTGGCGCGGCGCGCGGCGGCGGCCTTCGGGCTCGAGGCTCAGCGCGTGGAGCTCGCGCTGCACGGCTACAACACGACCTTCCGGGTCGAAGTCCCGGACGGGCGTCGTCTCGCGCTGCGGGTCGGCACGAACTCGCACAGCACGCCCGAGCACGCCGTCGCGCAGCAGGCGTGGCTCAGCGCGATCGCCGAGCAGACCGACGTGCGCGTGCCCGAGCCGCTGCGCACGCCGGAGGGCGGATGGTTCGTCTCCGTCGACGCGCCGGACCTCGGCCGCCGGGTGCTCGTCACGATGGCGAGCTGGCTCGACGGCCCCGACGCCGATCCGCTCGAGCCCCGCTCGGCGCGAGCGCTCGGCCGGGCGATGGCCACGCTGCACGCGCAGGCGGCCGAGTGGACACCGCCGGCCGGCGGCGCGCTGCCACGGCTCGACACGCCGCTCTTCGGCGACCTCGACGTACTCGACGACGCCCCCGACCTGGATGCGGACGACCGCGCGGTGCTGCGCACCGCTCGCGAGCGGGCGAGCGCGGCCTTCGGCCGGTTGCATCGAGGTGCGGCGCTGCGGCCGCTGCACGCCGACCTGCACGGCGGCAACCTGAAGTGGCACGACGGGCGGCTCGCGATCTTCGACTTCGACGACGCCGGGCTGGGGCTCCCCGTGCTCGACATCGCGATCTCGACGTTCTACCTGCGGGGCGGCGATCCCGCGCTCGAGGCCGCGCTGCGCGACGGCTATGCGGAGGTCGCTCCGCTGCCGGAGGCCGACGCGGCCGACGTCGAGGCGCTCGTCGCCTCCCGGCAGCTGCTGCTCGCCAACGCCCTGCTCGTCTCGACGACCGCGGAGCATCGCGCGCAGGCCGTCGAGTACACGGGCGTCGCGATCGCGCGGCTCCGACGCTGGCTCGACTCGGGCACGTTCACCCTCGCTGTCCGCTGAGGCGGCCGAGGAAAGCAGACGCACAGCAAGCGCATAGGTAGGCTGGCATGCGTCCACAGGATGCTCTGGCCGAATGGATGGCATGACCGACACCGCTCAGCAGCAGCTGCGGGCGCAGCCGCGACTCACGCGCCCCGATGGATCACCCATCCGCATCGTCGTGGTCGACGACGAGCAGAGCCTCGCCGACCTCGTCGCCATGGGCCTGAAGTACGAGGGCTGGGACGTGAAGACCGCCGCGAACGGCCAGCAGGCGCTGCAGGCCGTGCGCGAGTTCCGTCCCGACGCCGTCGTGCTCGACATCATGCTCCCCGACATCGACGGCCTCACCGTCCTGCAGCGGCTCCGCTCGGCGGGCTTCGACGTGCCGGTGCTCTTCCTGACGGCGAAGGACTCGCTCGACGACCGGGTCGCGGGGCTGACCGCGGGCGGTGACGACTACGTGACGAAGCCGTTCGGCCTGGAGGAGGTCGTCGCGCGGCTGCGGGGCCTCATCCGGCGCACGGCGGCGACCGCGGAGGAGTCGAGCGTGCTCTGGGTCGGCGACCTCATGATGGACGAGGACTCGTACGAGGTGCGCCGCGGCGGCCAGCAGGTCGACCTGACGGCGACCGAGTTCGAGCTGCTGCGGTACCTCATGCGAAACCCCAGGCGCGTGCTCTCGAAGGCCCAGATCCTCGATCGCGTGTGGTCGTACGACTTCGGCGGCCGCGCCAGCGTCGTCGAGCTCTACATCTCGTACCTCCGCAAGAAGATCGACACCCTCGGGCCGCCCATGATCCACACGGTGCGCGGGGTGGGCTACCAGCTGCGGGCCGCCGAATGAGGGCAGCCGAGTGAGCCCTGCCGCGTGATCGCCCCACCGCACCCGTGAGCACGGCGACGCCCGCGAACCAGACCCGACGCATCCAGAACCCGTCGTCGTGGTCGCTGCGGCGACGCCTCCTCGTGGTGGTGGTGACGCTGTTCGCGCTCCTGACTGCGGCTGTCGCGATCGCGAGTGTCATGACGATGCGCGTCGTGCTGGAGACGCGCGTCGACGAGCAGCTCACGGAGCTGGGCAATCGCACGGCCGTCGAGGTCGAGCGGGCGATGGCGACCGGCACCCGCGCGCTCGTCGACCCGCGCACGGCGCCCGCGGGCGCGCTGTTCGCGGTGCAGGAGGGCGATGCGCTGAACGAGGGGTTCATCCTGTCGTCGGCGCAGCAGAAGCTCGCGCTCTCCGCTGCCGGCGAGCAGGCCGTGCTCGCGGCGCCCACGGGCAGCATCTCGAGCGCGACGCTGGCGGGCCACGGCAACTACCGCCTCGTCGCGCACGAGGTGGCCGGCGTGCGCGTGATCGTCGGACTGTCGCTCGCCGACGCCAACCAGACGCTCGCGGCACTCGCCTTCGTGATCGCGGTGTCGGCCTTCGCCGCGGTGACGGTCGTGCTGCTCATGGGCGACATGATCATCCGTCGCGCGCTCAGGCCGCTGACGGCCGTCATCGCCACCACCGAGCGCATCTCGCAGCTGCCGCTCGCCTCCGGCGACGCGCAGCTCACCAACCGGGTGCGGATCGAGGAGCCCGCGTCGGAGGTCGGCCGCGTGCAGGAGAGCATGAACCGCATGCTGAGCCACATCGAGGAGGCGTTCGAGGCGCGCTCCGCGAGCGAGCGACGCGTGCGCCAGTTCGTCGCGGACGCGTCGCACGAGCTGCGGACCCCGCTCGCGGCAGTGCGCGGGTACGCGGAGGTCACGCGCAAGCACGACGGCGACCTGCGGCCCGACTCCCGCGAGTCGCTCGAGCGCATCGAGGCCGCTGCGCGCCGCATGCAGGCGCTCGTCGACGACCTGCTGCTGCTCGCGCGGCTCGACGAGGGCCGCGAGGTCGAGCGCGGCGAGGTCGACCTCTCGCTGCTCGTGGTCGAGGCGGTCGCCGACGCGCAGGCCGCGGGCCCCGAGCATCCGATCGCGCTCGAGCTCCCCGCGGAGCCAGTGACGGTGGCCGGGGACGCGCTGCGGCTGCAGCAGGTGATCGCGAACCTGCTCGCGAACGCCCGCGTGCACACGCCCGACGGCACCGCGATCGACGTCACGCTGCGGGCGGACGGCGCGCACGCCGTCGTCGAGGTCGTCGACGCAGGCCCCGGCATCCCCGCCGAGCAGCAGCGCACCGTCTTCGAGCGCTTCGCGCGCGGTGACTCCTCGCGCTCCCGGGCGACCGGGTCGTCGGGGCTGGGGCTCGCGATCGTGCAGGCGCTCGTCGACGCCCACCGCGGCACGATCGAGCTCTCGAGCGAGCCGGGGCGCACCGCCTTCACGGTGCGCCTGCCCCGCTGGTACCCGCCGTCGGGGGAGGCGGTGCCCGAGGCGCCGCTCGCCGCGGAGGCGTAGGCCATCGGGCGAGGTTGCGCCGCGCATCCGTCGTGCCGTAGTCTGATGCCATACCAAAGACCGCTGGTCGCTGGTGCGTGCCCGCAAGGGTTCGCAGCAGCCGAAGGCTCGCCCAGGAGCGACGTCCCGCGCAGGTGTGACACCCCGTCGAGGGTCGAGCTCCGTGCGCGTGCGCCGGAGCTCTTTTCATGTTCGAGCCAGGGACGCCAGCAACGACGCAAGGAGCACCATGGCGAACA
>JAPSJX010000049.1 GCA_031178105.1 Agrococcus sp. | reverse complement strand
CTGCTCGAGGGCCTTCGCGGCGACGCCGTCACCCTCGTGGATGAGCCCGAGCAGGATGTGCTCCGTGCCGATGTAGTTGTGGTTGAGCAGCTTCGCCTCTTCTTGGGCGAGCACCACGACGCGGCGGGCGCGGTCGGTGAATCTCTCGAACATCGCTGGCTCCCTTCCTTGACTGCGAGCGTAGCCGCGCGGGTTCCCGCGGAGGGCCGTGTTCGCTGTCGGCGCGACGGCCCCCGGGCGCGGTCGGGGACGCGTCGGGCGGCCGACGCGTCCGCAGGTGGCGCATGGGAACGCCGGATAGCCTCGGCGGGACGCCACGGACGCGAGGAGCGCGAAGACATGAGCTGGAACGGGCAGCAGCCGCCGTACGGGCAGCCCGCGTACGGGCAGCAGCCGCCGTACGGACAGCCCGCCTACGGGCAGCAGCCGCCGTACGGACCGCCCGCCTACGGGCAGCCCCCGTACGGGCAGCCCGCCTACGGCCAGCAGCAGCCGCCTCACTCGTATGCGCCGGCACCCTACGGCCAGCCCGGCTTCCCGCCGCAGCCCGCGCCGCCCACCAAGCCCGCGCTGCTGCCGGCCGCGCTGCCCGTCGACGGCCAGCCGTACGCGATGGCGTTCCGGCCGCTCGAGCGTCGCGTCGGCCGCTGGTTCCTCGCCTGGGCGATCGCGATCGGATTCTTCTTCGGCGGTCAGGTCGTCTCGCTCGCGCTCCTCATGCCCGGCATCGTCGACTTCTTCAGCACGCTCGACCCCGCCACCGCGAGCGACCCGGACGTGGCCGCCGAGATGCTCGGGGAGGTCCTCGGCACGCCGCTCGGCATGGCGGGCGTCAACATGGCGTGGGCCGCGATGATCCCCGGCGCCATCGTCGCGATGGCGGCGTTCGGCAAGGGCGCAGCCGGTCTCGCGTCGAGCGTCGCGGGGCGCTGGCGCTGGGGCACCGTCGGCCGTGCCGCGATCGTCCTCCTGCCGATCTTCGCGGTCTACATCGGCGTCTCGCTCTGGCTCGATCCGTCGGTGGAGTGGCAGTGGGACCCCAACTGGGGGCTGGTGGCGATCGTGCTGCTCACGACGCCGCTGCAGGCCACCGGCGAGGAGTTCACCTTCCGCGGGCTGCTGCCGCAGATGATGGGCGGCTGGTTGCGCCACCGGTACGTGCCGGCGCTCGTGCTGCTGCTGCCGGTGCTCGCGGTGATCGTGCTGCAGCCGGCCACCTGGTACCTGTCGCTGCTCGCGCTCGTCGCGGCCGCCGTGGGGCCCTGGGTGCTGCGGGGCCGCTTCGGCAACGCGGTGTGGACGGGCGTCGCGACGGGCCTGCTCTTCGGCGCGATGCACGCGCATCCGTCGATCTCGGCGACGCTGCAGCTCTCGCTCGTCGGCTTCACCTGCTCGATGCTGACGTATCGCACCGGCGGGCTCGAGGCGGCGTCAGTGCTGCACACCGCGAACAACGTCTTCATCATGGTGCCGCTCGCGCTCACCGGCACGTCGGCGTTCGCGTCGGCGCAGCCGGTGGCCGGCGAGGACTGGATGTCGTTCCTCATCACGGCGCTCGCGCTCGGCCTCGCGTACCTCGCCGTGCACCTGTTCCTCGCGAGGTCGCAGCGCTCGACGGTCGGCGCCCCGGGCGCCGAGCTGCTCGAGCCGCGGGCGCAGCTCGCGCAGCCGCACCTGCAGCCGGCCGCAGCGGGCTGAGCAGCCGCCTCGGTCGCGAGGGTGCGGTCGGCGGCGGCACGTCGCCATGGTCGTGCTGCGCCTGCAGCGCGTCCGATGGCGCCGCAAACCCGCTCCGCTGCCCGGCTATCCGCGCGGCGGCGCCTCAGCGGGAGGCGGCTCGGCCGTCGGCACCTGCACCGGCTCGACCGCGGCATCCGCGGGTGCAGCGGCTCGCGCGTCGGCCCGCGGCGGCAGCCCGGCCTTCGCCCGCTCCTCGGCCTCGATCTGGTCGTACTTGAGGCGGGCGGTGCGGTCGCCGCGGATGATCATCCGCATGACCATCCAGAAGATGAGCCCGAGCACGATCGTCGGGATGAGCGAGAAGATCGCGTTCCCCCACCAGCTCTCAGGCATGCATCCAGGCTACCGCCCGCCATCCCGATCGCCGAACTTCCCCGAACTGCCGGGATCGGCGGGCGAGACCCTCGGTTCGGGGAAGCTCGGCGGTCTCAGGGGGTGAGGAGGGCGCGGACGCGCTCGGAGCCGATCGCGAGCAGGAGGGTCGGGATGCGCGGACCGGTCTCGCGGCCGACGAGCAGCCGGTAGAGCAGCGCGAAGAACGCCCGCTGGGCGGCCGACAGCGCCTTGTCGCCCTTCACGATCGCGTCGGGCTCGAGCCCGCGCTGCACCTTCGCGACGCCGTACGTCTGGTGCGTGAGGCCGTCGAGCGTCCAGTCGTCCTCGATCGGTGGCAGGCCCTGGCCCCCGTCGAGCAGCAGGACGAGCGCCTCGCGCTCGACCTCGGTGAGCGCGTCGAGCGCCTCCCGATCGGGGACGTCCCGCACGATCGTGTGCTCATCGGTGGGCATGTGCGTGGCGACCCACGCCTCGACGCGGTCGAGCCGGGGGCGCAGCGGCTCGAGGTCGACGATCGGGTCGGCCTCGTCGAGGCCGCGCAGGATCCGCAGGATCTGGACCTCGTCGCCGAACGTGATGTCGACGACGGATGCCAGGGTGCGGTACGCGACGCGGCGCGGCGTCTCGGGCAGCCGGCCGTCGGCCGTGGCGGTCGCCCGCTCGAGCGCCGCGAGCTCGGCGGGCTGGGCCGTCCCCGCCGCGGCCTTGCGGAGCAGCGCATCCCACTCGTCGTAGGTGCGCTGCAGGTCGGAGCCGAACGCGACGTCGAAGGACTGGTTCATGCGGCGCCGGGCGTAGAGCCAGCGCAGCACCGGCGCCTCCATGACGGCGAGCGCATCCGCCGGCACCGGGGCGCCGCCGCGCGACGACGACATCTTCGCCACCCCGCCGAAGCCGACGAAGGCGTACATCGGGCCGAGCGGCCGCTCCCAGCCGAACACCGGCGCGAGCTCGAGGCCGACCTGGAACGACGAGCCGGGCGACTGGTGGTCGACGCCCGAGGGCTCGAAGACGACCCGCTCGTACGCCCAGCGCATCGGCCAGTCGACCTTCCACACGAGCTTGCCCGAGCGGAACTCGCGCAGCAGCACCGTCTCGCGGTGGCCGCACCGGCACGCGTACGTCATCTCGGTCGAGTCGTCGTCGAACGCCTCGATGGTCGTGAGGTCGGTGCCGCAGGCGGTGCAGTAGGGCTTGTACGGGTAGTACTCGCCACCGGCCGAGCCGTCGTCCTCGTTCGCGGCGCCGGAGCCGGAGGCGAGTGCGGCCTGCAGCGCCTCGTCCTCGTCCTTCGCGGCGGGGAGCGTGCGGTACTGCTCGAGGATGGCGTCGATCTCGCGGCGGTGGCGCATCGCGTGCAGGATCTGCTCGGTGTAGGCGCCGGCGGCGTACTGCTCGGTCTGGCTGATGCCCCGGTAGCGCACGCCCGCCTGGGCGAAGGACGCCTCCGCCTGCGCCCTGAAGTGCGCGGCCCAGGAGTCCTCGGTGCTGCCGGGAGGGGCGGGCACGCTCGTGAGCGGCTTGCCGATGTGCTGCGCCCACGACTCGTCGACGCCGTCGATGCCGGCCGGCACCTTGCGGAACCGGTCGTAGTCGTCCCACGAGATGAGGTGCTCCGCGTCGATGCCGCGGCGGCGCAGCTCGTCGGCGACGAGGTGCGGGCTCATGACCTCGCGGAAGTTGCCGAGGTGGATGGGGCCGGAGGGAGAGATGCCGGAGGCCGCGACCGGGCGCGTGCCGCGCCGCTCGGCCTCGACGATCACCTCGTCGGCGAGGCGCGAGACCCAGTCGGCGCGCTCGTGCTCGGTGGCGGGCTCGGGCGATGGCTGCTGGGACTCGGTCACGACCATCGATCCTATCGAGCCGGTGCGGGACCGCCTGCGGTCAGCCGATCGTGACGACGGCGTTGTCGATGAGGCGCACGGTGCCGACGTGCGCCGCGACGAGCACCTGCACGGGCCCCCGGTGCTGCTCGGATGCGCTCGTGAACGTGCGCGGGTCGACGACCGCGAGGTAGTCGAGCCACACGCCGGAGTCGCCCTGCATGACGCCCTGCGCGGCGGCCAGCATCGCCTCGACGCCGCGGTCGGCGGCAGCGCCCGCCGCCTCGAGCGCGCGCGAGAGGGCGAGCGCATCCGCCCGCTCCCCCGCCGAGAGGAACCGGTTGCGGCTCGAGAGCGCCAACCCGTCGGGCTCGCGCACCGTCGGCACGCCGAGCACCTCGACCGGCACGTCGAGGTCGCGCACCATGCGGCGCACGAGGAAGAGCTGCTGCGCGTCCTTCTCGCCGAAGACCGCGACGTCGGGCTGGACGATCGCGAGCAGCTTGGCGACGACCGTGAGCATGCCGTCGAAGTGTCCGGGCCGGCTGCGGCCCTCGAGCACCGTGCCGAGGTGCCCGGCCGTGACGAGGGTGGCGGAGCGACCGCCGTCCGGGTACATCTCCTCGACGGGCGGCATGAAGACGGCGGTGACCCCCAGCTCGGCGAGCCGCTCGGTGTCGGCATCCGGGGTGCGGGGGTAGCGGTCGAGGTCCTCGTGCGGGCCGAACTGCATCGGGTTGACGAACACCGAGGCGATGACGACGTCGGCGTGCTCGCGCGCCTGGCGCATGAGCTCGACGTGCCCGTCGTGCAGCGCGCCCATCGTCGGCACGAGCGCGATGCGCCTGCCCTCCGCACGGGCGGCGCGGACGAGGGCGCGCGTCGCGTCGATGGTCGTCAGGGTCTGGATGGGTGCGGGCACCACGCAAGCCTAGGCGCGCGCATCTCGACGGAGCGACCGGCACCGCGAGGGCAGTATCCCCTCGTGCCGCCAGCTGCTCCGTTGAGGATCAGGAATCGAGGGGCGGGTCCGGGTAGCGGGCGAGCGCCGACTCGACGGCCGAGCGGACCACGCCGCCGAGCACGCGAGCTGGCCGCTCGACCCCGATCTCGTGCAGCTGCCGCATCGCCTGCGCGACGATCCCGTCGGCGAACCCGGCCGCGACCTCGATCGCCTCGGCGTACGCCGCCCGGTCCGCCTCGTCGACCACGATCGGCTCGGCGCCCATCTCGACCGCGAGCGCCTGCCCGATCGGCAGCACCGGGCCGGGCGCCGTGACCGCGACGGTGGCATCGAGCAGCCGCGTCAGGTCGAGCGACGTGCCCGTGAAGGTCATCGCCGGGTGGAGCGCGATGGGGATGGCGCCGCGCGCGGCGGCGGGCTGCAGCACCGCGATGCCGTGCTCGGCGGCGGTGTGCACCACGAGCTGGCCCGGCTGCCAGGCGCCGGTGGCGGCAAGCCCGGCGACGAGGCCGGGCAGCTCGGAGGTCGGCACGGCGAGGAGCACGAGCTCCGCCCGCTCGACGATGGTGGGGGCGTCGAGCAGCGCGACGCCGGGCAGCACCGCCTCGGCGCGGTCGATCGCGTCCGCGCCGGTCGCGTCGATGCCGACGATCGCGTGCCCGGCGCCCGCGAGCGCCGCGCCCAGCACCGGGCCGACGCGGCCTGCGCCGATGATGCCGACGCCCAGCCTGCCCGGCTTCATCGCTCGTCGCGCGGCCGCTGCCACCGCGGGTCGGGCTGCTGCCGCTGCGGCGCCCATGGCCGCGGCGGCGCCGCGTGCCGCCCCAGCGGCTGCTGCTGGGGCTCCCCCTGCCGCCACGGAGCCGCGACCGGCGGCGCGGGCGGGGGCATGAGGCCGTCCTGCACGGCGGGCGCCGTCTCGAGCACGGCGTTCCGCGACAGCGAGGCGGCCCACGACTCGGAGCCGTCGCGGTCGATCGCGGCCTTGACGGTGCGCATGGCGTGGTCGAAGAGGAGGCGGGCGTCGCCCTGGTCGATCGCACCGATGCCGGGCGAGAGCACGGTGTCGGGCACGTGGAACTGCACGCGGCCGAGCCGCGCGAGGCCGTAGATCGGGCCCTGCTGGAGCGCGACCGACTGCACGCGCGCCTGCGGCACGAGCTGCAGCGAGCGCCAGATCCGGCCGGCGCGCAGCAGGAAGGCCGCGTCGTGCACGTAGAAGCCGTTGCGGCGCACCGAGAACCAGCGGAACACCCGCGCCCGCGGCGGGCTCACCACGAACGCATCCGGCGCCTGTCCGAGCAGCCCCGCGTCCACGAGCGGCGAGTGCGCGAGCTCGGGCAGCACGAGCCCGATGACCGTGCGCACGTCGCGGAGGTCGCCGACGGGCAGCAAGTAGCTCGCCATCTGGCTCGCCTGGCCGCCCTGGCCGGAGCCGTCGGGCTTCGACCGGCCGGCGCGCGTGAACGTCACCTGCCACCAGCCGAACGGCCGCCACAGCAGCGGCTGCTTCACCTGCAGCGCGAAGATGCGCCCCGGCGGCAGGATCTCGGTTGTGGTCGACGCGAGCCCGTACGCGAGGCGGATGCCGTCCGGCGTCGCCGCGATCGAGTAGCGCAGCTTGGAGCCCAGCGACCGCATGCCGGCCGCGAAGAACGCGATCGCGCCGGGCAGCAGCGCGAAGACGGCCCAGAACTGCTGCAGGCCCACGATGAGCACGACCGTGCCGATGGCGTACACGAGCGCCCAGACGATCCAGCCGTCGAGCAGCGACGAGGCGACGATGCGACCCACCGGGATGCGCACGAGCGAGCTGGGCGCGAGGTGCGCGATCTCGGCGTCCGGGCGCAGCAGGTCGTCGACCACGCCGCCCGCATGGCCGGCGCGCTCGCCGGCCATGCGCTGCGCCTCGGCGGCCGACCTGCCCGACGCGCGGTCCATGACCTCGTAGCGCAGCGCATCCGCGACGGAGGAGCTCAGGTAGTTCAGGTCGACGTTCGCGTCGTTGCCCGCCTGCTGCACCTCGAACTTGCACGCGCCCAGCAGCCGCGCGAACCACGGCTTCTGGATGTTGATCGCCTGGATGCGCGCGAGCGGCGCGCGGCGGTGGCGCTTCACGAGGATGCCCTGCTCGACCTCGACCGCGTCGCCGGTGATGCGGAAGCGGTGCACGCGCCAGCTGAGCCAGAAGACCAGGATGCCGACGAGCACCGCGCCCACCGTGCCGAGCGCGACCCACAGCAGCTGGTCGAGCACGAAGTCGCCGAAGGGGTCCTGCTCGAACTCCGACCAGGCCTCCGGGACGAACATGCCGATGAGCCGGTCGCGGAACGTCGAGACGACGATGCCGAGGAAGATGATGAGCGCGAGGCCGCCGCGCAGCAGCGGCGTGGCCGGGTGCAGCCGGTGCCACTCGCCGTCGACGAGCTGGATCGCCTTCGCGCGAGCATCGCGCCCGTCGCCCGTCGGCTGCGGGGCGAGCGATCGCGGCGGTCCCTGGGCGACCGGCTGTGGCCACGGCTGCTCGGCCGGTCGCGGCCAGGGCTGCCCGGTCGGCGGCTGCTGCGGCCACGCCCGGTCGGGCAGGGGCTGGTCCGGCGGCGCCTGGGGAGGCCGGGTCCCGTCGGTCACAGGCCGGCCCGTCGCGACTCGGAGACCGCGACGAGGTGGTCGCGCAGCTCCTCCGCCGTCGAGCCCGGCATGCCCGGGATCGTGATCGCGCTCGACGCGGCCGCGGTGACGAACTTCAGCGACTTGAGCCCGAACATCCGCTCGATCGGCCCCTGCGTGATGTCGACGATCTGCATCCGGCCGTACGGCACCGCGACGAACCTCCGGAAGAGCATGCCGCGGCGCACGAGCAGGTCGTCGTCGCGCTGCAGGTACCCGATCGTGCGCGTGCGCAGGAACGACCACACGACGCTCACGATCGCGAGCACGACGGCGGCGGCGAGCGGCAGCCACGCCCACATCGGCATGTCGCCGTCGTGCAGGAACCAGAGCGGCACGGTCGCGCCGACGCCGACGAGCAGCCAGCCGATGACGGACCCGATCGACTCCACCGCGGCGTAGCGCATGCTCACGCGCTGCCACGCTCCGGCGACGTCGAGGCGTTCTGCCACGGGATCCCTCCACTGCTGTCCGGCGGTCGCCGGCGGCCATCGGCGACCGGGCTCCAGGCTAGACCGGGGAGGCTGATCGGGTCGTCTGCGATACTGCCGCGGTGACCCTCGAGACCAAGCAGCGACGACACGCCGGCCGATGGATCGCCGTCTCGATCGTCGGCGTCATCGTGCTCGCCCTGCTCGCCGCCGTCGGCTGGTACTTCCTGCGCATCAATCCGTCGGTGCAGCAGGTGGAGACGATCGAGACCGCGTTCCCCGAGGAGTCGCTGCGCCCGACCGCCGAGGCGAGCGAGTCCGGCGCCCCCGTCAACGTCCTGCTGCTCGGCAGCGACTCGCGAGCGGCGGACGGCTCGCTGCTGACGAGCCTCGGCGACCGCGCCGACACGATCATGGTCGCCCACATCCCGCCGGACCGCGCGACCGTGCAGATCATGTCGATCATGCGCGACTCGTGGGTCGAGATCCCGGGGCACGGCACGCAGAAGGTGAACGCCGCGCTCTCGCTCGGAGGCGTGCCGCTCATGGTGCAGACGGTCGAGAGCATCATCGACCAGCGCATCGACCACGTCGCGGTGATCGACTTCGAGGGCTTCAAGGGGCTCACGGAGGCGCTCGGCGGCGTGACGCTGCAGAACGACATCGCGTTCAGCGAGCGCGGCTACAGCTACCCGGCCGGCGAGATCACCGTCGCCGGCGACGAGGCGCTCGCCTACGTGCGGGCCCGCTACCCGTTCAGCGATGGCGACTACCAGCGCTCGCACAACCAGCGGGCGCTGCTGCGCGGGGCGATCGAGCAGATGATGACCCGCGAGAACCTCACGAACCCCGAGCGGATGGCGAACCTCCTCGCGACCGTGACCCCGCATCTCGCGACGACCGACACGTTCTCGCTGCCGGTCGCGCTCGACCTCGGCCCGCAGCTCGCGCAGCTCGACTCGACCCGCATCCAGACCTTCACGATGCCGACGCTCGGCACCGGCACGGAGGGCGACCAGTCGGTCGTCTACGTGAACTGGGAGGGCGTCGAGCAGGTCCGCGCGGCCTTCGACGAGGAGTCGATGACGACGTTCGAGCCGGCTCCGGAGCGCTGAGCCCGAAGCGCGCGATGCGGCGCGGCCGCGCTCTGAGACCGGCTCGCTACGCCGGCTCCGGCGCCGACGCGGCCACCACCGTGCCGTCCTGGTCGTCCGGCGGCAGCACGCACCAGTGCTCGGCGATGACGCCGGCGGCGAGCTCTGCCGCCGCGCCGACGGCGATCACCGCGAGCGCGAGCACCGCCTCGCCCGCGACGACGGGGCGCGTCGAGAAGAACGCGATCGCCCCGAGCGCGCCGCCCGTGAGCAGCGCGCCCACGACGGCGTTCGCCTTCGCGAAGCCGAGCACGCTCATCGCGTGCCGGTAGTCGACGCGGCGCCTGCCGCGCGCGGCCTGGCGGACCGGCCACGCGAGCAGGAGCAGCACACCCCCGAGCAGCACGAGCGCGATGCCGAGCGTGACCGTCGGGACGACCGCAGGGCGGCCGTTCATCACGAGCATCGCCTCGGCCATCCACGCCACGGCCGCCGCGACGAGCGTCGTGAGGATCAGCGCGGTCGCGGACGTCCGCTTCACGCGAGCCGCCAGACGTCGCCATCGGCGTACTCGGCGAGCTCCGCGATCGAGCCGTGGCCGGGCAGCGTCGCGTCCGGCTCGAGCTCGAGCCACGGCTGCAGCACGAACTGGCGCTCGTGGGCGCGCGGATGGGGCACCGTGAGCTCGTCGGTGTCGACCTCGAGCGCGCCCATCGCGATGATGTCGATGTCGATCGTGCGGCTGCCGTAGCGCTCCTCGCGCACGCGGCCGAGCGCGTCCTCGACGGCCCGGATCGCGTCGAGCAGCTCGAGCGGCTCGAGCGCGGTGCCGACGACCAGCACGATGTTGGCGTAGTCGGGCGACAGGCCCTCGCCGTCGGGGTGCCACGAGGGCGACTCCCACGCGCTCGAGCGTTCGAGCACCCGGATGCCGTCGATCGCGTCGAGCGCGCGCACGGCGCGGTCGATCGTCGCGACCCGGTCGCCGAGGTTGGCGCCGAGCGACAGCACGGCGCGGCGCTCGAGCGCCAGCCTCAACGGATGCCCCCGCCGCGCCGGAGCCGCGCCCGCTGCACCGTGACCGAGACGTCGCCGAACGGGACGGCGATCGGCGCGCTGGGCTTGTGCACCGTCACGACGGCGTGCCCGACGCGCTGGTCCTCGAGGCACACGTGGGCGATGCGGTCGGCGAGCGTCTCGATGAGGTCGACCGGGTCCCGCTCGATCGCCGCGACGATCCGCTCGGCGAGCTCGCCGTAGTGGACGGTGCGCGTGACGTCGTCCGCTGCGACGGCGTCGCGCAGGTCGAGGCCGAGCGAGACGTCGACGACGAACTCCTGCCCGTCGCGGCGCTCCTCGGGCAGCACGCCGTGATGGCCGGTCGCTCGGATGCCGCGCAGGTCGATCGTGCCGTGGAGCCGCTCGACGTCGTCGAGCACGACGTCCCAGTCGGGCCCCTCGGCGCGACGCACGGCGTCGAGCGAGCGCACCGCCGAGACCGTCGAGGCCACGTCGTGGACGCGCACCGCGCCGGCGCCGCGCTGGGCGGCGAGCAGCGAGGTCGCGGCCGTCGCGGCGTCGCGCTCCGAGGCGGGCGCACCCTCGGGCACGAGGTCGCCGAGGAACCGCTTGCGGCTCGTGCCGACGAGCAGCGGGAGCCCCAGCTCGACGAGGTGGTGCAGCCCGGAGAGCAGGCGCCAGTTGTCGTCCGCGCCCTTCGAGAAGCCGAAGCCGGGGTCGACGATGATGCGGTCGCGGGCGATGCCGGCCTCGACCGCGGCGGCGACCCGCGCCTCCAGGTGCTCGACGACCTCGCGCACGACGTCGTCGTAGTGGGTGTCCTGCGTCACGTCGATGCCCCGGGAGTGCATCAGCACGATGCGGGCGCCGCCCTCCGCGACCGTGCGCAGCATGTCGGGGTCGTGCTCGCCCGCCGTGACGTCGTTGATGATCTCGGCGCCCGCTGCCATCGCGGCGCGCGCCGTCGCCGCGTGGATGGTGTCGACCGAGACGCGGATGCCCTCGCGCACGAGCTCCGTGACGACCGGCAGGATGCGGCGCTGCTCCTCCTCGGGGTCGATCGGGCTCGCGCCCGGCCGCGTCGACTCGCCGCCGATGTCGATGACGTCGGCGCCCTGCGCGCGCATCCGGCGGGCGTGCGCGATCGCGGCGCCCGCGTCGATGTAGCGGCCCCCGTCGCTGAAGGAGTCCGGCGTGACGTTGAGGATGCCCCAGACCTCGGCGCTCATCGCCGCTCCCCGATGAGCGCCATGATCTCGGCGCGCTCGATCGGCTCGGCGAGCGTCCCGCGGCTCGCGACCGTCACCGTCGACGACTTGGCCTGCCGCGCCCCGCGCGCGGCGACGCATCCGTGCGCCGCCTCGACGACGACGAGCACCCCGCGCGGCGCCAGGCCCGCGACCAGCGCGTCCGCGATCTCATCCGTCAGGCGCTCCTGGATCTGCGGTCGTGACGCGACCGTCTCGACGACCCGGGGGATGCGGCCGAGGCCGACGATCCGGTCGCTCGGCAGATAGGCGACGTGCGCGACGCCGGTGAACGGCAGCAGGTGGTGCTCGCACATCGAGCGGAACTCGATGTCGCGCAGCAGCACGAGCTCGCCCGACTCGCCGGCGAGGTCGGCGGAGTCGAGGTGGACGGCGGGATCGACGCCCACGCCCGCGAAGTACTCCGCGTACGCCTCCGAGACCCGACGCGGCGTCTCGGCGAGACCCGGGCGCGCCGGGTCGTCGCCGATCGCCGCCAGCAGCTCCCGGACCGCCGCGGCGACGCGCTCCCCGTCGACCGCCATCAGACCTCGGCGACGGCTTCGGTGTCGGGCTCGACGGCCTCGTCGACGTGCTGCGAGACGGGCAGCTGGATCGGCGGGACGTCGCTCACCGGACGCTCCGGGTTCGACAGCCACTGCGGCCGCTCCGGCAGCTTCTGCACGTCGGCGAAGAGCTCGGCGAGCCGCAGGTGGTCGAGCGTCTCCTTCTCGAGCAGCTCGCCGGCGAGCCGGTCGAGCAGCTCGCGGTTCGAGTTGAGCACCGTCCACGCCTCGGTGTGGGCCTGCTCGATGAGCGCGCGCACCTCGCGGTCGACCGCCTCCGAGAGCGACGGCGAGTAGTCGCGGCCGCCGCCCATGTCGCGGCCGAAGAACGCCTCGCCCTGCGCGGCGCCGAGCTTGACCGCGCCGATCGCGGCCGTCATGCCGTACTCGGTCACCATCTTGCGGGCGATGCCGGTCGCCTTCTCGATGTCGTTGCCCGCGCCCGTGGTGGGGTCATGGAACACGATCTCCTCGGCGACCCGGCCGCCCATGGCGTAGGTGAGCTGGTCGAGCAGCTCGTTGCGCGTCACCGAGTACTTGTCGTTGACGGGCAGCACCATCGTGTAGCCCAGCGCCCGGCCGCGCGGCAGGATCGTCACCTTCGTGACGGGGTCCGAGTGCCGCATCGCCGCAGCCGCGAGGGCGTGGCCGCCCTCGTGGTACGCGGTGATGAGCCGCTCCTTGTCGTTCATCACGCGCGTGCGGCGCTGGGGTCCGGCCATCACCCGATCGACGGCCTCGTCGAGCGACTCGTCGGTGATCTGCGTCGAGTTCGCGCGCGCCGTCAGCAGGGCCGCCTCGTTGAGCACGTTCGCGAGGTCGGCGCCGGTGAAGCCGGGCGTCTTCCGGGCGAGCACGCCGAGGTCGACGCCCTCGGCGATGGGCTTGCCCTTCGCGTGCACCTTGAGGATCGTCTCTCGACCCTTCATGTCGGGGGCGTCGACGCCGATCTGACGGTCGAAGCGGCCGGGGCGCAGCAGCGCGGGGTCGAGGATGTCGGGGCGGTTCGTCGCCGCGATGAGGATGACGTTCGTCTTGACGTCGAAGCCGTCCATCTCGACGAGCAGCTGGTTGAGCGTCTGCTCGCGCTCGTCGTGGCCGCCGCCGAGGCCCGCGCCGCGGTGCCGGCCCACGGCGTCGATCTCGTCGACGAAGATGATCGCCGGCGCGTTCTGCTTCGCCTGCTCGAAGAGGTCGCGCACGCGGCTCGCGCCGACGCCGACGAACATCTCGACGAAGTCGGAGCCGGAGATCGAGTAGAAGGGCACGCCCGCCTCGCCCGCGACGGCCCGCGCGAGCAGCGTCTTGCCGGTCCCGGGAGGGCCGTACAGCAGCACGCCTTTGGGGATGCGCGCACCGACCGCCTGGAACTTCGACGGGTCCTGCAGGAACTCCTTGATCTCGCCGAGCTCCTCGACCGCCTCCTCGGCGCCGGCGACGTCCGCGAACTTGACCTGCGGCATGTCCTTCGTGATGAGCTGCGCCTTGGACTTGCCGAACTGCATGACGCCCTTGTTGCCGCCCGACAGGCGCGTCATGAAGAAGTAGAAGAGGGCGCCCAGCAGCAGCACCGGCAGCAGGATGCCGAGGAGCTGCAGCAGCCAGTTGCCCTGCGGCACCTCGTCGATGTAGCCCTCGGGCGGCTCGGCAGCGGCGATCGCCTCGACCACCGCGGTGCCGCGCGGCGCGACGTAGTAGAACTGCACCTGCGAGCCGAGCTCCGCGTCGGGCTCCGTGAGGATCAGGTCGACGCGCTGCTCGCCATCGACGATGCGCGCCTGCTGCACGCGGCCGTCCTGGATCATCTGCATGCCGACATCCGTCTGCACCGGCCGGAACTGCGGCGTCATGAAGAAGCTGAACGCGACTCCGACGATGAGGAGCGCGAGGACGATCCACGGGATCGGCCCGCGCAGGAACTTCTTGAAGCTCATGACGTCCTTCTGGCTCGGGAGGGCAC
>JAPSJX010000004.1 GCA_031178105.1 Agrococcus sp. | reverse complement strand
TGCCGATGCAGGACGAGGTGTTCCCCGACCGCGAGCACTTCGGCCGCATCTTCTTCAACCAGGCGCAGCTGTCGGCGCTCGGCATCCCGCAGCTCGCCGCCGTCATGGGCTCGTCGACCGCGGGCGGGGCGTACGTGCCGGCGATGAGCGACGAGACCGTCATCGTGCGGGAGCAGGGGACGATCTTCCTCGGCGGGCCGCCGCTCGTGAAGGCCGCCACCGGCGAGGTGATCGACGCCGAGTCGCTCGGTGGCGGGCAGCTGCACGCCGAGGTCTCCGGCGTCGTCGACCACCTCGCCGACGACGATGCGCACGCGCTCGAGATCGTGCGCGACATGGTGGAGGCGCTGCCGCCGGGGGACCGGGCGCGGCCGGCTGGCTCGCTGCCGGAGCGCGAGCTCACGTTCGGATGGTCGGCGTATCCCGGCGAGGACGACGAGCGCGCCCCCGCCGTCGACGCGGCCACGCTCTACGACGCGATCCCGCCCGACCTGCAGACGCCCTACGACGCGCGAGAGATCATCGCCCGCATCGTCGACCGCTCCGAGCTCCACGAGTTCAAGGCAGGCTACGGCGAGACGCTCGTCACCGGCTTCGCCGAGCTGCACGGCCACACCGTCGGCATCATCGCGAACAACGGCGTGCTCTTCTCGGAGTCGGCAGCGAAGGGCGCGCACTTCATCGAGCTGTGCGACCAGCGCGGCGTGCCGCTCGTCTTCCTGCAGAACATCACCGGCTTCATGGTGGGGTCGGAGGCCGAGCGCGGCGGCATCGCCAAGCACGGCGCCAAGATGGTGACGGCGGTCGCGACCACGCGCGTGCCGAAGCTCACAGTCGTCGTCGGCGGCTCGTTCGGCGCCGGCACCTACTCGATGTGCGGCCGCGCCTACGACCCCCGGTTCCTGTGGCTGTGGCCGAACGCCCGCGTGAGCGTGATGGGCGGGCCGCAGGCCGCGTCCGTTCTCTCGACGGTCAAGCGCGAGCAGCTGTCGGCGGCGGGCGAGGAGTGGTCGGCGGAGGCGCAGGCCGAGTTCGAGCGCCCCGTTCGCGAGCAGTACGAGCGGCAGGGCAACCCGTACTACGCATCCGCCCGGCTGTGGGACGACGGCGTCATCGACCCTGCAGACACCCGCCGGATCCTCGGGATGGCGCTCGACGTCGTGACCGCGGTGCCGCTGCCCGAGCCGCGCTTCGGCGTCTTCAGGATGTGATCCGGATGCCGCTCTTCGACACCGTGCTCGTCGCCAACCGCGGCGAGATCGCCATCCGCATCGCCCGGACGCTTCGCGAGCTCGGCATCCGCTCGGTCGCCGTGCGGGCCGAGGACGACTCGTCGCCCCACCACGAGCGCTTCGACGAGGTCGTCTCGCTCGGCACGGGTTCGGCAGGCCCAGCGTCGCTGCGCGACACCTACCTGTCGATCGAGAAGATCATCCAGGCAGCTCGCGAGACGGGCGCGCAGGCGATCCACCCGGGCTACGGCTTCCTCTCGGAGAACGCCGCGTTCGCGCAGGCGTGCGCGGATGCGGGCATCGTCTTCATCGGACCGCCCGCCTCGGCGATCGAGACCATGGGCGACAAGATCTCCGCGCGGCACGCCGTCGAGTCGCGCGGCGTCGCGACGGTGCCGGGCATCGCCGAGCGCGATGCCGATCAACACGGCCTCGACGACGCGGCGCTCATCGCGGGCGCCGAGGAGGTCGGCTTCCCGGTGCTCATCAAGCCGGCCGCGGGCGGTGGCGGCAAGGGCATGTACCGCGTCGACGACGCGTCCGCGCTCCCGAGCGCGCTCGCCGCCGCCCGGCGCGAGGCGAGGTCGTCGTTCGGCGACGACACGCTGTTCGTCGAGCGCTTCGTCACCGACCCGCGCCACATCGAGGTGCAGGTGCTCGCGGACACCCACGGCACCGTCATCCACCTCGGCGAGCGCGAGTGCTCCCTGCAGCGACGCCACCAGAAGGTCATCGAGGAGGCGCCGAGCGCGCTCCTCACCGAGGCGCAGCGTGCCGCGATCGGGCAGGCCGCCGTCGAGACGGCCCGCTCGGTCGGGTACGTCGGCGCCGGCACCGTGGAGTTCATCGTCGCGGGCGACCGGCCGGACGAGCCGTTCTTCATGGAGATGAACACGCGCCTGCAGGTCGAGCACCCGGTGACCGAGATGGTCACGGGCGTCGACCTCGTCGAGCAGCAGCTGCGGATCGCAGCGGGGGAGCGGCTCTCGATCGCGCAGGACGACGTGACGCTCACCGGGCACGCCGTCGAGGCGCGCATCTACGCGGAGGACCCGGCGGCGGGCTTCCTGCCGACCGGCGGCACGGTGCTCGACGTCCAGTGGCCGTGGGATGTGGCGGGCACCGACGGCATGGGCACCGACGGCATGAACACCGGCGGCATGGGCGCCGCGACCGTGCGCGTCGACGCGGGCGTCGCCCCCGGCACGGTCGTCGGCTCGAGCTACGACCCGATGATAGCGAAGGTGATCGCGCACGCCGACACCCGCACCGAGGCGATCGAAGGGCTGTGCGACGCGCTCCGGGGCATGCACCTGTTCGGCGTGGTCACCAACCGCGGCTTCCTGCGCGCGCTGCTCCACGAGCCGAGCGTGCAGGCGGGGGCGCTCGACACCGGCTTCATCGATCGCGAGGGCGAGCGGATCGCGCGGGACATCCGGCCGGACGGCGAGGTGTTCGCCGTCGCGGCCGCCGCTCGAGCGCTGCGCGCGCCCGGCGCGACGGGCCCGTGGGCCAGCGACGGCTGGCGCATCGGCGGGGCGGTCGGTCGCGTCGCGACGTTCGCCGACGGCGACGGCGTCGCCACCGTGCGCATCCGCCGCATCGACGAGCCGCGCGAGCACCGATTCATCGAGGTGCGCGACGTCGACATCGAGGTGCACCGCGCCGACGGCACGCGCGAGCGCTACCAGCGCCTCCCGCTCGAGCGGCCGGTCCTCGAGACGCCCGAGGGCACGTGGGTGTGGACGCGGGACGGCGACGTGCTCGTCGAGGCCCCGCCCCGCGCCCGCCGCGGCCGCGGTCCCACCGAGCCGACCCTCGCATCCCCGATGCCCGGCACCGTCGTCGCCGCGCACGTCGCGCACGGCGACCGCGTCGACGAGGGCCAGGCGATCGTGAGCGTCGAGGCCATGAAGATGGAGCACGTGCTGCGCGCCCCCGTCGCCGGCACCGTGCACCTGCACGCCGTCGTCGGCGAGCAGGTCGAGCGCGGGCAGGAGCTCGCGACCGTGACCCCCGAGGAGGCAGCCGCATGACCGACGAGACGACGGCGGGCGAGACGAGCGCTGCGCGCCGCATCACGCAGCGCGGGCTGTGGTTCGACGAGCTCGAGGAGGGCGTCGTCTACGAGCACCGGCCCGGACGCACGATGACCGAGACCGACAACGTGCTCTTCTCGACGCTGACGATGAACACCCAGCCGCTGCACCTCGATCGCGCGTGGAGCGAGACGACGGAGTTCGGCGAGCCGCTCGTCAACTCGATGCACACGCTCGCGACCATGGTCGGTCTCTCGGTCGGGCAGCTGACGCAGGGCACCATCGTCGCGAACCTGGGCTTCAGCGAGGTGACGTTCCCGGCGCCGGTGCGGCACGGCGACACGATCTACTGCGAGACGCGCGTGCTCGAGAAGCGCACGTCGCGGTCGCGGCCGGGGCAGGGGATCGCCACTTTCGAGCACCTCGCGCGCAATCAGCACGGCGACGTCGTCGCCAAGGCGGTGCGCCAGGTGCTCATGCAGGGCGAGCCCGAGGGGGAGTCGTGAGCTGGTCCGGCGGCAAGCAGCTGGGCATGGGTCCAGCGCTGCTCTTCTGCCCGGGCGACCGCCCCGACCGCTTCCGGAAGGCCGCCGACCGCGCCGACGCGGTCATCCTCGACCTCGAGGATGCGGTCGCTGCCGACGCGAAGCCGGCCGCCCGTCAGGCGATCATCGCCGCCGACCTCGACCCGGCGCGCACGATCGTGCGCGTGCAGGCCGCATCGGCCGACGGCTTCGACGACGACCTCGCCGCCGTCGCCGCCTCGCCGTTCCGCGCCGTCATGCTCGCGAAGGCCGAATCGACCGCCGACGTCGACCGCGTGGTCGTCGCAGTGCCCGGCGCCCGGGTCGTCGTGCTGTGCGAGACGGCCCGCGGCGTGCTCGCCGCGGAGGCGCTCGCCGCGCATGACGCGGTCGTCGGCATGATGTGGGGCGCCGAGGATCTCGTCGCCTCGCTCGGCGGCACGTCGAGCCGCGATGCCTCCGGCGCCTACCGCGAGGTCGCAGCGCATGCGCGCAGCCGCATGCTGCTCGCGGCCGGCGCCTTCGGCGTCACAGCCATCGACGCCATCCGCACCGACATCGCCGACCTCGAGGGCGCGCACGCCGAGGCGGCGGATGCCGCCGCATCCGGCTTCCGCGCGAAGGCCGCGATCCACCCGAACCACGTCGAGCCCTACCGCCGCGCGTTCTCGCCGACCGACGACGAGCTCGACGTCGCCCGCCGCATCCTCGCGGCGGCGTCGCTCAACCCCGGCGTCTTCTCCTTCGAGGGACGCATGGTCGACGAACCGATCCTCCGGCACGCCAGGAGCGTCGTCGAGAGGCATGCCACCGCCACGAATGGGAGCACGAGATGACCTCGGTCGAGACCCGCCCCGCAGTCGAGAGCCACGTCGACGGCACCGAGATGCTGAGCGCCGAGCACCAGGAGCTTGCACGCACCGTCCGCCGCTTCGCCGACGAGGTCGTCGCGCCCGCGAGCTACGAGTACGACACCGCGCGCCGCCTGCCGATGGAGATCATCGCGCAGATGGGCGAGATGGGTCTCTTCGGCCTGCCGATCCCGGTCGAGTACGGCGGGCAGGGCAAGGATTACATGTCGCTGTGCGTCGCCGTCGAGCAGCTCGGCCGCGTCGACCAGTCGATCGCCGTCACGCTCGAGGCGGGGCTCGGGCTCGGCGCCATGCCGATCCTGCGGTTCGGCACGGAGGAGCAGAAGCGCACCTACCTGCCGGCGCTCGCGCGCGGCGAGGCGCTCGCCGCCTTCGGCCTCACCGAGGCGCAGGCCGGCAGCGACGCCGGTGCGACGCAGACGACCGCCGTGCTCGAGGACGGCTGGTGGCGCATCGACGGCACGAAGCAGTACATCACCAACTCCGGCACGCCCATCACGTCGGTCGTCACCGTCACGTGCGTCACCGGTCGCAAGGTCGGCAGAGACGGGCAGGAGAAGCCCGAGCTGTCGACGATCATCGTGCCGACGCCCATCGACGGCTTCACCGCCCTGCCCGCCTACGACAAGATCGGATGGAACACCTCCGACACGCATCCGCTCGTCTTCGACAACGTGCGGGTGCCCGAGGGCAACTTGCTCGGCGAGCGCGGCAAGGGGTTCTCGAACTTCCTGTCGGTGCTCGACGAGGGGCGCGTGGCGTTCGCGGCGCTGTGCGTCGGCGCGGCGCAGGGCTGCCTCGAGCAGGCGATCGAGCGCGCGAAGACGCGCGTCGTCTTCGGCCGGCCCATCGGCGACAACCAGCACATCGCGTTCACGATCGCGCGGATGCGCTCCCGTGTGCACGCCGCACGCGCGGTGATGCACGACGCAGCTCGTCGCATCGACCAGGGCCTGCCCTTCACGGAGCAGGCGTCGCTCGCGAAGCTCATCGGCTCCGAGGCGGCGGTCGCGAACGCGAACGACGCGACGCAGATCTGGGGCGGCGCCGGCTTCATGAACGAGAACGTGGTGGCGCGGCACCTGCGCGACTGCCGCATCCTCACGCTCGGCGAGGGATCGACCGAGGTGCAGCTCGCGATCATCGCGCGCTCGCTCGGCTTCGAGAAGTCGTTCGGCGCCTGACGACCGCGCCCAGTCGAGGGTTTGCGTCCGAGTTCAGCACAACTCGAACGCAAACCCCCAACTCGCGGCGCCGGTCGCTCGCGCCCGCGCGCCGCATTGGTAGCCTTCCCGCGCCGAGCGGACAGCGGGGGAGACGGCGTGGGACGAGAGCGCACAGGCGACGACGACGAGCAGCACGGTCCTCCCCGCCGCAGGCATGGCGCCCCGGGGCCGCTCGATGCCCCGAACTGGCGCGATGACGACGACGATCCGGTGGAGCCCTGGGCGGGCGAGCCTCGCACCCGCAGCGTCGTCACCCGGGACGAGGCTGCGACCGGCCACGGCATCCTGGGGTCGAGTGCGCACGGCCATTCCCACGGCGTCGGCAGCGTGACGGCTCAGCCGGTCAGCCGTCGGACGCGGATGGTGCTCTGGCTGATCCTCGCGCCGATCCTGCTCGCCACCCTCGGCGGGCTCGTGGCGCTCTGGCCGCAGGCCGATGCGATGCCCGAGCGGATGGCCTACCTCGGCGAGGGCGCGAGCGTGCTGCAGGCCGAGGCGATCGGTGCTGCGGATCCGGAGACGTCGCTCGTCGCCGCCCGGCTCGACGACGGCTCGCTCGTCGAGGTCGTCATGCCACCGGAGGCTGTCAGCGAGGTGGGCCCGGGCGACCGGATGCGCGTGTTCGACATCCCGGAGGCTGCAGGATTCGGCACGACGTACGTCTTCGTCGACTTCGCTCGCGACGTGCCGCTGCTGCTGCTCGCCGCGGCGTTCGTGGTCGTCGTGCTGCTGGTCGCGCGGTGGCGCGGCCTCGCAGCGATCGCGGGCCTCGCCGGCGCGTTCGCCACCATCTGGGGGTTCGCGCTGCCCGCGCTGCTGTCCGGCCGGCCGGCGCTGCCGGTCGCGCTCGTCACGGCCTCCATCGTGATGCTCATCGTGCTCTACGTCGCGCACGGGTTCACGACCCGCACGACGACGGCGCTGCTCGGCACGATGTTCGGCCTCGCGCTCACGGCGACGCTCGCCTGGGTCGCGACCGGGTCCTCGCGCATCCTCGGCACGAGCACGGAGGAGTCGCGGCTGCTGTTCACGCAGACGACGGTCGACCTGTCGGACGTGTTCATCTGCGGGCTCGTGCTCGCGGGCATGGGCGTGCTCAACGACGTGACGATCACGCAGGCATCCGCCGTGTGGGAGCTGCGCGCCGTAGCGCCCGGTGCATCCCGGCGCGAGCTCTTCTCGCGGGCGATGCGCATCGGCCGCGACCACATCGCCTCGACCGTCTACACGATCGCCTTCGCCTACGTCGGCGCGGCGCTGCCGCTGCTGCTCGTGCTCTCGCTCACGGACGCGCCGCTCGACCTGCAGCTCACCACTGGCGAGGTGGTCGAGGAGATCGTGCGCACCTTGGTCGGCTCGATCGGACTCGTGCTGGCGATCCCGGCCACGACGGCGATCGCTGCGCTCGTCGTGCCGAGCGCCGCGATGCCGGATGCAGACGCCGAGCACGCAGCGGCCCGCTCGATGTGACCTGCGGCGCTCGAGTGTTGTATGCTGTTCAGGTTGCTCCGAGAGCAGCATCAGGGTCTGTGGCGCAGCTGGTAGCGCACCTGCATGGCATGCAGGGGGTCGGGGGTTCGAGTCCCCCCAGATCCACCAATGTGAAGCGTCGCGACATCGTTTCTAGATGTTCCGCGTATCGTTCATAGGAAGAAGCCCCGGCCATCGGCCGGGGCTTCTGTTGCTATTGCTCCAGTAGAGGTGGTCGGGTCGACGGTATGGGTGGGGAGGACTCCACCGGTGTCGGGGTTCGGTGACGTGCGCCGGTCGTTGAGGATGACGACCGGGTTGTGGCGTGGTCGATGCCGACGCCGAGGTGGTGCATTCGGCCAGCGCGGCTGAGGCCGAGCTTGCCGAAGCGGTCGTGCTGATGCGCTAGTCGCCGTGGTCGGGGTGCTCGGCCGGTGGGGCTTCGACGGTCGCCTCGAACGTCGCCTGCCGCGGTCGCTGTCGAGACAGTGACGTCGCAGGATGGACAGCGCAGCGCGATTGCCGGCCGGCAGATGACAGTGTGGAGCTTGCGCGAGGCATAGGAGGCGGGTCCAGGAGTAGGGCCGCCATGGCAGGCATGCTGTGACCAGATCGGGGGCTGAGGGTGGCGAGGATCGGGACCTCGGGCTGGAGCTACGACCACTGGGAGCACGTGCTGTACCCGCCCGGCCTGCCCTCGCGGGATCGTCTGGCTCGTTACGTCGATGCGTTCGACACCGTGGAGCTCAATGCGAGTTTCTACCGATGGCCGCGAACGGCGACGTTCGCGTCGTGGCGGCGCCGGCTTCCACCCGGGTTCGAGCTGACGGTCAAGGCCCCCCGAGGGATGACGCATGCGCGCAAGCTCTACGCTCCCGAGCAGTGGATCGATCGCATGGTGGCCGGCGTGCACGAGCTTGCCGGGAGACGGGGTCCGCTGCTCGTCCAGCTGCCGCCGAGCTTGGCGCGCGATGACGAACGGCTCGACTACTTCCTGGCCCGCGTCCCTCTTTGGGTGCGGCCGGTGATCGAGTTCCGGCATCCGTCCTGGGACGATGATGCCGTCTACGACCTCCTCGAGCGTCGTGGTGCCGCGTACTGCGTGATGAGCGGTGCGGGGCTGCCGTGCGTGCTGCGTGCGACGGCGGACACCGTGTATGTGCGATTCCATGGACCGGACCACGAGCATCTCTATGCCGGCTCGTACTCTGCAGAGGATCTCGCTTGGTGGGCTGACCGGATCAGGGAGTGGGAGGGCCAGGGTAGACACGTCTACGGGTACTTCAACAACGACGGTGGTGGGAACGCTGTTCGTGATGCCTGGGCGCTCCGGGCGGCGCTGACGTAGCACGCCGGACGGTCATGGGCCGAGACGCTGGGAACTCGAGCCGAGCGTGTCTCAGATCAGCTCGCGCAGCTCGGCCGTCCTCTCGCCGCCGGCGTCTCCGGTGTTCACCGTCCCCTGCCGCTCGAACAGGAGTGCGTGCACCTCCGCATCCGCTCTCGGACAGTGCTCGACGCCCTTGTTGACGACGAAGAGGTCGCCGGCTCCGAGAGCGACGTCGCGGTCACGGAGTTGGATGATCAGCTCGCCGCTGATGACCAGGAACAGCTCGTCGGTGTCGGGGTGCGTGTGCCAGACGAACTCTCCCCGGAGCTTCACGACCTTCACGTCGTAGTCGTTGACGCTCGTCAGCCGGTGCGGTTGCCAATGCTCGGTGACCCGGGACAGCGCATCCTGCAGGTTTCGCACGTCGTCATCACTCACGTACGGGACTCTAGGCCAGGTCGGTGGATCGACGGAGCGGGCGCTCAGATGCTCCTGTGGGTGCGGACGGCGGCTTCGAAGGACTCGAGCCTCGGCGCCAGGAGGGCGTCCACGGCCAGGGGGTCCGTCTTGTTCAGGTCCTGCATCCTCCGCCTCGTGGCGGCCGCGGTGTTGATCTCGTGCTCCCCTGCGCTCAGTCCGGCGAGGATCTCCGTGACGACATCCGGAACCGGCCGGCGGCCGAAGCCGAGGTCTTCCCCGGCGGTGGAGCTGGTCATCATGTCGGTGTCCGTCGCGCCCGGGAAAGCGGTGGCCACGTGCACGCCGGTGCCGTGCACTTCGCGCCTGAGGGCTTCGCCGAAGTGGGCGATGCCGGCCTTGGTGGCGGCGTACACGGTGTAGAACGGCAGGCCGGTGAGGGCTATGCCGCTCGAGATGGCAAGCAGGACGCTGCCTCGCTCCGCCGCCGACTCCTTGAGCGACGGCAGCAGGGCTCGGCTGAGCAGGATCGGAGCGGTGAGATTGAGCGCGATCATCGCGAGCACGTCCTGCTCGGGCAGATCCTCGAGCCGTCCCGCTCGCACGTTTCCGGCGTTGTTCACCAGCAGGTCCACCGGGCCCCGCGCGCGGGCGGCGTCGGCGACCCTGTCGATGGCGCCGGCGTCGGTGAGGTCGGCAGCGAGCACCTCTGCGCGCCCGCCGGCTGAGCGCACCAGGTCGGCGGTCTCCTCGAGCGGTTCGATCCGCCGTCCCACCAGCAGCAGGTCTCCCTCCCGGCGTCCGAGCTCCACGGCCAGAGCTCGACCGATGCCGGTGCCTGCACCGGTGACGATCCCGGTTCTGCGGTCGATGTCCAATCGGCCCTCCATCACTTGATCGCTTCTCGGTCGCTGCGACGAACGCTCAGCCCGGTCGCCATGGCCACGAGGATAGACCCGGGCGCGCGGGGGCAACCGCCCTCGTGGGTTGCGGTCTCCGATCACCACTTCGGCAGGGGCGTCGAGGGACGACATGGGCGTCAGCCGCGCCGCGTGCCACACTCGGTGCATGGGCGACGACAGCACGACCGGCATCCGCGGCGTCGTGTTCGACGTCAACGAGACGCTGTCGGATCTGACGCCCCTCGGAGCGCTCTTCGAGGCCGTGGGGACCCCGCCCGGGCTCGCGAAGACCTGGTTCGCGAGCGTTCTCCGCGACGGATTCGCGCTCGCCGCCGCGGGGGAGGCCCGCGCCTTCTCCGACATCGCCGCGGGACAGTTGCGCGTGCTCCTCAGCGGCTTCAAGATCTCGCACCCGCTCGACGAGGCCGTCGCGACGATCATGGCCGGCTTCACCTCCCTGGACGTCCACGACGACGTCCCGGCGTCGCTGCGCGCGCTCGCGGGGATGGACGTCACGGCGATGACGCTGTCGAACGGTGGCGCCGAGGTCGCCCGCGGACTGCTCGACCGCGCGGGGCTCCTCGGCACGGTGGACGCCCTGCTGACCGTCGAGGGCGTCTCCCGGTGGAAGCCCGTCCCGGACTCATACGACGTGGCGGTGCGCCACTCGGGCGTGCCGGCCGGACAGCTGCTCCTGGTCGCGGTGCACCCGTGGGACATCCATGGCGCCGCGGCCGCGGGCCTCAGGACGGCGTGGCTGAATCGCGACGGCAGCGTCTACCCCGAGTACTACTCGCAGCCGGACCACGAGCTCACCGACCTGCGTGGTCTCCCCGCCGTCATCGGTGGTCCGGCGTACTGAGCTCGGAGCCGGTCCGAGCGCAGCGATGCGCTTGCACATCGTCGCCCTCGTAGCAGTCACGTAGCGCCACTCGAACGCCGGACGGTGCGATCCGACGCGGCCACCTCCGCCGTCGGCAGGAACCGGCGGTGGCTGCGCCCGATCAGGGGTGACGCAGGCTCACGATGAAGCTGCCGACGTCGCCGGGGCTGCGGGAGCTCGAGCCGAGCGTGACGCTCCCGAACCAGGCGTCGCCGGCCGCCAGCTCGGGCAGGTCCCAGGCCAGCGACAGGTCGAACGGCGTGTCCGCCGCGACCCTCCTCGGCCCGGTAGCCGTCAGGTTGCCGGCGTCGTCACCGGGCACCACGGCCACCGACAGGGAGACGTCGTCGAGGACCTGCCCGGTCAGCCAGTTCTGCACGAGCACCCAGTGCGGACCCTCCTGCAGCTCCGTCACCATGCACGACTCGAGCGCCGTCGCGCTCGCCGAGCTGCAGATCTCCTCGTCGAGCTGCGCGACCCCGTCCCCGTTGGCATCACGCCCGACGAGGAGGTCGAGATCGCTCGCCGATGTCGCGGTGATGTCGGCCGCGAGTGCCACGGCTCCCTCCGGCACGTCCACCAGCACCGTCGACGTGCCGATCGGCGTGTCGTAGGGGTCGAGCATGGTCGGATCCTGCGGCAGGGTGAGCTGCTCGACGAGACCTCGCTGCAGACCGTTCACCTGCACCTGCAGGTCCTGCACCGCGACCGGGCTGGTCATCGTCTCGACCTGCGTTCCCGCTGCCTGGTCCGTCGTGATGGCGATCGCCGCGCCGCCGGCTCCGGCGGGGAGCACCGCGACCGGGAAGTGGGCGGCCGGGATGCCGGTCGATCGGCCCTGCGGCACGAAGTCGACGGCGCCGAAGGCCCACTCGCCGACGGTCTTGCCCGCCACGTCGGCCGTGAACCGCACGAGCACCTCATCGCCGGGTGCGATCGTGAACCGACGAGGGCTGACGGTCACGGGCACGTCGCCGCTCGCGCTCGCGCGCCATGTCAGGGACCGATCCGTGGGGTTGCCGATGACCCGCTGCCAGGTGCATGTGCCGCGGCAGTCGTCCTCGCCGAGGCTCGGCAGGTTGAGGGTCGACGGGTCGCCGCCGGCAGCAGGATCGGCGGCGCGCATCGACTCGTTCGACGCGTCGAGCGTCATCCCGGCCAGCGCTGCGGCGCGCAGGTCGACGCGACCGGCGCCCTCTCCGAAGGGCCCCGCCGCGGTGACGCCGTCCGAGTCCCGGACCACGTCGTCGAGCGCGGTCGCCATCAGCGCCGACTGCACCTGCGACGGCGTCCAGTCCGGGTGCACGGCGCGCACGAGTGCGGCCGCACCCGCGGCGTGCGGGCTCGACATGGAGGTGCCCGACATGAGTCCGAACTCGGGCGCCGCGAGCGGATCGACCGTGTGGTACGCCGCGAGGATGTCGACACCCGGCGCGACCACGTCGGGCTTCACCACGCCCGGCACGGCCGGGTTCTGGCCGCGCGACGAGAATCCGGCGAGCACGTCGCCGTTGCCGTCGCGCTGGTCGGCGATCGTGCCCGTGATGCTCGCGGTGTGACCCGAGCCTCCGTCGCGGACCCACGCCGTCAGGGTCGCGCCGTCGGTGTAGCCCAAGTGCACCGCGGGCAGCACGTGCGGATCGGCGACGGTCGACTCGCCGTCGATCTCGGCGTTCACGAGCACCAGGCCGCCGGCCCCGCCCAGCTGCACGTTGCGGCCCTTCTCGGTGCGGGGGTTGACGCCGCGCTCGCAGACCACGATCTGCCCGGAGAACGTTCCCGGCACGAACGGGTTGAGGCACTGGCCGTCACCGAAGTCCGCGGCATGCACGATCGGTGCTGGCCCGAAGGCGCTGGTGAAGCTGTTGCCCACCAGGTCACCGGGCGCGGGCGTCGCGCCGCCGCTCATGCCTGCGACGGAGTTGATGAACGCGCGGTCGTGCGTCGCTGCGCCGACAGCCAGCAGCCAGGGCGCGTCCGCGGGGGAGCCGAGAGTGGCGTCCCCCGGACCGGAGTTTCCGGCCGAGGTCGAGACGAAGACTCCCGCCTCGCGGGCGCCGAGGAAGGCGAGCGAGTCGTCATCGGTCCACGGGTCAGACGAGTCGCCGCCGATCGAGTAGTTGATGACGTCGACACCGTCGGCCGTCGCCTGGTCGATGGCGGCGACGAGGCTGGGGGAGAGGCAGTTGCCCGCCGGCGTGCAGCCCTTGTAGCTGATGATGTTGGCGTGGGGAGCGACACCCGACACCGTGCGCTCGAGCGTGATCGTGGGGGCCGAGACCGTCGCGGCGACCACGTTGCCGGCCGAGGTCGAGGCCGTGTGCGATCCGTGCCCGTGAGCATCCTCGCCACCGCTGCCGGTGAAGTCCCACACGCCGATCAGCTTGTCGTTGCAGAACGGCGCGCCCGTCAGCGGGTCGCAGAGCCCGACGAACTCGCCGCGCGGGTTCTCGTGCGCGTAGCCGTCGCCGCCGGTCGCCGCGAACGACGGGTGGTCGAAGTTGATGCCGGTGTCGATGACGCCGACGACGACACCCTCGCCCTTGCTGCCCTCGGTGCTCGGCGTCGCGGAGCCGTCCCAGATCGCCGGCGCGCCGATCCACTCCGGACCGGCGTCGGACAGCACCGTGCGCACGACCGGCGGGGACACCGCAGCCACCGCGTCGAGGCCAGCGACCAGATCGGCCTCGCTGTCGGAGAGCTGCACCGCCAGGCCGTTGTAGGCGTACGCGTAGCGGTGCTCGGCCTGGACGGCGCGGCCCAGCAGCGCCGTCATCTGCGCGAGCACGGAATCCTGCGCCGTCTCGAGGTGCAGCAGGTACGCCGTGCTCGCGGGCGACCCGACATCGAGCCGCGTCTGGCCCAGAGCCTCCGCGCTGGTCGGCAGCAGGCCCGCGATCCCGCCGCGATACGAGGCGAGCGGCGGGTCGACCAGGCGCACCATGTGAGGCGCGTCGGCCGCCGCGGTGTCGTCGGGCTCGACCGGCCCATCGGTGATGGATGCGGGCAGGGGATCGACGAACGGGCTCACCGCAGTGCTCGGCAGCAGGCCGAGCGCGAGCGGGACGACCATGAGTGCGGCGGAGCGTCGAAGCGTCATTGTCATTCCTTCGGGTGCGGGAGCACGATGGTCGCAAACCTAAGCGTCGGCTGAGGTTTCCGTCAAGGCTTCCCGGAGAGCCGACAGTCCCAGTCAACGGAACCCTTGCACGACGCCTCGGCGCTCAGCGGGCGCCGTCGAGGCGATGAGGCGGCACCTGCGAGCGACTACGGTGTCGTCATGGGCGTCGACCCGGACGATAGGGCCGCGATCGCGGCGTTCGTGAGGACGCACGGGTTGGCGGTGGTCGCGACCACGGACGGCAGCGGCCGGCCTCAAGCGGCGCTCGTCGGCGTGGCAGCGCTGGAGGACGGGACGCTGATCTTCGACTCGCTCGTCGATTCTCGAAAGGTCGAGAACCTTCGAGCCAATCCGAGCATCGCCGTCGTCGCCGGGTTGTCGGGGGGCGTCTCGATCCAGCTGGAGGGGACCGCCACGGTCTGTTCGGGCGACGATCGCGTCACGTTCGGGAACGCCTACAACGCGCAGCATCCAGGATCACGTGCGCTCGATCCGAGGTTCGCCGTGATCACGATCGCGGTGACTTGGGTGCGCGTCTACGACGCGACCGCTGCTCCCGCCGTCGTAGCAGAGCGGACGTGGCGCTGACCCGCTCGGCCGCCCGCCAGCCCGTCGTGCCGCGGTCGCGCGGTGCTCTGCCGAAGCCGTCAGCGGAATATCCGCCGCCACCCCTCACTTGCACCCAGCATGCGAGCCATCATCTACTCCCAGTCCGGTCCCTCATCGGTCCTCGAGCTCACCGACCGCGAGCCCTCCCTGCCCGGCCCGGATGAGGTGCGAGTCCGTGTCGCCGTGTCGGGCGTCAACCCGACCGATTGGAAGGCCCGCGCGGGCAGCCGGCCCCTCGAGTTCGCAGAGATCGTCCCGAACCAGGATGGCGCCGGTGTCGTCGATGCTGTCGGCGCGGACGTCGAGGATCTGAGGATCGGCGACCGCGTATGGCTCTTCCTCGCCGCCCACCAGCGTCCGACGGGGACAGCTCAAGAGTTCGCGGTCGTGCCGGCAAGTCGCGTCGTCCGTCTGCCCGACGGCATCGGATTCGACGTCGCGGCCAGCTTGGGCGTTCCCGCCATGACCGCGCACCGCGCGCTCACCGTGCACGAGTTCGGCCCGGCGCGCCTCGCACCCGGCACGCTCGACGGCCGTGTGGTGCTGGTGCAGGGTGGAGCAGGAGCCGTCGGCCACGCCGCGATCCAGCTGGCGGTGTGGGCGGGTGCGACCGTGATCGCCACGGTCAGCAACGACGACAAGGCAGCCCTCGCCCGCGCAGCGGGCGCGCATCACGTCTTCCAGTACCCGGACAGCGAGCTCTCGGCGAAGGTGTCCTCCGTCGCTCCGAGCGGCGTCGACCACATCGTCGAAGTCGCGCCCGCTCAGAACGCCGCGCTCGACGTCGAGGTGCTCGCCAACCACGGCAGCATCGCGTACTACGCGAACAACAACGGCGACGAGTTCACCGCTCCGATCGTGGCCAGCTTCGCGAAGAACGCCCGCTGGCAGGGACTGCTGCTCTACACCGTCGGGGCGGAGGCACTCGCGGTGGCCGCGGAGGACATCACTGCCGCGCTCGAGGCGGGTGCTCTTCCCGTGGGCGCGGAAGCAGGGCTGCCGCTGACGTGGTTCTCGCTCGAGGACACGGCGTCCGCTCACGATGCCGTTGAAGGCGGAGTCACCGGGAAGGTGCTCATCCGCGTCGCGGACGACCTGCGCTGAAGGGCCCCGCGCAGCCTCGCTGGGACCATCAGGAGATCGGGGTCTCCCCGGTCTCTGTCGCGGTGAACCATGCGAGCCATCCCTCGGGCATCTCGTGCACCTCGTAGGGCCCGCACCGGAGCACCTCGTCAGGCAGCTCGCTCGCATCTTCGAAGCCGCCGTAGCGCCCGTCGAACGGCAGCGAGGAGCGCGCAGCGGTCGTGCAGCCGCTCGGCTCGCTGCCGGTGAAGGCGATGACCGCGTTCGTCTCGTCATCCGTGGCTGTGGTGCGGATGTCGGAGGCGTCGCTGGGCAGCCACTCCGGCATCGGCACACCGACCCAGCCGCTCGCCGCGTCGGCGCGGGAGTCGAACGATTCGCTGTGCACCCGGCTGAAGGGATCGGTGATGCCTGCGCAGCCGGTCAGCGCTGCGATGGTGAGGGCGGCTGCCGTCAGGGCGGCGAGCGAGGTGTGGCGTCGTGTCATGCCCTCATCCCATCGCGCGGCGCCGCTCGGTCGCGTCGGACGAGCGGTGGATCGGCCTCATCCACGCGGATGATCCGCACCCGCTCTGCCCACGGTGAGCAGCCCGACTCGAGGTCAGAGAACCTCCGGTTCACCTGGAGCACCCCTGCAGGTCGGTCGCGCGACAGTTGCGGTTCAATCCGCTTGGCCAGCCTCGACGGGTGCCCACCACCAACCCGCATCGTCGACGCCAGCGGCGCCGCGATGCGCTGGTCTTCGTCGCCTTCGCGGGGCCCAACCTGCTGCTCATCGCTGCGTTCATCTACTTCCCGCTGCTGAGCAACGTCTACTACTCCACGCTCAACTGGCGGATGGGTGCGACGACCGCGACGAGCGCCGGCCTCGACAACTACGTGCGGCTCTTCACGTCGCCGCAGGGCGTCGAGATGTGGCGCGTGACGATCACGTTCACGGTCGTCACGGTGGTCGCCTCGATGGTGCTCGGGCTGCTCGTGGCGCTCGCCCTCAATCACCGGATCCCCGGCGTCACTGCGGGCCGCACGGCGATCTTCTCGCCCTACGTGCTCTCGGGCGTCGGCGTCGGCATGGTGTGGAACTTCATCTTCGACCCGCAGCTCGGGCTGCTCGGGCACGTGCTCCGCGCGTTCGGCGCGCGCTCACCGGAGTGGTACCTCGACAGCGATCTCGCGCTCGTCATGGTGATGATCGTCTACATCTGGAAGAACCTCGGCTTCTGCGCCGTCGTGTTCCTCGCGGGCCTGCAGTCGATCCCGAGCGACCTCATCGAGGCCGCGCGGATCGACCGCGCGGGGGCGGTGCGTCGATTCTTCAAGCTCACGCTGCCGCTGCTGTCGCCCACCGTGTTCTTCCTCACCGTCACGACCATCCTCAGCTCGATGCAGGCGTTCGACATCCTCAAGATCATGACGCCGTCGGGCAACGGCACGAACACCATCGTCTTCGAGCTGTTCCTCCAGGGCTTCGGGCCCTACCAGAACGCCGGCTACGCGGCCGCGATCTCGGTGGTGCTCTTCGTCGTGCTCTTCGCCATCACCGCCTTCCAGCTGCGCTTCGTCGAGAAGCGGGTGCACTACGCATGACCTCCACCCACATCTCCGACTGGCGGCAGGCGTTCTCGCGCCGCAACCTCGTCGCGACGCTGCTCGGCGGCTACCTGCCGATCCTCCTCGCGATGGCGATCATCGTGCTGCCGCTCGTCTGGATGGCCATCGCGTCGTTCAAGCCGGCGCCCGAGATCATCACGACGCAGCCCACGCTCTGGCCGCTGGCGCCCACGCTCGACAACTACCGCCACGTCGCTGACACCGTGCCGCTGCTCACCGTGCTGCGCAACAGCCTCATCGTCACGATCGTCGGCTCCGCCATCAAGGTCGTGCTCGCCATCACGACGGCCTACGCGCTCGTGTTCGTCGACTTCCGGTTCAAGAGCGTCGTCTTCATCGCGGTCCTCGTCGCGCTCATGGTGCCGCCCGAGGCGGCCCTGCTGCCCAACTACATGACCATCTCGGCGCTCGGCGGCCGCAACACGCTGTGGGGCATCATCCTGCCCGGCCTCGGCACGGCCTTCGGCACCTTCCTGCTGCGTCAGCAGTTCAAGACGCTGCCCAAGGACCTGCTCGAGGCGGCGAAGCTCGACGGCGCGGGCCACCTGAAGCGGCTCTGGCGCATCGTGGCGCCCGTCTCGGCGCCCACGATCGCGACCGTCGCGCTCGTCACGATCGTCGGCGAGTGGAACAACTTCATGTGGCCGCTCATCATCACCGACTCCGTCGACATGATGACGCTGCCCGTCGGCCTCAACCTGCTGCAGTCGATCGAGGGGCAGACCGGCAGCTACGGCTACCTCATGGCCGGCGCCGTGCTCGTCATCCTGCCCGTGCTCATCGTGTTCGCCGCGCTCCAGCGCTTCATCGTCAGCGGCCTCACGCAGGGCGCCGTCAAGTAAGCCACCCGACCACCCACCGCACCCTCACCAAGGAGCATCATGTCGACCACCATCCGCTCGACGCGCGCGAGGCGCGTCACCACCACGATGGCCGTGCTCGGCGTCGCGACACTCGGGCTCACCGCCTGCGGCCCGGCCGTCGGCGCGTCGAGCCCCGGCGCATCTGCCGCCGCGACCGACTGGGCCGCGATCGAGCCCGCCGAGTCGATCAGCTTCTGGACGAACCACCCGGGCGGCTCGCAGGCGATCGAGCAGGAGCTCGTCGACGGCTTCACCGAGGAGACCGGCATCGAGGTCGAGATCGTCACCGCGGGCGCGAACTACGAGGAGGTCTCGCAGCGCTTCCAGACCGCGCAGACCTCGGGGGACGTCGGCGACCTCGTCGTGATGTCGGACGCCACGTGGTTCACCAACCACGTCAACGGCTCGCTGCTCGCGGTCGACGACGTCTTCGCGGCGGCCGGCGGCGACACCGCCACCTACAACGCCACGCTCTTCGACGACTACCTCTACGAGGATGCGCACTACGCCGTGCCGTACGCGCGCTCGACGACGATCTACTACTACAACGAGGACCACTACGCGCAGGCCGGCCTCACCGAGGCGCCGACCACATGGGACGAGGTGCGCGCGAACTCCCAGGCGCTCATCGACGCCGGTGTCACCGAGACCGCGTTCAGCTTCCCGCCGGCCGAGGACTACCCGGCCTGGATGATGAACAACCTCGTCTGGAGCTACGGCGGCGGATGGTCCGACGAGTGGGACGCGAGCGCGGTCACGAGCGAGGGCACGGTCCAGGCCGTGCAGTTCGCGCAGGACGCCGTGCAGGACGGCTGGGCGAACGTGTCGAGCGGCTCACCCGCCGATGACTTCGCAGCCGGTGCGACGAGCCAGTTCATCGGCTCGACCGGCTCGCTCGGCGGCGTCACCGAGACGGCTGCCTTCGAGGTCGGCGTCGCATTCCTCCCCGGCGGCCCCGTCGAGCAGGAGCTCGTCGTGCCCACCGGCGGTGCCGGCATCGCCATCTCCTCCGCCTCGACTCCCGAGGAGCAGCTCGCCGCGGCGATGCTCGCCGATCACCTGACGAGCGCCGAGAACACCGTGGCGTTCTCGAGCGAGACGGGCTACATGCCGGTCCGCTCCGACGCCGACGCGAGCGCGCTGTACGCCGAGAACCCGAACTTCGAGGTCGCGGTGAACCAGCTCGAGACCCGCACGCGCACGCAGGACTACATGCGCGTGTTCCTGCCCGGTGGCGACCTCGCGCTCGCGACGGCGCTGCAGCGGATCCTCACCACCGACGCCGACGTCGAGGAGGCGCTCGCCGCGCTCCAGACCGAGCTCGAGGGCCTGTACGAGAACGACCTCCGGCCGCAGCTCGAGGGCTGACGCACCACCTCGAGAAGAAGGCACCACAGCACCATGGTCAACGTCTCGCTGCATGACGTCACGCTCACCTACCCCGGCGCCTCGAGGCCCTCGATCGACGCGATCGACCTCGAGATCCAGCACGGCGAGTTCCTCGTGCTCGTCGGCCCCTCGGGGTGCGGCAAGTCGACGACGCTGCGCGCGCTCGCCGGTCTGGAGTTCCCCGACTCGGGGCGGATCGCCTTCGGCGACCGCGACGTGTCGGGGGTCGACGGCAGTCAGCGAGACGTTGCCATGGTGTTCCAGAGCTATGCGCTCTACCCGCACATGACGGTGGCCGGCAACATCGAGTTCTCGCTGCAGAACGCGAAGGTGCCGGTCGCCGAGCGGAAGAGGCTCGTCGCCGAGGCGGCCGAGCTGCTCGAGCTCGATGAGCTGCTCGACCGGAAGCCCCGCGAGCTCTCGGGCGGGCAGCGCCAGCGCGTCGCGATGGGCCGCGCGATCGTGCGTCGCCCTTCGGTCTTCCTCATGGACGAGCCGCTGTCCAACCTCGACGCGAAGCTGCGCGTGCAGACGCGCGGGCAGATCGCGGCGCTGCAGCGGAAGCTCGACGTGACGACCGTCTACGTCACGCACGACCAGACCGAGGCGATGACGATGGGCGACCGCGTCGTCGTCATGAACCAGGGCCGCATCGAGCAGGTCGGTACGCCGCGCGAGCTCTACGACGAGCCCGAGACCCTGTTCGTCGCGAGCTTCATCGGCTCGCCGCAGATGAACCTCGTCGAGGGCTCATGGTCGGACGCGGAGGGCGCACGGGTGGGCGACCTGCGACTGCCGTTCCACGCCGCTGCCTGCCACTCGGCGGTGACGCTGACCTATGGCATCCGCCCAGAGGACCTCGAGCTCGTCGCGCAGCCCGGCTCGGACGCCGCGCTCGTGCGCGTCACGGTCGAGCTCGTGGAGGAGCTGGGCTCCGACACCTTCGTCTACGGCACCGGGCACGGCGTGCGCTGGACGGCGCGACTGCCGAAGGGCTCGCAGCCCGCGATCGGCGACGAGCTGGCGTTCGCGGTGCAAGCGTCGAGCGTCATCGCGTTCGACCGCTCGACGGGGCACCGCATCCGCTGAAGGGGGTCCCGCCACCCGGCGAGCGGCGTCCGCGTTCGCGCCCAGCGCCAGTGATGGAGCGCAGGTCTGGGTGGGTGGTCCCACGCGTCGTGCTGTCCGGGTCCACCTACGCTGGCCACACCGAGCGGCATCGCGGCGGGCGCGTCTCCGAGGCCGGCCGTCCGCTCGACAGAGGGAGAGAGCCATGGTCGAGGAACGCTACGTCGCGGCGAGCGAGCGCTACGAGGCTGCCGGCGCGGTCTACCGCAAGGCTGGATCGAGCGGGCTGCGCCTGCCGGCGCTCTCGCTCGGGCTCTGGCAGAACTTCGGCGAGACGACGCCCGCCGATCGCCAGCGCGCGATCCTCACGCGGGCGTTCGACCTGGGCATCACGCACTTCGACCTGGCGAACAACTACGGCCCGCCCTACGGAGCTGCCGAGGAGTCGTTCGGGCGCCACCTCGCGCGCGACCTCGGCGCGCACCGCGACGAGCTGATCATCTCGAGCAAGGCCGGCTACGACATGTGGTCGGGCCCGTACGGCGATGGCGGGTCGCGGAAGTACCTCTTCGCCTCGCTCGACCAGAGCCTCCGTTGCATGGGCCTCGACCACGTCGACGTCTTCTACCACCACCGGCCCGATCCGGAGACGCCGATCGACGAGACGATGGGCGCCCTCGCCGACATCGTGCGGTCCGGTCGCGCTCGCCACGCCGCGGTCTCCAACTACTCGCCCGAGCAGACCGAGACCGCTGCGGAGGCCATGGCCCGAGCCGGCGGCCGGCTGCTGCTGCACCAGCCCCGCTACTCGATGCTCGACCGCCGCGTCGAGGACGGGCTGCTCGACACGGTCGAGCGGATCGGCATGGGCGTGGTCGCGTTCTCGCCGCTCGCGCAGGGCCTCCTGACCGACCGCTACCTCGGCGGCGTGCCAGAGGGCTCACGCGCGACGCGATCCCGCTACCTCTCGGCGAGCGACGTCACGGAGTCGGCGGTCGCGCTGGCTCGCTCGCTCGACGCGATCGCTCGGCGTCGCGGGCAGTCGCTCGCGCAGCTCGCGCTCACCTGGGTGCTGCGCGATGCGCGCGTGACCTCGGCGATCGTCGGCGCCAGCAGCGTGGAGCAGCTCGAGGCCAACGTCGCGGCCCTCGCGGCGGCGCCGCTCGAGCCGACCGAGCTGGACGAGATCGACGCGGTGCTCCGCGACGACGCCGAGGCTCGTCGCTGACGAGCGGTCGGCGGGGCAACGCGGCGAGGGGTGAGGCACTGCGGAGACGCGCAGGCGGCGCGCCCGTAGTGTGAGCACAGCAGCATGTCGACGAGATGGGGGATGCGATGGAGCAGCGGACGCTCGGACGGACCGGACGCGACGTCTCGGTGATCGGCCTGGGGACCTGGCAGCTGGGCGCCGACTGGGGCGACGTCCGAGAGGAGGACGCGCTCGCCGTGCTGCGCGCGGCGTACGAGAGCGGTGTTCGCTTCTTCGACACGGCCGATGTCTACGGCGATGGGCGCAGCGAGCGCCTCATCGGCACGTTCCTGCGCGAGCTCGGCGACGGCGATGTCGTCGTGGCGACGAAGGCCGGTCGGCGGATGCCGCAGCTCCCCGAGCACTACACGCTCGAGAACCTGCGCGCATGGACGGACCGCTCACGGGAGAACCTCGGCGTCGAGCGGCTCGACCTCGTGCAGCTGCACTGCCCGCCGAGCGCGGTCTACGGGAGCGACGCCGTGTTCGACGCGCTCGACGTGCTCGTCGACGAGGGGCGCGTCGCCAGCTACGGCGTGAGCGTCGAGACCCGCGACGAGGCGCTCGCGGCGATCGCCCGCCCGAACGTGGCGTCGGTGCAGCTCATCCTCAACATGCTCCGCCTCGCGCCGCTCGAGTCGGTGCTGCCCGCCGCGATCGACGCCGGCGTCGGCATCATCGTGCGGGTGCCGCTCGCGAGCGGGCTGCTCTCGGGCAAGTACGACGAGCACACGACCTTCGCCGAGGACGACCACCGCACCTACAACCGACAGGGCGAGGCGTTCGACGTCGGCGAGACGTTCTCGGGCGTGCCCTTCGAGACCGGGCTCGAGGCGGTGCGACGGCTCGCCCCGCTCGTCCCCGAGGGAGCGACCATGGCGCAGTTCGCGCTGCGGTGGATCATCGATCAGCCGGGCGTCTCCACCGTGATCCCGGGAGCCCGGAACGTCGAGCAGGCGCGCAGCAACGCCGCCGCGGCTGCGCTGCCGCCGCTGTCGGCGAGCGCCCGCGCGGACGTCGAGGCGGTGTACGAGGAGCTGATCGCGCCGCTCGTCGCGGAGCGGTGGTGACGGGTACCTCACCGAGGCACCACCACGAGCCGCCGGATGCGCAGCGCCCCGGCGCCGCCCGCCTCGCCGTCCTCGTCGCCGGCTGGGGCCTGATCCTCGCGCCGCTCCTCGCGGTCGCGGTGAAGGGGATCTCGCTCGGGCTCTCCCTGCTCATCTTCGCCTTCTACCCGTTGGTCCCGCTGCTCGGCTATGCCCTGCTCGTGCTCGTCGCGACGTCGATGATCCGCCGCCGCGGGGCGCTGCGCGCTTCCGCGCGGCCCGGGCGGCTGCTCACATGGGCGTGGCTGACGTCAGGCGGGGTCCTCCTCTTCGCCGCTGCATTCGTGGACGGGGGCTACTTCGTCCGCACCGACGACGACCCGACGCACACCTACCGCTCGGTGCTCACGATGCTCGCGGGCGCCGGCCCCTTCGAGGAGCAGAATGAGACGCCGCTGGCGCAGTTCTCCAACGGCATCGCTGTCGCGGCGGCGATCGCGTGGGTGCTCGGGTACCTGGCCCTGGTCGTTGAGCTCATCATCGGTTGGCGCCGAGCCCGCCGGGCGACTGATGCGCCGCGCCAGCAGCCTCGCTGATCGGGGGCGCGACGTTCTCGACGACGGAACGGAGGTCCGCCTCCGAGTGGGTCAGAGCGTCGCGGCGTGGTCGGGGACGAACCGCTGCTCATCGATCGGAGGTCGGAGCGCCGCAGCCGCGGCCGGCCGGTCCGGGAAGTGCACCTCGTCAGGATCGAGGCGGTCGTACGGGACCTGGCTGAGCAGATGGCTGATGGTGTTCAGCCGTGCTGCGCGCTTGTCGTCGCTGTTGATGGACCACCACGGCGCGTGTGCCCGATCGGTGGCATCGAACATCGCGTCCTTGGCCTGGGAGTAGTCCTCCCACTTCGTGATCGACAGCAGGTCGGTCTCCGAGAGCTTCCACCGCCGCATGGGGTCGTTCAGCCGGGACCGGAACCGCTTCTCCTGCTCGGTGTCGGAGACGGAGTACCAGTACTTCACGAGGATGATGCCGTCGTCGACGAGCAGCTGCTCCACGACGGGAGCCTGGGCGAGGAAGCGGTCGTACTCCTCGTCGGTGCAGTAGCCCATCACCTTCTCGACGCCGGCGCGGTTGTACCAGGACCGGTCCATCAGCACGATCTCGCCCTTGGTGGGGAGCCGTTCGATGTACCGCTGGAAGTACCACTGACCCTTCTCCCGCTCGGTCGGCTGCGGGAGGGCGACGACGCGGGCATGGCGCGGGTTGAGGTACTGCATCACCCGCTTGATCGCGCCGCCCTTGCCGGCGGCGTCGCGGCCCTCGAAGAGCACGAGCACGCGGGCGTCGGCGGCTGTGACCCACTGCTGCATGCTGACGAGCTCGATCTGCAGGCGCCGCAGCTCCTTCTCGTACTTCTTCTTGTCCACCCGAGGGGTCTTGCTCTTCTTGTCGTGCTTCTTGCTGGCCATGGTGTGCTCTCAGTCGGTGAGGTGGGGTCCGTCGGTGACGGACACCTGATCCAGGAACGTGCGGATGCGCGCGGCGAAGGCAGCAGCGGCCGTGAACTGCACGACGTGCCGGTGCCCGGGGATGACCGCCATCGATCCGGACGGTGCCAGCTCGCTCAGCCGCGTGCACCATCGCTGCCCGGCGATGCGGTCAGCGCCGCCGCGGATGACGAGCAGCGGCGCTGCGAGCTGGGCGACCCGATGCTCGAGGGGATAGCGGAGCATGTGGCGCACCTGCTTGAAGTACCAGACGGGTCCGCAGCGGAGATAGTCCGGCATGACGGTGACGCTCACGGTGGGGGGTTCGCGCAGGCAGTCGTGCGCGAGCAGCAGGGTCTGGGTCAGCAGGCTGCGGTGCTCGCTGTCGGTGACGGGGCTGCTGATCGCCACAGCCTGCGCGAGGTCCGGCCGCTGGACGGCGAGCTCGACCACCCACTGGGCGCCCATCGAATGGCCGATCAGCACAGCGCCGCGCACACCGAGGTCGTCGAGCACCGTCGCCAGCGCACCGGCGATCCGGGACACATCCGGTGACCCGGCCGGCTTGGGGAGGCCGCCGAAGCCGGGGAGGTCGATCGAATGCACCTCGGCGCCCGCCGCCAGCGCATCGTGCAGCCTCACCATGTAGCGGTGGGACGTGCCGATCCCATGGATCAGGACGAAGACCGTCGGTCTCGGATCGGTCGAGGCGCTCGAGAGCGTTCGGAAGGCGAGTCCATCGACCGTCCGCATCCGCACCGCCGGATCGGTGCGCGTCGGGTCAGGCGCAGCCGACGCCGGCGCGGGATCCGTGGTGGTGCCGGGCGTCATTCGGAGTCCGTGCTCGCGGGCACGCGGACGGCGAGGGCGCCGGCATCGATCCACGCGTCGAACGCGATGGCCTTCCCGAAGCCGTCGCCGTCGAGCTCGATCGCTTCGGGCCGTGAGAGGCGGGCGGTGAATCGGGTGCCGGTCTGGTAGTGCAGGTCGCCGTCGTTGCGTCGTTCCCCAGCGATGGCCCTGCCGGCCTTGCTGCGGCGCACGATCCCGTTGATCCAGGCGACCTTCCACCAGACCCGGAGCCAGCCGAGCGCCCCACCGGGTCGCATGAGCATCAGGTCGAAGAGGCCGTCGTCCACGACCGCGTCGGGGAGCAGGAGGACGTTCGCCGGGAGGGATCCGCAGTTGCCGAGGATCACCGTGTGCACCGTCGCACGCTTCGTCTTGCCCTCGTCGAGGCGGAAGCGCAGGCGCAGCTCGTTCGGGTCGCGCAGCGACGTGACGATCGCCTTGAGGTAGGCGGCCCATCCGGCCTTGGCCTTGAGGTCGTCGTCGGTGTTCTCGATCATCTTCGCGTCCATGCCCATCCCGGCCATGACCACGAAGACGTGCCGGGTGCGAGTGCGGTCGTCGCGCTCGATGTCGATCACGCCGAGATCGATGGCGCGGTCGACGCCGGTGAACGCGACCTGCAGCGAGTGCTCCATGTCGTCGAGCGTGAGGTCGAGGTTCCGTGCCAGGAGGTTGCCGGTGCCGGACGGGAGCAGCGCGACGCTGGTGCCGCTGCCGCGGACTGCTTCCGCGACTGCGCGAACGGTGCCGTCGCCGCCTGCGGCGATGATCAGGTCCGCGCCGTCGTCCAGCGCTCGGCGCGTGACGCCCTGGCCGACATCCTCGACGGACGTCTCGTACCAGGTCGGCTCCGCCCAGCCCGCGGCGCTCGCTGCAGCGGTGACCGCGGCGCGCAGCGCATCGATGTCGACCTTGATGGGGTTGTAGATCACGGCCGCGGTCTTGCGAGCGGTGTCGGTCGTCATGCCCGGTCCTCCGTGTGGTTGTGGCGAGCCCACGGCCGCAGGTGCACCGCTGCCATGGGACGTGCTCGGAGCCCGGCTCCGCCTCGAACCAACCTCGAGGACGTCATCCGGACCGCGGTCTGCGTCGCAGACATACACAGTAGGAGCATCTGGCTGTGTGATCGGGTGCCACCGGTGAGCACGGCGACCCAGACGGCCCGTCTGCGGGTCAGGGCAGCGCGTGCCCGGGAGCGAGCTCCATGCGACTCTGGCGAGTCGGGCGGAACTCATGGATGGCGACGAGCGTCGGATCCGGTGCGACGCCCGGACCGCCGGCCCTGACCCACTCGACGACGTCGTTCGTCATGGCCTCGTCGTTCGCCTCGCCGATCCACACCGGGGTCGCACCCGCGCCGCTGCCTGCATCGCCGGGCATGACGACGACGACGTTCGAGTGCTCGCACGCGTCGAGGCACTTGCTGGGGACGACGGTCGCGGCGCCCGCTGTGCCCGCTCGGAGCGCCGCGAGCTGACCGACGTGGTCGACGTCGGGATGCTTGCGCCGGCTCCCGCAGTCACCGCCTCGGCAGACGACGACCGTCACCTGCTCCGGGGACTCCGACTGCTCCCGACGCTTCGATCGCTGCTTCGCCATGACGCCCCTCAGCCGCCGTTCCGACGGCACGAGCTGACGGCCCCGACCCGCGCCGGCGAGACGTTGTCGGCATCGACGAGCACCGCCAGGAGGTCGTGGGGCTTCGCCATGCGTTCAGCATGGCAGTGCCGCAGCAGGTCGCGCGCCACCTCGCGGGGCGTGCGCGGGCCGATACGCTGAGCGGTCGGACGCGAGGACGGGGGAGCGCCATGGAGCACGACGAGATCGCGGACGATGCGCTCGCCCTCGAGCGCCAGGTCTGCTTCGCGCTCGCCGCGGCCTCGCGCAGCATCGTCAACGCCTACCGCCCCGTGCTGCAGCCGCTGGGCCTGTCGCACCCGCAGTACCTCGTGATGCTCGCCCTCTGGGGCTCGTCGCCGCTGTCGCTGCGGGCGCTCAGCGAGATGCTCCGGCTGGAGCCGGCCACCGCCTCGCCGCTCGTGAAGCGGCTCGAGGCGGCGGGGCTCGTCACGCGCACGCGGCGCGCTGACGACGAGCGCACGCTCGACATCGCCCTCACCGAGGAGGGCCGGCGGCTCCGCGAGCGGGCCGAGGCAGTGCCCGGCACGATGGTGCAGCGCCTGGGCCTCGAGCCCGAGGAGCTGCAGCAGCTGCGCGCGCTCACGACGCGGCTGATCGACGCCGCCGACGGGGCGCGTCGCGAGGATCCGGCGCACCGCGAGCACTGAGCCCGCTGCCCGAGCGGTCACATCCCGGGGACGACCACCAGCACGAAGAACGCAGCCGTCGCAGCGAGCGCGAGCAGGCTGCCGCCCACGATGGCGAGCTTGATGGCGATGACGTCGCCGCGGGTGAAGCTCTGCGGATCGCGGGGCGCCTGCACCGTCACGCCGGACTGCTGCTGCTCGGTCATCTCGGTCCCTCCGGACGGCGCGCCGCTCCACGCGCTGCTCGCGAAGATGCTTCGTGCACGAAGCAATGGTAGCAGGGCGACCGGGGCGGCGCGCGGACCGCCCCGAGCAGGTCGAACGCCCCGGCCGGGTGGACCGCGCCCGCGGCTGACCCCGGGCCTCAGCCGGAGCCGGTGCCCGAGCCGATGATGGGGTGCACGGTCAGCGTGGCAGCGATGATCGCGATCGTGGCCCCGATCACGGCCGCGCTCGCGCCGCCGCCCCGCCGGCGCCGCAGCAGCACGATGAGGGCACCGACGCAGGCGATCGCCGCCCACACGAGCAGCACCATCCCGACGACGAAGAACAGCTCGACCGGGCCGTCGACCGCGTTGACCCAGGACCCGGTCTGCATCGCGCCGGCCGCGGCGGCGGCGACGACGATCGCGACGACCGCGAGCGGCCAGGCGTCGTGCTTCGTGCCGGCCCTGGCGGGGCGGGGGAATCCGCCCGCCGTGGGCGAGATCGCGCTCATGCCGTCAGGATGCAGGCAGCCGGATGCCCGCGCAAGCGTCGGCGCCGTCTGTGGATCAGGTTCTCAGGTTCGACGTCTCCGGGATGCACACGAGCGTGCCCTACGCTTGCCCGCACGAGTCGACAGGGAGCCCCGATGGACGAAGCGATCGACCACTACGACGTCGCCGTGATCGGTGCCGGGCCGGCCGGCACCGCCGCCGCCCTGCGCGCCCAAGAGCTCGGAGCGACCGTGGTGGTGCTCGAGGCGAAGCGCGTCGGCGGCACCTGCGTGAACAGCGGGTGCGTGCCCACCCGCGTGCTCGCGAAGTCGGCGCGGCTCATCCGCGACGCCCGCACCGCCCACGAGCACGGCGTCGACGTCTCGGGCGTCGGGGTCGACTGGCCGACGCTCGTGGAGCGGGTGCACGGCCGCGTCGACGAGGTGCGGGCCATGAAGCGCGAGGCGCAGCGCTTCGCCGCGGCAGGCGTCGACCTCGTCGAGGAGGGGCGCGCGCGCTTCGAGGACGCGCACACCCTCGTGCTCGACAGCGGCCGGCGCGTGCGAGCGGCGTCGATCCTCGTCTGCGTCGGTGGCCGGTCCCGGCGGCTGCCGATCCCCGGTGCCGAGCTCGCGACCATGCCGGAGGAGGTCCTGCACCTGGACGCCCTGCCGTCTCGCGTCGCCGTGATCGGTGGCGGCAACACGGGCGCGCAGCTCGTGACGGTGCTGAACGCGTTCGGCGCCGCGGTGACGCTGCTCGACATCGCGCCGCGCATCCTCATGCCGTCGGATGCCGCGATCGCGGAGGAGGTGACCGCCGCCTTCCGCAGGGTGGGCGTGGTGGTCCGCGCCGGCATCGCGTCGATCGACGGGCTGAGCCGCGCGGACGACGGCCGGATCGACCTGCGCTGGACGGAGGCCGGCGACGCCAGCAGCGAGCGCTTCGACGCGGTCGTGATGGCAGCCGGCTGGCCCGCCGACGTCGACGACCTCGGGCTCGAGCGTGCGGGGATTACCCCGGAGCGCTCAGCGATCCCCGCCGACCAGTACTTCCGCAGCGTCGTGCCGCACATCTACGCCGTCGGCGATGCGAACGGGAGGGACATGCTCGTGCAGGCGGCGCAGTTCGAGGGGGAGGCTGCTGCGGAGAACGCCGTCGTCGGCGCGAACCGCCGCACGTCGCACCTGCTGCTGCCCGCCGGCGGCTTCACCGACCCGGACTACGCCGGCGTGGGCCTCACCGAGGAGCAGGCCCGTGCGCGCGACGCCCAGTGCGTGGTCGCGACGGCGCGGTACGAGCAGCTCGACCGCGCAGTGATCGACGACCGCGCCACAGGCTTCCTGAAGCTCGTCGCCGACCGGCGCCGATCGCTCATCCTCGGCGCGCACGCGGTCGGAGAGAACGCGATCGAGGTCATCCAGTCGGTGACGACGGCCATGGCGGCGGGCGCGGACGTCGCGACGCTCGCGAACGTGCGCTTCGCGTACCCGACCTACACGGCCATCGTCGGCCTCGCCGCGCGCGCCGTGCTCGCGGAGCCGGCGCGGGGGAGCGAGCTGCACTAGGAGCGGACGAGCTCCTCGAGCAGGCGCTCGTCAGCCCAGCACGTCCGGCGCGAGCCGGGCGAGCGGCAGCGCCGCCTGCCAGCGCTCGTGGTACGCCGTGCACTCCTCGACGAGCCGCGCATCCGGCTCGGTCACCGACCCTGGATCGACGCCGCCGCGGTCGACCAGCCAGTCCTCGAGCGCACGCTCGTCGCCGCGGATGCGGTCGAGCCGGTACCGGGCGAGGAGCGCCATGCCCCACGCACCACCCTCGCCGGCGCTCGGCGTCACGCGCACCGGCGTATCGAGGGTCGCGGCCAGCAGCGGCTGCGCGGCGCCCGCGGTGCGGAAGACGCCGCCGTGCGCGACGAGCTCGTCGAGCCGCACACCGGTGTCGGTCAGCTGCTGCATGCCCATGCGCAGTGCGCCGAACGCGCCGAGCAGCTGCGCCTTCGCGAAGCCGCCGAGCGTCAGGTCGGCGCCCGCGCGCCGCGCGACCACAGGACGGCCCTGCGGCAGGTGGATCGCGTGCTCGCCGGAGATGAAGCCGTAGGCGACGAGCTCCTCGACGCTCGCGTCGGCGCTGCCGGCGAGCATCGCCGCGAACACCTCGTCCGGCGCGAGCGAGACGCCCGCCGCTGCCGCGAACTGCCCGAACAGGCCCGCCCACGCGCCGAGCTCACCGGTGCCGTTGTCGCAGTGCACCATCGCCGTCGGCTTGCCACCCGGCGTCGCGACGATGTCGGCCTCGAGCGGCTCGCCGACCGGCACGGCGTCGAGCACGATCATCGCGAAGATGCTCGTGCCGACGCTCACGTTGCCGGTGCCCGGCGCGAGCGCGCCCGTCGCGACCATGCCGGTGCCCGCGTCGCCCTCGGGCGGGCAGAGCGCGGCGCCCTCCTGCAGCGAGCCGGTGGGGTCGAGCAGTCGAGCGCCGGCCGCGGAGAGGATGCCGGCGTCGTCGCCGGCCGTGCGCACCTCGGGCAGGAGCTCGGCGATGCGGAGGTCCCCGGCACCGTGGCGAGCGGCGAGCGCGTCGAAGGCGGCGAGCCGCTCGGCGTCGTAGTCCGTGCCGGAGGGCGTGAGCGGGAACATGCCCGACGCGTCATCAGGCCCCAGCACCGGTGCGCCGCCGAGCAGCTGGTGCACGTAGCCGGCGAGCGTCGTGATGGAGGCGAGTCGAGCGACGTGCTCCTCGCCGTCCAGCACTGCCTGCAGCAGGTGCGACGCCGACCACCGCAGCGGCATCCGCACGCCGAGCTCGCCGGTGAGCATCTCGGCCGCCCGCGCGGTCGTCGCATTGCGCCACGTGCGGAAGGGGACGAGCAGCGAGCCCTCGGCATCGAACGGCAGGTAGCCGTGCATCATGCCCGAGACGCCGATCGCGCCGATGCGCTCGGGGCGCGCGCCCCACTGGCGCTCGCAGTCGGCTGCGAGCGACGCGTACGCCCGCTCGAGCCCCTCGTGCACCGCGTCGAGCTCGTAGGTCCAGTAGCCGTCGCGCAGCTCGCTCTCCCAGCCGGCGGTGCCGGATGCGATCGGGGTGCCGTCGTCGTCGACGAGCACCGCCTTGATGCGGGTCGAGCCGAGCTCGATGCCGAGGCTCGTGCTGCCGTCGCGGAGCGCGTCGAGCGCGTTCGTCGGGTCGTTCTGCATGGTGCTCATCGTAGGCGCAGGCGGATCAGGTGAAGCGCTCGCGGACACGCTCGGCCTGCTCCGGCGTCAGGCGCCAGGGCGCCCAGATGCGGTGCCCGTCGAAGAGCCCGCGACCGTCGTCCGGGTTGCGCAGGAAGACGCGGATCGCGCGTCCCGCGTCGGTGTGGCCGAGCTCTCGGGCGAGGTCGTGCGCGGTGATGGTCTCGTGCATTCCGCCGAGCGTAACGACGCCGGTACGGGTCGCGCGGCGTACAAGGAGAACCTGGGCATTTCCTGGGCCGCGGTCGCAGACGAGCAGCTCGGGGACCCCTCAGGCGCGGCGCCGCGCCTGTCCGATGATCGTCTCGAGCGCCGCCCCCTCGGCGACGCTCCACGCGTCGTCGAGCGCGGGGTCGTGGCCGATGGCGCGGCGCTCGACCTCAGCCCACGACACGGTGCGCTCGGCGTCGAGCTCGGTGAGCACCCAGTAGAGCCGGTCGACCGCCTCGTCGCGCGAACCATGGCGCGAGGAGGTGGCGCTCGGACGATGGACGGTCACGCCCGCGCTCCGTCGTTGGGGCTCATGCGGCCAGCATGGCGGCAGTCCGGAGGTCGCACAACGACGTGCACCGAACGTTCATCGAGGCGAAACATCACCGCCACGTGCCGGGCGGTGCGGGCCGGTCAGACGGAGTCGCGGGCGCGCAGGGGAGCGGTGGCATCCTCGGCCGGCACGACGATCGGCAGGGGGCCGACCGGGCGGGAGCGGGCGATGCTCCTCGCGAGGCTGACGCGGAGGATCGCGACGATGCCGACGACGACCGGGACGAAGAGGGCGACTGCGAGGGCCAGGGGGAAGAGGAACGACAGATCCGACATGATGACCACGCGGGCCCTTCCATGGAAGCCAGACAGCGAGGGCGCTACCGGCGCTGAGGGGGAGTGGAACGAACTCGCGATGAGGCTTGCGCGCTGTCTGCCATCGGGTCGATGGCTGGTGGATCGAGCCTATCGGCGTCGGGGGGACGGATGCGAGTGCCGCGCCGAGCGACTGCTGCTGCGGCGCTCACGAGGCGCCGCAGTGCGGCTTCGTCGGAGGTGCCGGTCGAGGGTGTTCGGAGCGCGCGGCCGGCGGGTGCAGCTCGCCGCCCCGACGACCGCGCTCGCGCAGGTGAGCGGCGACCGCCTCGTCATCGGCGAGCGACGCGGCGCGCTCGAACGCGGTCGTCGCATCGAGGCCCGCCTCGGCGAGCAGGTGCGCACGCGCGGCCCAGTACGGCTGGAAGCGATCGGCGTCGGCGGGCAGCGCGGCGAGCCCGGCCATGGGGCCGTGCAGCCGCGCGGTCACGGCCGCGGCGGCGACCTGCGCACCCAGGCTCGGTGCCACGGCGAGGAGCGCGGCGTACAGCACCTCGAGCGCGCGCCAGTCGGTCGTCCCGGTGCGCCGCCGATCGGAGTGCACGGCATGGATCGCCGCCTCCAGCTGGAACCGTCCCGGTGCGTGCTCGGGGCGCGCTCGGCGCAGGTGCCGCTCGGCGTCGCGGATGAGCGCCGCATCCCACTCCGCCGGATCCTGCGCGTCGAGGGGCACGAACGCCCCCGAGCGCCGCCGGGCGAGGGTGAAGGTCGTGAGCGACGCCAGGCCCCACGCCTCCGGCTCCCGGTCGAGCAGCGTCGCGAGCGTCACGGCGAGGTAGCGCGCCTCACCGGCGAGCGAGCCCGCGTCGCCGCGCCACGCGATCGCCGCGCAGCCGTAGATGGCCTCGAGCACCGCGGGCATACGCTCGGGCATCGCGCGCCGGTCGGGGATGGTGAACGGGATGCGCGCATCCTTGATGCGCCGCTTGGCGCGCACGAGCCGCTGCGCCATCGCTGCTGGCGGGAGCGCGAACGCTCGCGCGATCTGCGCGGCGTCGAAGCCCAGGACCGCCTGCAGCATGAGCGGCGCCCGTGCGGCTGGATCGATGGCCGGATGCGCGCAGACGAACAGCAGCTCGAGCCGTAGGTCGCCGATCGCATCGGGGTCGTGCTCCGCGAGCGGATCGGAGACGCCGCTCGCGTCGTCGAGCGGGGCGGACGTGCGCACGGCGGCCGATCGCCACGCATCCCGCTGCCGATTGCGCGCCACGGTGAGCAACCAGCCCTCAGGATTGGCCGGGGCGCCCGCGGCGGGCCATCGGCGCAGCGCCTCCTCGAACGCGGCCGCGAGCGCGTCCTCGGCGAGCGCGAGGTCGCCGGTCGAGGCGGCGAGCAGCGCGATGAGCCGACCGTAGGAGGCGCGCGCGGCGTGCGCTGCAGCCGCACGCGCCCCCTCGGTGCTCATGCGTTCGGGGTCCAGGCACCGTCGACGGTGTAAACCGCGCCGGGCCGGACCTCGACCGCGCCCCAGTGCACGGGCGGCGCCTCGCGGGCCCAGCCGAGCGCGGCGTCGAGGTCGGGCACGTCGATGACGACCGTGCCGCCCAGCTGGTCCTTGGTGTCGGCGAACGGGCCGTCCTGCACCTGCAGCGCGCCGTCGCGCATCCGCACGGTGGTGCTCGCGATCGAGGGCTGCAGGACCTCGCCGGAGAGCAGCACGCCGGCGGCGTGGAGGGTGGCGGCGTAGCTCGCGAAGGCGCGCTGGCCCTCGGCGAGGGCCTCGGCGCCGAGCGTCTCCTCGGTCGCCTCCGGGTAGTGCAGCAGCAGCGTGTAGCGCATCGGATCCTCCTCGATCTCAGGCGACAGCGTAGGCGTGGGCGGATGCGGTGGTGGTCGTCATCATGGGTACCCTTCGTCGTCGCGGCCGGGCCGGCCGTCGCAGGGATGACGAACGTGCCGGCCCTGGATCGACACCGTGTCGGAGATCCCTCCCCGGTCCGCTCGGGCATGATCGAGACGTGCACAGCGAGCCCCCGACCCATCGCGACGGCTGGGCCGGGCAGTACGCGCTCGCGGCTGGCGCGGCCGCGCTCATCTGCGCGCTGCTGCCGGGTGTGAGCGACGTGATCGCGGCGCCGCTCGCGGCGCTCGCGATCGCCCTCGGCCTGCTCGGCGTGCGGTGGCACCGGACGGGCCGGGCGCCGCGCGTGGCGTCGGCGATCACCGGCACGGTGCTCGGCGCCGTCGCGCTCAGCATCGTCGCGGTGATGGTCGCGGCCTCGCACACCTGAGTCGGGTCCGCGTCGCCGCGGTCACTCCTCGATCGCGCCTCCGAGCGTGCGCAGGTGCTCGCGGAAGCCGATGCCGCGCTCGCGCCGCGCGACGAGGTACTCGTCGAAGCGCAGCTGCTTGCGCAGCGGCGTCCCCGCCGACATGGCTGCCGCCTGCCGCCGCTCGGTGTCGCGGATCGCGGCCGCCGCCTCGGCGACAGCGGCGGCGTGCGCCAGCGGTACGAGGATCGCGCCGTCGTCGTCGATGAGCACGAGGTCGTCGCGCGTCGCCTCGTGCTCGCCGAGGCGCGCCCGGTCCAGCGCATCGGCGGGCTGCGGCTCCACCGACGCCGGCCCGGTGGGCGAGGTGCCGAGGCTCAGGACCGGCAGGCCGATCTCGCGGAGCTCGCGCGTGTCGCGGTGCAGTCCCCAGATGACGATGCCTGCGAGCCCCGCGCGCGCCGCCTCGAGCGCGACGAGGTCGCCGACGCACGCGCGATCCACGCGGCCGCCGTCGTCGACGACGAGCACATCACCGGCGTGCGCGTGCTCCATCGCCTCGAGGAACACGTCGACGCTGCCCGTGTGCTGCGCGGGCCGCGCTCGGCCGACGACGTGCGCGCCCGGCTGCACGGCGGTCATGCCGCCCGGCGCGCAGCGCACCCGCAGCCCGAGCCGCATGCAGGCGTCGGCCACGTGCGGCGTGGACAGCGCCTCGAACGCGGCGAGGATCCCGGCGGTCACGGCGTGCCGATCGCTCGCGCGTCAGCCCTCGTGCGCGAGCGGCTCGAGCGTCAGGAAGAGTCCGCCGTAGGGCGGCAGGCTCACGCTGAAGCTCTGCAGGTCGTCGACGTGGCCGATGCTGGCTCCGGTGGCGGCATCGATGACGTCGCACTGGGTCTGGAGCGCCTCCGAGTGCACGGTGCCCTCGATCGCATCACCCGAGAAGTTGAGCACCGTCACCTGCATGCGCGCGTCCTCGTCGGTGGGATCGCCCTCGTCGAGGCGGTGCACCAGCACGAGCATGGCGGGATGCGCGACGTGCGGCACGTCGAGCTGCGTCGCCGTCGCGATGCCGCCCTCGCGGCGGATCGTCAGCACGTCGGCGAGGCCGTTGAGGAACGAGCCGGGCTGCGCGATCTGCGACGGCAGCGAGCCGTAGAGGGCTCGGCCGCGCGGCATGCCCGCGGCCGATGCCGTCGCGTCGGGGGCGGCGTCCAGCAGGTCGTGCGCGCCGCGCTCGATCCAGCGCGTGTCGCCGGTCGCGATCAGGTCCTGCACCTGCTCGGCCGGGAGCGTGAGCATCCCCGTGAGGTCCCAGCCCGACAGCGCGAAGACGCCCGGCTGCCACGCGTTGTACTTCGCGAGCAGCAGGTGGGCGTCACGGATCGCCGGGATCGCCTCGTCGGTGATCTCGTCGAGCGTCTCGAAGCCCTGCGTCGCCGCGATGAGCGACGTCGTCGTGCAGGCGATGCCGTTCTGCGTGAACACGCGGTTGTAGTCGGCGCTGCCGGTGAGCGACTCCGTCAGCTCGGCGCGGATCAGCTCGGCGAGCGCGCCGCCGGTGATGTCCTCGTGGCGGAAGACGTACGTGTCGTCGCGGTGGCGGGTGGCCCAGTGCACGAGCTCGTAGGTGAGCTCGTCGTGGTTCTGCAGCCCGTGGACGAGGCCGACCGGCTCGACCCCGAGCGCGAGCGAGGTCGTGAGCGTGAGGCGCAGGAACTCGGTCTGCCCGGTCGCGAGCGCGTGGTGGTAGCCGGGGCGGCTGACGAAGTCGTAGGACAGGTCCGCGCCGACCGCACCGGTGTCGCGGATGTCCTCGATGGTCAGGTTGAGCTCCTGGAACGTGAAGCCCCCGACCTTGCGCACCATGCCCGAGATGATGTGGTTGGCCGCTTGCGACAGCGGATGCCCCTCCGACCACGCCGGCAGTCCCTCCGCGCTCTTCTCGACGCCGAGGAATCCGTTCGCGTCGAGGCGCAGCGCGCTCGTGCCCAGGTCGCCGAGCGAGTGCAGCGCGTCGCCGATGACGAGGCGCATGCCCGCGAAGGTCGGGTCGAGCCAGTTGATCGACGGCTGGCCCTGCTTGAAGTAGTGCAGGTACACCCAGCGGCGCTCGGCGCCGTCCACCCCGAGCACCGGCGCGGTCGCGCTCCAGTTCGTCTCCTTGACGCCCGGGGTGTAGAAGATGACGCGCTGCAGCTCGCCGATGATGTAGCCGCGCTGGGCGAGCTCGCGCTCGCATGCCGCGTCGAGGTTCACCGCGTCGCGGCCCTCCGGCACGTCGGGCAGCAGGTGCCAGTCCTCCGGCGGGATCTCGACCATGTGGTAGATGCCCGGGTAGTCCTTGAACGCCATCTCGGCGAGCCTGAAGTCGGCGCCCTTGCCCGTGTGGCCGGGCACGATGTCGTCGATGATGCTGCCGTTGTGCGAGTCGGCGACGTCGGAGAGGCGGCGGAACGCGTCCTCGTTGCCGAACGCCGGGTCGATCTGCGTGCTGATGCGGTCGAAGTGACCGTCGACGCTCGGCGTCTCGCGCCAATCGGTGATGCCGCCGGCGCGCTTGACCGGGCCGGTGTGGAGTCCGTTGATGCCGACGTGCTCGAAGGCGGCCCAGAGCGCGTCCTCGCCGAGCGCCTCGAGGAACGACTGGCCGGGACGGGTGATGAGCGAGATCGGATACGCCGTGAACCAGACGTCGCTCGTACCGATCGCGCGACGCGCGTCCGGCCGGGCGTACGGGTTGCGCCACATCGAGGGCTGGCCCGACAGCTGGCGGCTCAGGACGTCCGAGTCCTTGAGCATCGACTGCCGCACGAGCCACTCGACGTACGACGGGTTCGACCCGTTCGCCGTGCGCGGGTCGGTGCTGAACCGCCGCACGCTGCCACCGCGGAACTGGTCGCGCGGGCGCAGCCGTCGGGGACGAGCGGGATACCGCTGCTCGTCGTAGGTGATCTCTGTGCCGTGCTCGTCGGGCTCATCCACGAGTGCAGTCCTATCACGAGAGATCGAACGGCACTCGAGCGCCGGGTCGCTCGGGGCTCCGGGCCTGCCAGGATCGAGGCATGCGCGCCCTCGTCCTCGACGCCATCCGCAGCACGCCCGTGGTCCGTGACGTCCCAGCACCCGCGCCGCCGCCCGGCGGGGTGGTGGTCGACGTGATGGCGACCGGGCTGTGCCGCAGCGACTGGCACGCGTGGGCGGGCCACGACGAGATCGCCTTCCCGCACGTGCCGGGCCACGAGCTCGCGGGCGTCGTCGCGGAGGTCGGCGCCGACGTGCACCGCTGGCGGGTCGGCGACCGCGTGACCGTGCCGTTCGTGTGCGGCTGCGGCCGGTGCGAGTGGTGCGTCGCGGGGGAGGCGCAGGTGTGCCCGCAGCAGGAGCAGCCCGGCTTCACCCACTGGGGCTCGTTCGCCGAGCGGGTCGCGCTGCACGCCGCCGACGCGAACCTCGTGGCGATCCCCGACGGTGTCGACTTCGCCACCGCCGCGAGCCTCGGCTGCCGCTTCGCGACCGCGTACCGCGCGCTCGTCAGCCGGGCACGCGTCGAGGAGGGGGAGTGGGTGACCGTCGTCGGCGCCGGCGGTGTCGGGCTCAGCGCCGTCATGATCGCCCGAGCGCTCGGGGCGAGACCGATCGCCGTCGACCGCAATCCGGCGGCGCTCGAGCTCGCGCTGCGGCTCGGCGCCGAGCACGCCGTGCTCGCCGACCGCACCGATGTGCCGGCCGCGATCGCCGGCATCACCGCCGGCGGGAGCCATGTCTCGGTCGACGCCGTCGGCAGCGAGCAGACGTGCGCGGATGCCCTGCTGAGCCTCCGCAGGCGCGGTCGGCACGTGCAGATCGGCCTGCTGCCGCCGGTCGACGGCCACCCGCGGGTGCCGATGTCGCGCGTGATCGGGTGGGAGCTCGACGTGCTCGGCAGCCACGGGATGGCGGCCCGCGCCTATCCGGGCATGCTCGCGCTCATCGAGCGCGGTGACCTCGCGCCGCAGCGGCTCATCGAGCGCACGGTCGGGCTCGAGGAGCTCGTGACGCTGCTGCCCGCCTTCGACCGCGGCACCGCGGCGGGCATCACGATGGTGGATCCGCGCCTGCGCTGAGCGGCCTGTCCCGGACCCGACCCTCGCGGGCTCCGTCCAGCGTCGCGCCTCGCCGACCGGGCAGGATGGTCGGATGCGCGAGCACGAGCACTGGTCCCTGTCGGCGATGTGGTGGCACGTCTATCCGCTCGGCTTCACGGGCGCGCAGATCCGCGACCGGGAGGACGCCGCGGGTGAGCAGCTCGTGCACCGCCTGCCGCGGCTCGAGGCGTGGCTCGACCACGTCGTCGAGCTCGGGCTCAACGGCATCGCGCTCGGCCCCGTGTTCGCGAGCAGCACGCACGGCTACGACACCACCGACCACTTCCGGATCGATCCGCGGCTCGGTGACGATGCCGACTTCGACCGGCTCGTCGCGGCCGCGCACGATCGGGGCATCCGCGTGCTGCTCGACGGCGTCTTCAACCACGTCGGACGCGAGCACCCGGCCTTCCAGGCGGCGCTCGCGGACCCCGGCAGCGATGAGGTCGCGCTCTTCCGGCTCGGTGCCGGGGGCGAGGCGGAGGTGTTCGAGGGTCACGAGGCGCTCGTCGCCCTCGACCACGAGGGCGAGGCCGCTGCGGAGCTCGTGGCGCGCGTGATGCGGCACTGGCTCGACCGCGGGATCGACGGCTGGCGGCTGGACGCCGCCTACAGCGTGCCGACCGCGTTCTGGGCGCGCGTGCTGCCCGCGGTGCGCGAGCGGCATCCTGACGCCTGGTTCCTCGGCGAGGTCATCCACGGCGAGTACGCCGAGATCGTCGAGGCGTCGACGATCGACGCCGTCACGCAGTACGAGCTGTGGCAGGGCATCTGGCACAGCCTCGCCGAGCGCAACCTCTTCGAGCTCGAGCACGCCATCGGCCGCCACAACGCGCTGCTGGCGACCTTCGTGCCGTACACCTTCGTCGGCAACCACGACGTCACCCGGATCGCCACAGCCGTCGGCCCGGGCCTCGTGCCGCACGCGCTCGCAGTCCTCTGCACGGTCGCCGGCACGCCCTCGGTCTACGCGGGCGACGAGCTCGGCCTCCAGGCCGAGAAGGAGGAGGGCTGGGGCGGCGACGACGCGATCCGGCCGGAGTTCCCCGAGCACCCGACGCCGGCCGACGAGCTCGACGACGCCGCGCGCGGCGCCCTCGACCTGCACCGCACCCTCATCGCCGTCCGTCGCCGGCACCCGTGGCTCACGCGGGCGCACACCGACGTCGTCGTCGTCGACAACGGCTCGATCGTGCTGCGCACGGCGACGGCGGACGCGTCGATCGTGACCGCCCTGAACGTCACGGACGAGCCCGTGCGGCTGCCGGTCGCGGACGCGACCGAGGTGCTGGCGGGCGGCGGCCGGCTCGACGGCGACCACGTCTCGCTGCCGGCGCGCGGCTGGGCGGTGCTCGAGCGCTGATCGGCTCGACCGGCCTGGCCTGACGCTCTGCCAGGCTGATCGTCATGCAGCAGGTCGCAGGTGCGGTCGTGGCCCGCGTGCGCGGCTCGCGGGCGGACGGTCACGCGCTCCTGCGCGCCCTCGTCGCGGACCTCGCGGACGTCGACGACGCATCCGTCTCGATCGTGCAGCGGTGCCCGGACTGCGGCGGACCGCACGGACGGCCCGTGGTGATGGAGCCGCCCAGGGCGCGCGACATCGCCGTCTCGCTCGCGCACGCGGGGGAGCTGCACGTGGCGGTCGCCCGGCGCGGTGGTCGGATCGGCGTCGACGCGGAGCCGCACGAAGCGCTACCGGGCCGCGTGGAGGCGCTGCGGGCGCTGCTGCCCGCCAGCGGCGCAGACGCGCTGCGGCGCTGGACGCAGATCGAGGCGGTGCTGAAGGCCGACGGCCGCGGACTGCGCGTCGACCCGGCCGCGGTCGTGCTGCGCGACGACCACGCCGCGCTCATCGCCGCGGTGCCCGGATCGGCGCGTCGCTTCGAGGTCCACGACGTCGACCTGGGCGATGCGCTCGTCGTGAGCCTCGCGCTCGAGGGCTGACGCGCCCCGCGCGAGCTCAGCGCGGGGCGCGCCGCTTCCCGCCGCGTCGCTCCGGCAGCGGCGGCAGCTCGGTGCCCACGAGCCAGGCGTCGAACAGCTCGTCGAGCGGCCGCTCCGCGATCTGCGCGGCCAGGCGCCGGAAGTCGTCCGACGTGACGGTCGAGGAGACGTGCAGCGCGGTCCAGTCGTGCAGCATCCCGAAGAACCGCACGTCGCCGAGCGTGAGCCGCAGCGCGTGCACGAGCAGCGCACCGCGCTTGTAGACCCGGTCGTCGAACATGAGCGCGGGGCCGGGGTCGCCGAGCACGATGTCCTGCGGCAGGCCCGCGAGCCGGCGGTGGTGGACGCGCGCGAGCGCATCCGTCGTCTCCCGGCCCGCCGCCTCCGACCACAGCCACTCCGCGTAGCACGCGAGGCCCTCGTTGAGCCAGATGTGCTGCCAGGCGGCGACGCCGACGCTGTTGCCGAACCACTGGTGCGCGAGCTCGTGCGCGATGAGCCGCTCCTCGCCGCCCCTGCCGTCGATGTGGTTGGCGCCGAAGATCGCCGACGCGTGCGCCTCGAGCGGGATCTCGAGGTCGTCCTCCGTCACGATCACCGTGTAGTCGTCGAACGGGTAGGGCCCGAACCGCTCGACGAAGCACGCCAGCATCGCCGGCAGCAGGCCGAGGTCGGCCGCCACCCGGCGCTCGAGCGCTGCGGGATGGAGCGCGACGATCGGCACCTGGGCCGCGGGCACCGATGCGTCGGTGACCGCGCGGCGCGCGTAGCGGCCGATCTGCACGGTCACGAGGTAGGTCGCGGCGGGCGTGCGGCACGCGAAGGTGCGGCTCGTGCGCCCTGACGAGGTCGACTCCTCGACGAGCGTCCCGGTCGCGACGGCCCGGTACGACTGCTCGGTCGTGATGCGGATGCGGTAGGTCGCCTTGTCCGACGGCCGGTCGTTGCACGGGAACCACGTCGGGGCGCCGGTGGGCTGCGACGCGACGATGACGCCGTCCTCGAGCTCCTCCCAGCCGACGAGGCCCCAGCTCGTGCGCCGCGGGGCCGGGGAACCGGCGTAGGCCACCTCGAGCTCGAAGCGCGCACCCGCGGCGATCGGCGCCGACGGCCGCACCGTGACCCGCGGCCCGCGCGCGGTGTGCTGCGCCCGCGCGCCGTCGAGCGTCACGCGGCTCGCGCGCAGCCCGACGAGGTCGAGCGCGATCGCGCGCAGCTCGGTCGTCGCGCGACCCGAGATGCGGGCGACGCCGTCGAGCCGGTTGGTCGCGACGCGGTAGTCGATCGCGAGGTCGTAGTGCAGCGCGTCCCACGCGACGTCGCCGGAGCCGGGTGTGTACGCATCTGCGGCCAGCGTCGCGGCGCTCGACGGGCTCACGCGCTCACCGCGTGGTAGTCGGCGAACGTGACCTCGCGCCACGGGCCGATCGGGTTGCCGCTCCACCGGCTGCGGTCGGGCACGAGCTCGCCGCGCATGACGAGCGACGCCGGGCCGACGGTCGCGTGCTCGCCGATCCTCGCGGCGGGCAGGATCACGCTGTGCGGCCCGAGCGTCGCGCCGTGCTCGAGCACGACCTCGTCGATCGACATGATGCGGTCGTGGAACAGGTGCGTCTGCACGACGCAGCCGCGGTTGACGGCGGACGCGTCGCGCAGCGTGACGAGGTCCGCCTCCGGCAGCCAGTAGCTCTCGACCCAGACGCCGTCGCCGATGGTGGCGCCGAGGCTCCGCAGCCACCAGACCAGCGCGGGCGTGCCGGCGGCCGAGTGCGCGAACCACGGCGCGGCCACCATCTCGGTGAACGTGTCGGCGACCTCGCTGCGCCACACGAACGACGACCAGAGCGGATGCTCGCCGATGCGGATGCGGCCGACGATCGCCCACTTCGCGGCCGTGCTGATGCCGGCGGCGACCGCACCCGCCGCGAGCATCACCACACCGCTCAGGAGCGCCGCGGCGAGGCCGCCCCACGCATCCGCGATCCAGAGCAGCGCGAGCATGACGGCGACGCCGAGCGCGCACGTGACGATGACGGGAACGATCCGGCAGAGCTCCCACAGCGCGCGTGCGACGCGCAGCCGTGCGGGCGGCGCGTAGGTGCGCGCATGATCGGCCTCGACCACGGTGCGGCGCAGCGCCACCGGCGGGGAGCCGAGCCACGACGAGCCCTTCTTCGACTTGCGCGGCGCGGCCGAGAGCACGGCCACGAGCGCGTCGTTCGGGATGCGGTTGCCCGCTCCTGCCATGCCGGAGTTGCCGAGGAAGGCGCGCTCGCCGATCTCGGCGTGGGCGATGCGCACCCAGCCCCCGCCGAGCTCATAGGAGGCGACGAGCGTGTCGTCCGCGAGGAACGCGCCGGAGTGGATCGTCGTCATCGTCGGCACGAGCAGCACGGTGGAGATCTCGGCGTCCCGGCCCACCCGGGCGCCGAGCAGCCGCAGCCACCCGGGGGTGGCGAGCGAGGCGTAGAGCGGGAAGAGCGCGGTACGGGCCATGTCGAGCACCCGCTCCGTCGCCCAGACGCGCCAGCCGTTGGCGCTGTGCACCGGGAAGACGCCCTCGGTCATGCCGATCGCCAGCAGTCGCACCGACAGCACGACGAGCGCGGCGAGGGCGAGGCCGGCCACGACCGTCGCGGGCGCGATCCAGGCGACCGCCCGCAGGGCGACCTCGCCGAGCGACTCGGCGCCGGCCACGCCGGCGGCCACGACCGCGCCGCCGGCGGCGAGCGCGAGGAGCGGCAGGATCGAGAGCGCGATCGCCGACAGGCCGTAGGCCCACGCCCAGCGCGCATCCCTCGGCGGGCGCTCGGGCGCCCACCACGGCTTCGCGGCGCCGATGCGGCTCGCGGGAGAGCCCGCCCAGCGCTCGCCCGAGCGCACCCGGCCGAAGACGGCCGAGCCGGGCGCGATCACCGCGTCCTTGCCGATCCGCGTGCCCGGGGCCAGCGTCGAGCGTGCACCCACCGTGCTGCGCGCGCCGATGCGGACGGCGCCGATGCGCACGACATCGCCATCGATCCAGTACCCGCTGAGGTCGACCTCCGGCTCGATGGAGGCGCCGCGGCCGACCCGGAGCATTCCCGTGACGGGCGGCACGGCGTGGAGGTCGACGTCGTCGGCGATGCGCGCGCCGAGCGCGCGGGCGTAGAGCGTCACCCACGGGGCTCCCGCGAGGCCGACGGCACCGACCTGCTGCGCGACCTGCTCCGCCAGCCACAGCCGGAGGTGCACGCGGCCGCCGCGCGGGTAGTCGCCGGCCTCCAGCCCGTGCAGCAGCAGCCGGGCGCTGACCACCGCGATCGCCATCCGGCCGAACGGCGTCGCGAAGACGAGGAGGCCGAGGATCAGCAGCCAGGGCTCCGCGGTCGGCAGCGCGTCGAAGCCGTCGAGGGCGCCCAGGATCGTGGAGGCGGTGAGCGCGGCGAGCAGCCACCGCATCCCGCTCAGGATGAAGAGGGGCACCCCGAGCGCCGTCTGGACCCACTGGGTGCTGCGCGGCGTGCGCCGCACGTCGTGCGTCGAGACGGGAGCCGGCGCGCCGCCGCCCGCGCGCGCTGTGAGCTCGGCTGCCATCGCACCCAGTCGCGGGTAGGCGTAGATGTCCGCGACCGTGAACTCCGGCGAGCGGGAGCGGATGCGGGTCACGAGCTGCGCGGCCGCGAGCGAGCCGCCGCCGAGGGCGAAGAAGTCGGCGCCCTCCCCGTCGGCAGGCACGCCGAGCACCGCCTGCCAGTCGGCGGCCAGCAGCGCCAGCCCGGGGTCGGAGGTCGCGGTGTCGTCGGCATCGAACGCGCCCGGCAGCGGCCAGGGGAGCGCCGCCTTGTCGACCTTGCCCGACGTGCGCGTGGGCAGCTCGGGCATCGGCGCGAGGAGCGGCACGAGCGCTGCGGGCAGCTCGTCGCGGAGCCGCGCAAGCGCCGACTGGCGGTCGAAGGCCGCGACGTCGCAGCCCAGGTAGCCGACGAGCACCTGGTTGCCCGCGTCCGTGCGCTGCACGACGACGGTCGAGGCCTGCACCCCGGGCAGCAGCTGCAGCGCCGCCTCGATCTCGCCCAGCTCGATGCGGCGGCCGCCCACCTTCACCTGGTCGTCGGCGCGACCCTGGAAGAACAGCCCGTCGCGATCGAAGCGCACGAGGTCGCCGGAGCGGTAGGCGCGGTCCCAGCCCAGGGACGGCAGGGCGGCGTACTTCTCGGCGTCCTTCGCGGGGTCGAGGTAGCGCGCGAGGCCGACGCCGCCGATGATGAGCTCGCCCACGCCGCCCTCGGCGACCGGCTCGCCGCGATCGTCGACGACCGCGAGGTCCCAGCCGTCGAGCGGCAGCCCGATCCGCACCGGCTCGCCCGGGGACAGCAGCGCCGCGCATGCCACGACGGTCGCCTCGGTGGGGCCGTACGTGTTCCACACCTCGCGGCCGTCGGTGGCGAGCCGCTCGACGAGCTCGGGCGGGCAGGCCTCGCCGCCGAAGATCAGCAGCCGCACGTGCTCGAGCGACGACGCCGGCCAGAGCGCGGCGAGCGTCGGCACGGTCGAGACGACGGTGATGCCGCGGAGCGTGAGCCACGGCCCCAGGTCCATGCCGCTGCGCACGAGCGAGCGAGGCGCGGGCACGAGGCACGCGCCGTGCGCCCATGCGAGCCACATCTCCTCGCACGACGCGTCGAACGCGACCGACAGGCCGGCGAGCACCCGGTCGCCCGGGCCGATGGGGTCGTCCTGCAGGAACAGTCGCGACTCCGCGTCAACGAACGCGGCCGCGGAGCGGTGGCTGACGGCGACGCCCTTCGGCGTGCCCGTCGAGCCGGAGGTGAAGATGATCCAGGCGTCGTCGCCCGGCGAGGGCAGCGACGGGATGGGCGCGCCGGCGGTGCTCGGATGCGCCGGAGCGCCGTCGAAGAGCGCGACGGCGGGCTTCGCGTGCGGCCCCGCTCCCGCGTACTGCCCGCCGCCGGAGATGACGCCACGCACGGCGGCCTCCCCGAAGACGAGCGCCGCGCGCTCCTCGGGGTCGTCGGCGTCGACGGGCACGTAGGCCGCGCCGGCGGCCATGACGCCGAGGATCGCGATGTAGAGCTCCCTCGCGCCCGACGGCATCCGGATGCCGACGCGGTCGCCGCGCCCGACGCCCTCGAGCGAGAGGCGCGCGGCGGTGCGCGCGACCGCGGCCATCATCTCGCGGTAGCTGAGGGCGCCCGCGGCGTCCTCGATCGCGGAGCCGTCGGGGTTGGCCTGCACGCTGTCGCGCAGCACGTCGAGCAGGGTGCGGGGCGGGGGAGCGAGGGGCGCCCCTGCCAGGACGCCGTCGATCGTGCCGCTCATGTCGCCTCCGTACGCGCGGCGCACCGGACCGCCGCGACCGGTCAGGCTATCGCGGCGGCCGAGCTCACCGGGTGAACGGCAGGTGTCCGGCGCGGCGGGATCGGCCGCCCCGCGCCGCTCAGCGCAGCGCGTCGCGGTCGGCCGCGGCCGGGGCGGCCACGTGGCCCGGCTCGTCCGGTCGCAGCGCGACAATGCGGCCGGTGCGGGTGAACTCCTCGTCGACCACCCCGTCGTGGCGGTGCACGACGAGGCTGATGACGACCGCGACGACGAGGTTGAGCACGAAGCCGGGCACGATCTCGTAGAGCGTGAAGAACGGGATGTCGGTGGCCTGCTCGACCGCGTCCCAGATGAAGACGGTCGCGGCGCCCACGATCATGCCGGCGAGCGCGCCCCAGTTCGTCAGCCTCCGCCAGAAGAGGCTCAGCAGCACGATCGGCCCGAACGCGGCGCCGAAGCCGGCCCAGGCGAATCCGACGAGGCCGAGGATCGTGTCGGACGGCGTGATGGCCAGCACCGCGGCGACGGCGGCGACGGCGAGCACGCACGCTCGGCCGAGCAGGACGAGCACCTTCTGCGACGGCGGCCGCTTGACGAAGACCTGGAAGAGGTCCTCCACGAGCGCCGACGAGCAGACGATCAGCTGGCTCGAGAGCGTCGACATGATGGCGGCGAGCACGGCGGCGAGCACGAGCCCCGCGACGAAGGGGTGCAGCAGCGCCTGCGACATCGCGAGCACGACCGTCTCGGGGTTCGCGAGCTCCTCGCCGGACTGCTGGATGTAGGCGATGCCGACGAAGCCGGAGACCACCGCGCCGACGAGGGAGATGACCATCCATCCGATGCCGATGCGCCGTGCCGGCTTCGCCGCGGCGACGGACCTCAGCGCCATGAACCGCACGATGATGTGCGGCTGGCCGACGTAGCCGAGCCCCCACGCGAGCGACGAGATGATCCCCAGGATGACCATGCCGTCGACGTCCGCCGGGATCAGGCCGGACAGCTCCGCGCCCGACGCCGTGATGCCCTCCTGGACGCCCTGCAGGCCGCCGACGGTGAAGAACGCGAGGACGGGGATGATGATGAGCGCGAGGAACATCATCAGGCCCTGCACGACGTCGGTGAGCGACGCGCCCAGGAATCCGCCGAACAGCGTGTAGAGCAGCGTGACGCCGCTCACGAGGAGCATCCCCCAGATGTAGCTCGCGCCGAACGTCGACTCGAAGAAGACGCCGCCGGCGACCATGCCCGACGAGACGTAGAACGTGAAGAAGACCAGGATGATGAGGCCCGACACGATGCGCAGCGCGCGCGAGCGGTCACGGAGGCGGTTCTCGAAGAAGCTCGGGATCGTGATCGAGTTCCTGGCGACCTCCGTGTAGGCGCGCAGCCGCGGGGCGACGAACTTCCAGTTCAGGTACGCACCGATGGTCAGGCCGATGGCGATCCAGCCCTCGATGAGCCCCGCCGCGTAGATCGCGCCGGGCAGGCCCATGAGCAGCCACCCCGACATGTCGGACGCACCTGCGGAGAGCGCCGCGGTGGCGGGGCTCAGCTCGCGGCCGGCGAGCATGTAGTCCTCGTGGCTCTTCGTCTTGCGCGCGGCGTAGACGCCGATGCCGATCATGGCGGCGAAGTAGATCGCGATCGCCAGCAGCTGGAAGGTGATGTCGGACATCGTCGTCTCCTCGCGCGTTCGGCGCCCAGCCTACGCAGGGTGTGGGCACAGCGACACATGGCAACCGCGACGGGATGTGACGAAGCGTGACCGACGGAGTCGGTGCAGCGTCGCGCGCGTCGGTAGCGTCGCGACCAATCGTCCCGCCACCGGAAGGTCACCATGCCCAGCATCGACGTCTCGCACGCCGGCAGCCTGCCCCGTACGCCCGAGCTGCTCGCGGCCAACGCCGCGCGCACGCTCGCAGCCGACGGCCTCACCCTCGAGCGCACCCCCGAGTTCGAGTCGCTGCTCACCGCGGCGGTCGCCGACCTCGTGCGCCGCCAGCGCGAGCTCGGGATCACCATCGTCGGCGACGGCGAGTACGGCAAGGCCATGTCGAGCGCGCAGGACTACGGCGCGTGGTGGAGCTACGTCTTCCAGCGGGTCGCGGGCCTCGAGGTCACCGGCGAGGACATCTTCACCGAGGCGCCGCAGCGCTCGGCGCCGGGCGACATCCGCCTGACGTCCTTCCCGGACCGCCGCGACTGGGTCCGCTTCGCCGACGCCTACCTCGACCCGGAGCGCCCGCTGCTCGACTCGACGCCCGCCACCGCGTTCCCCGCGACGACCGGCGCGCTCCGCTACATCGGCCAGGACGCCATCGCCGCCGACATCGCCAACCTCAAGGCCGGCCTCGACGGCTCCGGCGCCGAGCAGGGCTTCCTCACCGCCCTCTCGCCGGGCTCGGCGTCGCGCATCGCCAACCGGCACTACGGCAGCGAGGAAGAGCACATCTGGGCGTGGGCCGAGGTGCTGCGCGAGGAGTACCGCGCCATCGTCGATGCGGGCCTCATCGTGCAGATCGACGACCCGTCGCTCGCCGAGAACTTCGATCAGATCAACCCCGAGCCGTCGATCGAGGACTACCTCGACTTCACGCGGATCCGGGTCGAGGCGCTCAACCACGCGATCCGCGGCCTGCCCGAGGAGCAGGTGCGCCTGCACCTGTGCTGGGGCTCGTGGCACGGTCCGCACACGACCGACGTCGGCCTCGCCGACATCGTCGATCTCGTCCTCGAGGTGAACGCGGGCAGCTACTCGTTCGAGGCGGCGAACGCGCGCCACGAGCACGAGTGGCGCGTGTGGGAGCAGGTGGCGCTGCCCGACGACAAGCGCATCGCGCCCGGCGTCATCGGTCACGCGACCAACGTCGTCGAGCACCCCGAGCTCGTCGCCGACCGCATCGAGCGGTTCGCGCGCATCGTCGGACCGGAGCGGGTCATCGCATCGACCGACTGCGGTCTCGGCGGGCGCATCCACCCGTCCATCGCCATCGCCAAGCTCGAGTCGCTCGGGCAGGGCGCACTGCTCGCGGAGCAGCGCCTGGGCGCCCCGGTCTCGATCGTCTGACGATCCTCAGCCGCGGGTGAGCGCGGCGACGGCCTTCGCCGTCGCCGCGCTCATCCGCGCCGACAGACCGACGCGTCGTCGAGGGAAGAGCCGTGCCTGCTCAGCGCAGCAGCACCGCGCGCCCGTCGACCGCCACCTCGATCTCGACGCCGTCCGCGTCCGCCACCACGACCTCGAGCGCGTCCGGGCCGTCACCGACCTCGACGCCGAGCGCCGCGAGCCGGGCGGTCTCGGCGGCCGCGTCGGTCGCCAGTCGTCGGACGGCGAGCAGCTCGAGCACGGGGATGTCGTCGAGCGCCGGATGCGCCGCGTCGCCCCAGTCGATGAGGAACGGGGGCTGTCGCTCGTCGTCCGGCAGCGCGAGGCGCCACGAGAGCTCCCGGCCGTCGGGAGTGCGGCGGGAGAGCGGCACGGGGGCTCCCATCCCGGCGCCGGCGGCGCTCGCGCGCTCGACCGTCGCGTCGAGGTCCTCGGGCGCGATCGCGAAGCTGGCCACGGAGGGCGCCGTCAGGGCGGCGATCCCGAACCTCCGGACGTCGCGCGCCGTCCAGCCGCCCTCCGCGTCCGGCCCGATGAGCTCCAGGTACTGCCGCACGCGACGGCCGCCGCGGGTGAACCCGATGAGCGCGTTCGCGGTGCCGCCCGGGTGACGGCCCCCGAGCGGCGCGCGCACACCGGTGCGCTGCTCGACCTCGTCGATGAGCGCCGCGAGGTCGGGACCGGCGAGCACCACGTGGTCGAGGTTCGCGGGCGCGCCCATCAGCCGACCTCCGGTTCGCCCAGCGACAGCATGAGCCGGTTCGCCCAGTTGAAGAAGGCGGCGCCGGCGATCTGATCGACGATGCCGGCGTCGTCGATGCCCGCGGCGCGCAGCCGCTCGACGTGCTCGGGCGCGAAGGCGGCCGGCGTGGCGGTGAGCGCGGAGGATGCGTCGACGATCGCGTCCCAGCGATCGTCGATCCGCGCGCCGACGCCCTCGTCGAGCAGCAGCTGCACGTCGTCGGTGCGCCCCGACAGCCGCGACGCCGCGCGGGCGTGGACGGATGCGCAGAACACGCAGCCGTTGACGCGCGACGCGGCGGCCGCCGACAGCTCGCGCTCCCAGCGCGGCAGCCCGCCGGCCTCGTTGCCGAAGATGTCGAGGTCGGTGAGCGTGCGCGCGCGCAGCGCCTCGGGGTCGCGCGCGAGCAGCCGGAAGTAGGGGCTCGACGAGCGGGACGCCTCCACGAGCGCGTGGCGCTGCGCCTCGGTCAGCTCGTGCTCCGCGACCGGCGGCGCCCATGGCGCCCAGCCGAGCCCGCGCTGCGTGAACGCCTCGGGCCGGTGCAGCGCGGGGTGCTCGAGGATCTCGGTGCGGTCGTGCGTGCCGGTCATGCGCGGGCCTCCTGCAGCTCGTGGTCGGTGCGGCCGTCGGGCGTCGCGGCGAGGGTCCGCAGCCCGTGCACGAGTCGCAGCTGGAACGCCAGGAACGCGACCAGCTGGCTCAGCGAGACGATCGCGTCGGCGCCCCAGCCGGCGTCGACGAGCGCGCGCAGCGCGGCCGGCCTCGCGTCGCGCGGGTGCAGCACGAGCAGGTGCGCGTGCTCGAGGGCGGCGGCGAGCGGCGCCGGGATCGCGGCGCGATCGATCGCGGCGACCGGCCCGGGGCGTGCCTCGTCGGCGAGGGCTGGCTCCCGGTAGTCGCCGTACGGTCCGGATGCCCGCCCGTCGTCGGCCGCGCGCCGCACGGCGCGCACGAGGTCGGCATCCGCCTCGTCGCCGAGGAGCTCGAGGTAGAAGGCGGCCGCGCGAGTCGGCGTCGGCGAGCCGTCGTGCAGCAGCGCGACGTAGGCGGCGACCGCATAGCGGTCCGCGAGCGCGAGCTGCCCGGGGTGCGTGGGCTCGAGCAGCGCGAGGAAGCTCTGCTGCGCGTGCTCGCGCGCGTCGGGCCTCGCCCGGCGGATCTCGTCGAGCCGGGACCCCGCGGGGATCTCGGCCAGATGGTCGATGACGTCACGCGACATGGCGCTCCTCCTGCAGCGGGTGCCCGACCTTCCAGCCGAGCGCGGGCGCGACCTCTCGCGCGAACAGCTCGATCGATCGCGCCGCGATGTCGGGGTGCGGATCGACCGAGTGGACCTGGACCGACACCTCGGTGGCGCCGGCGGCGACGGCGTCGGCGCCGAGCGAGTCGATGACCTCGGCGGGGGTGCCGAGGTGCGTCTCGCTGCGCTGGAGCAGCTCGTCGATCGGCAGCGAGCCGGGCGTGACGCCGTGCAGCTGCGCGAGCTGCCGACCGATGCCCTGCTCGGCGAGCGCGCGCGCCGACCGGCGCTCGGCCGGATCGACGACGACGACGCTGCGCGAGGCGAGCACGCGCGGTGCGACGCCCGCCGGCAGCGCGTCGCGGTAGGCGTCGACGAGCGGCCGCTGCACGTCCCACACGCGCGCGGGCACGGCACCCGCCGGCAGGTCGGCGGGCGGCGGCTGCACGCGGGAGAGCATGAGGCCGTCACCGCGCGCACCGATCGCGCGGGCACCCTCGGCGGAGAACGTGGCCTGCCAGATGCGGTCAGCCAGGCGCGGGGCGCTCGGGTAGAGCTCGACGTCGGCGGAGCCGTCGAGGAGCGAGCGCAGCCGCACGAGCTTCGCGTCGTAGATCGCGCGGCGGTGCGCGGCGTCCTCGCCGAAGGCGCTCAGCGTGCGCGGGCTGCCGCCGGTGCCGAGTCCGAGCTCGACCCGGCCGTCGGCGATCGTGTCGAGCACCGCCGCATCCTCGGCGGCTCGCGCCGCCTGCTCGTGCGCGAGCGTCAGGATCGCCGTGCCCAGGCGGATCCGGGAGGTGCGCGCAGCGGCCGCCGCGAGCAGCACGAACGGCGAGGGCAGGCCGCCCTCGGCGCCGTCGAGGTGATGCTGCGCGACCCAGGCGCTGCGGTAGCCGAGCGCCTCGGCGAGCGAGATCTGGTCGAGCGCGATGCGGTAGCGCTCGGCGGCCGAGGCGTCGTCGAGCACGCGTGTGAAGAATCCGATCGAGGGCGCCATCACGCCACCTCCAGCTGAGGTCGTCGCCGGTCGCGGAGGTCCCGCAGCCAGTCGGGGGCGGGCACCGCGTCGAGCAGCGCCCTCGTGTAGTCGTGCTGCGGCTGCGCGAGCACCTGGTGGGCGGTGCCCGTCTCGACCGCCTCGCCGTGCCGCAGCACCGTGACGGTGTCGGCGATGCGCCGCACGACCGCGAGGTCGTGGGTGATGAAGAGGTAGGTGAGTCCGAGCTCCCGCTGCAGCTGATCGAGCAGCTCGAGGATCTGCGACTGCACCGTCACGTCGAGCGCCGACACCGCCTCGTCGAGCACGACGAGCTCGGGCTCGATGATGAGCGCGCGAGCGATGGCGACGCGCTGCCGCTGCCCGCCCGACAGCTCCGCCGGCAGCCGGTCGACGACGTCGGCGGGGAGCGCGACGCGGTCGAGGGCGGTCGCGACGCGGCGGGCGAGCTCCGCTCGGTCGCGGACGCCGCCGTCGGACGGACGCCAGTTGCGCAGCGGCTCGCCGACCGATCGACCGACGGTGCGCCGCGGGTCGAGCGAGGAATAGGGGTTCTGCGAGACGAGCTGCACGACGCGGCGCAGGGCGCGGTCGCGGCGCTCGGCGGGGACGTCGTGCGCGCCGATGCGGATGCCGCCGCTGCGAGGCCCGTGGAATCCCGCGACCGCGCGGCCGATGGTCGTCTTGCCCGAGCCGGACTCGCCCACGAGCGCGTGCGTCGTGCCGCGCTCCACCGCGAACGACACGTCGTCGACGGCGCGGAACGCGCCGCTGCCGCGTCCGTACTCGTGGACGAGCCGGTCGACGACGAGGAACGGCTCGCCGGGCAGGCGCGGCGGCCGCGGCGACTCGTCGTCGAGCGCGGGCGCGTCGGCGAGCAGCTCGGCCGTGTAGGCGCTCGCCGGCGCCCGCAGCACCTCCCGCGTCGCACCGGCCTCCTCGACCCCGCCGGCGCGCAGCACGGCGATGCGGTCGGCGCGCTCGGCGGCAACGGCCAGGTCGTGGGTGATGAGCAGCACGCTCGAGCCGAGCTCGCGGCGCAGATCGTCGAGCAGGTCGAGGATGCGCCGCTGCACGGTCACGTCGAGGGCGCTCGTGGGCTCGTCGGCGATGATCAGCTCGGGCTCGAGGGCGATCGCGGCGGCGATGAGCGCGCGCTGCCGCATGCCGCCCGAGAGCTCGTGCGGGTACTGGCCGGCACGCCGCTCGGGGTCGTCGAGACCGACCCGGTCGAGCAGCTCGACCACGCGGCGGCGGATGCGGTCGGGCGTGCCCCAGCGGTGGATGCGCAGCGGAGCGGCGACGGAGGCGCCGATCGTGCGCACCGGGTTCAGCGAGGTGCCGGGGTCCTGCGGGACGAGCGCGATGCGGCGCCCGCGCAGCTCCTGCAGCGCCCCCTGGGGCAGCCTCGTCAGGTCGACGGGGCCGCCGGCGAGCTGGAGCTCGACCGCGCCGCGATCGACGCGCCCGCCGGGCGGAAGCAGTCCGATGACCGACTGGCCGATGGTGGTCTTGCCGGAGCCGGACTCGCCCACGAGCGCGAGCACCTCGCCGCGGTCCAGCTCGAGGCTGACGCCGTCGACGGCGGTCCGGCGGCCGTGCCGCGTGCGGTACGAGACGGCGAGGTCGTGGATGCGGAGGAGTGGACGGGTCATGCGCTGCTCTCCCTGATGGCTGCGGCGACGCGGTTCGCCGAGAGGACGACCCCGGCGACGACGACGCCGGGCAGTGTGGTGAGCCACCACGCGGTTGCGACGTAGTCGCGGCTCTCGGCGATCAGCAGGCCCCACTCCGGGATGGGCGGCGGTGCGCCGTAGCCGAGGAAGCCGAGCGTCGAGATCTGCAGGATGGCGCTGCCGAACTGCAGCGCCGCGAGGGCGAGCACCGCGCCGAGCGAGTTCGGCAGCACGTGGCGGCCGAGCACGCCGAGGAACGTGCCGCCCGAGCCGAACGCCGCCTCGACGTAGTCGCTGCGGCGCACGCGCACGACCTGCGAGCGGGCGAGCCGCGCGAAGACGGCGATGGAGGTGACGCCGACGGCGATCGCCGCGTTCGCGACGCCGAAGCCGAGCAGCACGATGACGCTGAGGGCGAGCAGCAGGCCGGGGATCGCGAGCAGCACGTCGACGATCCGCATGAGCGCCTCCTCGAGCAGCCCGCCGAGCGAGCCGGCGAGCACGCCGATCGCGGTGCCCACGACGAGGCCCACGAGCACGGCGATCGCGGCGCCGGAGAGCGAG
>JAPSJX010000097.1 GCA_031178105.1 Agrococcus sp. | reverse complement strand
AGGGAGGAGTTCAGATGAGTACGTCCACGTCCGCATCCACCACCGCGAAGGCGAGCACAGGCCTCGGCCGCCCCGGCATCTGGCGCTGGCGCGTCGTCGACATCGTCGTCGCCAGCGTTCTCGGCGTCGCCTGCGGCTTCCTGTTCCTCGCCTGGAACGTCGGCTACCTCGGCCCCAAGGCGTTGCTCGAGCCCTTCCTGCCCGGAGTGCAGGGCCTGCTCGACGGGCCCTGGCTCATCGCCGGTGTGCTCGGCGGCCTGATCATCCGCAAGGCGGGAGCTGCGATCTACGTCGAGACGCTCGCCGCCGTCGTGTCCGCCCTCGCCGGAGCGCAGTGGGGCGGTTTCCTCACCATCGAGGCGGGCCTCGTGCAGGGCCTCGGCGCCGAGCTGATCTTCCTGCTCTTCGCGTACCGGGTGTGGTCGCTCCCCGTCGCCATGCTCGCCGGTGCAGGTGCGGCGCTCGCCGGCGGAATCAACAACCTCATCCTGTGGTTCGCGGGCTCCGATGCCGCTTTCACCACCGTCTACCTGATCTGCACCGTCACCTCCGGCGCCGTTCTCGCAGGCCTCCTCGGCTGGGTGCTCGCGCGAGGTCTCGCGGCGACGGGGGCGCTCGACCGCTTCGGGTCGGGTCGCGAGGCGCGGGCCCGCGTCTGAGATGACCTTCGAAGGTCGGCCGGCCGCGGTCGAGGCGCAGGGCTGGGGCTGGCGGCATGCGAGCCGTCTCGCGTGGGCCGTACGCGACGTCACGCTGCGCATCGAACCGGGAGAGCGGGTTCTGCTGCTCGGCGCGTCGGGCGCGGGCAAGTCGACGCTGCTGCACGGGTTCGCCGGCGTGCTCGGCGGTGATGAGGAGGGGGATGCCGAGGGGCGCCTGCTCATCGACGAGGTTCCCGTCACAGCATCCAGGGGCAGCGCCGGTCTCGTGCTGCAGGACCCGGATTCGCAGGTGATCCTTGCACGCGTGGGCGACGACGTCGCCTTCGGCTGCGAGAACCTCGGCATCCCGCGCGACGAGATCTGGCGTCGCGTCGACGCGGCGCTCGAAGCGGTCGGCCTGGATGTGCCGCTCGACCGGCCCACCAAGGCGCTCTCGGGCGGGCAGAAGCAGCGCCTCGCGCTCGCCGGGGCGCTCGCCATGCGCCCTGGCCTGCTGCTGCTCGACGAGCCGACCGCGAACCTCGACCCCGACGGCGTCGTCGAGGTCCGCGACGCGGTGGAGCGGATGCTGCAGACGCAGCGCACCACGCTCATCGTCGTAGAGCACCGCCTCGACGTGTGGCTGCCCCTGATCGACCGCGTGATCGTGCTCGGTGACGGCGGGGTCATCGCCGACGGCCGGCCGGAGGACGTGCTGGCCGCTCAGGGGGAGCGGCTGGCTGCGGCCGGCGTGTGGGTACCCGGGCGGCCGCCTCGGCACCCCGCGCCACCGGCATCCCCGCCCGGGGAGGCGCTGCTCACCGCCCGCGACCTGGCCGTGGCGCGCGTGCGAGGGACGACGGTCGCAGCGGGCATCGACGTCGACGTGCGCGCCGGATCGGTGCTGGCGATCACCGGCCCTAACGGGGCGGGCAAGTCGACCCTCGGGCTCACTCTCGCGGGCCTGCTGCCACCCGTGGCCGGAACGGTCATGGCATCCGATCGACTCGCCGCCGGAGCCGCGGCACAGCCCATCCGGTGGACGTCCCGGGAGCTGCTGACCCGCGTCGGCACGGTCTTCCAGGAGCCCGAGCACCAGCTGCTCGCGACGACCGTGCAGGACGAGCTGGCGATCGGCGCTCGATCGATGGGCCTCTCCGACGCCGAGATCGCCGCCCGCAGCGACGAGCTGCTGCAGAGGCTGCGTCTCGACCGCCTCGCGAAGGCCAATCCCTACACGCTGTCGGGTGGCGAGAAGCGACGGCTGACCGTCGCCGCAGCCCTCATCACCCGGCCCCGCGTGCTCATGCTCGACGAGCCCACATTCGGGCAGGACGCCCGCACCTGGCAGGAGCTGGTGGCCATCCTCGCCGCGCTTCGCGACGAGGGCGCCGCGCTCATCGCCGTCACGCACGACCGCGACGTCATCGACGCGCTGCACGCCGACCGGTTCGAACTGCAAGGTGCCGCATGACCCTCCTCGAGACACGGGCCAGAACCGGAGCGATGTCGCGCATCAACCCGGTGGCGAAGCTCGCAGCGAGCGCGCTCATCGCGCTCCCGCTCATCCTCACCCTCGACATGGTGTCGGCGGCGGTGGCCCTCGCGCTCGAGTGCGTGCTCTTCTTGTTCGCCGGCATCGGGTGGCGGGAGTTCTGGGCGAGCACCTGGCCGGTCTGGCTCGCCGCACCGCTGACCGGTGCGACCATCGCGCTCTACGGCGAGACGAGCGGTCGCATCCATTTCGAATGGCTGCTGGTGCACGTCAGCGACGGTTCGCTCGCGCTCGCCGGGGCGACCGTGCTGCGGGTGCTGGCTATCGCGCTGCCCTCGGTCGTGCTGTTCGTCACCGTCGACCCCACCGACCTCGCCGACGGGCTCGGCCAGACGATGCAGCTGCCCGCGAGATTCGTGCTCGGTGCGCTCGCCGGCTTGCGGATGGTGGGGCTGTTCCTCGACGACTGGCGGGCGCTCGAGCTCGCGCGCCGCGCGCGCGGCGTGGCTGACAGCGGGCGCATCCGGAGATTCCTCGGGATGGCGTTCGCACTGCTCGTGCTGTCGATCCGTCGCGGGGCGAAGCTCTCGACCGCGATGGAGGCGCGCGGCTTCGGGGCCCCGGCCACGCGCACCTGGGCGCGTCCGGCGCGCTTCGGCTGGCAGGAGTGGATGCTCGTGTTCGCCGGAGCCGCGATCTCCGCCATCGCCATCGCCGCAGCCGTGCTGACCGGCGCGTGGAACTTCATCCTCGGTGCGTCCTGACCCGTTCAGTCGATGAGTTCGCGCAGCACACCCTCGAGCACGACCGCGTGGTTGTGTCCGGTGTCGCTGACGGCGTAGACGAGGGTGACGACCGGATGCCTGCGCAGCTCGTCCACGAGCAGACCGAGCGCCTCGGCACCCGGCCCGGCGAGCTCGGCGCGATAGTGCTCGGCACAGGTCTCGAAATCCGCCCCGGCGGCATGCCATTCGCGGCGCAGCTCGGTCGACGGGGCGACGTCCTTCGCCCACAGATCGATCGCCGCGCGCTCCTTCGAGACGCCCCGCGGCCACAGCCGATCGACGAGCACGCGGAAGCCGTCGTCGGCTGCGGCGTTGTCGTAGGCTCGTTTGCGACGAAGTTCCATCCCCTCAGCATCCACCCGCCGCAGTCACCTCGCCAGCACCGAGAGACTCAGAACCACGTATGCTGAGACTCAGTCGCATACGGCGCCCGTCCGGCGCCGAGCCGTTCGAAGGAGAACACGATGCAGATCACGGGACAGGGCGCGCTCATCACGGGCGGCGCCAGCGGACTCGGC
>JAPSJX010000096.1 GCA_031178105.1 Agrococcus sp. | reverse complement strand
CCACCGCGCGATCGCCGACCTCGGATATCGGCCGCACGCTGCGGCCCGGCGGCTGCGCACGCGTCGCAGCTCGACGATCGGCATCCACCTCGATCCGTACGCGGGCGGCATCTCGGGCGTCGTGCTGGACCGGTTCGTGCACGCGCTCACGGAGCGGGCGGGCGACAGGGGCATGCGCATCCAGCTGTACGCCGCGCGCTCGCCGGACGAGGAGATCCAGCGGATGCGCGAACTCACCGACGGCGGCGAGATCGACGCCGTCGTCATCACCGGCACATTCCACGGCGACCCTCGCACGCACTGGCTCGCCGAGCACGGCATCCCGTTCGTCTCCTTCGGCCGGCCCTGGGGCGAGGACGACGTCGAGGCTCCCGCCCACCTGTGGGTCGACGTCGACGGGGCGGCCGGAACCCGCGCCGCGACCCGGCACCTCATCCGCGAGGCGGGCGCCCGCATCGCGTTCCTCGGCTGGCCGTCGGGCTCGGGCACCGGCGACGAGCGGGAGCGCGGCTGGCGCGAGGCCATGGCCGAGGTGGGCGCGCGTGGCACTCGCCTCGAGTGCGAAGAGAGCGTGGCCGCCTCGCGGCGCCTCGTCGCGCAGTTCCTCGCGCGGGCAAGGGGTGACGACGAGCCCGCGGTCGACGGGATCGTCTGCGTCAGCGACTCGCTGGCGATCGGCGCGCACCTGGCGGCCGCGGCGGCGGGGATGCCTGACCTGCCCGTCATCGGCTTCGACAACACCCCGGCCGCCGAGGCGATCGGCCTCTCGAGCGTGGAGCAGCTGCCGGAGCACGTCGCGGCCGGCGTGCTCGAGCTGCTCATGGGCGCGTCGGGCAGCGTCGTGGCGCCGCGCGCGGCGAAAGCCGGTGCGGCGCACGTGCTCGTCGAGCCGCGCCTCGTGCTGCGCTGACCCTGCGCCGCCTGCGACGCCTGCGCCGCCCGCGTCGCCTGCGCCGCCCGGGCCGGCGCGGCTCACCGCTGCGCGGGCACCGCGAACCGCAGGGTCGCAGCAAGCGGCGAGCCGTCGAGCAGATCCGCGTTGCGCACGGCGCGAACCCGTCCGCCGGTGCGCAGCACGCGCGCGGCGATCTCGTCGACGAGCGGCGGGGCGTCTGGCGCGTCCCGGTCGACGATGTTGCCGAACTCGTCGAGGCGGCCGGTGACGTCGGATTCGAGGTCGAATCGCAGCTCGTCGACGGCAGCCGACGCCGCCGCGGCGGCGACTTCGCTGAGCCGCGTCGTGGCGAGGTTCTGCGCGCGGAGGTTTCCGAAGTCCTCCTTCCACGCCGCCGTCTCGTCCTCTCGCAACCGGTCGAGGGCTTCGCGGGCGAGTCGCTCGATGTCGCGGTCGTCGAGGGATTCGGGGTGAGCCTCGATGCCGTCCTCGAGCAGCTCGGCGTGCGTGTTCACGGCGCGGTACGCGGGAGCGAGCTCCGTGGTGGCGGCGAGGAGGAGGGGCACGTGATCCGGCACGATGTGCACCACCTCGTCCTGCACGGTGCGGCAGAAACGCGTGCGCTCCAGCCGGTCGCCGGTCGCCCCGCGGGCCCGGTCGCGGTCCGCGTCGCCGTCGTTGTCGGCGTGGTGGAGCATGAGCTCGTGATCGTCGGGGAGTTCGAGCGCGTGCTCGATCGGTCCGTGGTCGGGCCCGATCTCAGTGAGGCGCGCGAGCCGCTCCGACAGCTGGAGCACGAAGATCCGCCGGGGGTACGCGATCGTGCGCAGCAGCCGTGACATGTCGAACCGGTCGCTCACCGCAACCTTCTCGCCGACGCGGTCGGCGAGCCGGAACGCGTGGAGCCGGCCGGGCGACGCGAACACCACGAGGGAGCGGGACTGGTGCGCCCAGAAGTCGTCGTCGCTGAGCAGCGAAGCCAGTCGGGCCTCCACCGCATGCGCCGCGCCGTGCGGCAGGTCATCACGCTGTCCGACCCGCCGGAGGGCGTCGTCGATGGCGTCTCGCAGCGCGATGCGCACGCGCTCGTGGTCCCGCGGCAGCGGCGACGACTCGAGCGCGATCGTGACGCTCGGCACGGCGCGGTGGTCCATGAGATCGATCAGCTGGGCATCGTCGGGAATGTCTGCAGGGAGCATGGCAGCGACGCTAACCAGGCCAACCGCCACGGTGGAGGGGGTTGCGGACGGCTCGTGCGCGGGCTAGCAGCCGTGTCAGCGGCCGGCGCGGCCGATCCGTCTCTCCAGCTCGGCGGCCGCAGCCGCCGCGGTCGACGCGAGCTCTGCGGCGCGCGCATGATCCTCGGGGTTCTCGTCGTCCGCAGGCCAGGTGATCGCGATCGCAGCGGCCGGCCAGCCGGCGTGGTCGCGCACGGCCACGCCGATCGAGCGCATCCCCAGCGTGACCTCGCCATCCTCCGTGGCGAAGCCGCGGGACCGGGCCCGCCGCAGCAGCTCACGCAGCTCAGCGGGGCCCTGCGGCCCGCGGCCGGTGCGATCGGCGAAGGCCGCGGCATCCGGGAACAGCGCCCGCACCTGCTCACGGGGCAGCGCCGCCAGCATCGCCCGGCCGGTCGCGGTGAGGTGCGCCGGCAGTCGCACTCCGACGTCGGTCACGAGCGCAGGGCGGCGCGCGGCACGCTCCTCGACGATGTACAGCACGTCGCGCCCGTGCATGACCGCGAGATGCGCGCTCTCGTGCGTGCGGTCGACGAGATCGGCGAGCACCGGGCGCCCGAGACGCGCCAGCGGCTCCTGGCGGGCATAGCCACCGGCGAGCTCGAATGCGGCGATGCCCAGACCCCAACGGCGCTCTTCCGGAAGATGGACGACGAACTGATGATGCTGCAGTGCCGCGAGCAGGTGGTACACGCTCGATCGCGGAATGCCGAGGCCCGTCGCGATGGTGCGCGCGGGCACCGGACCGCGCTGGCGGGCGAGGAACGACAGGATGCGGAGCGTCTGATCCGCCGCGGGCACCTGGGGGCGGCCGTCGGTCGCGTGATCGTCTGGCATGACAGACACAGGATGCCACGGCTCGGTGTCGCGCGGCAGTCCACCGGTGTGGAATCGAAGCATGAGCACTGTGCACGAGACCCGTGAGAACACCGCCGTCACGGTCGGCGGCGCACCGCTGCGCCCCGAGGACGTCGTCGCGGTGGCGCGCCACGACGCACGAGTCGAGGTCGCTCAGGAATCCCTTGAGCGCGTCGCTGCGGCGCGATCTCTCGTCGAGGGGCTCGCCGACGACGACTTGCCCCACTACGGCATCTCGACGGGCTTCGGAGCTCTCGCGACGACCTTCATCGCGCCGGAGCGCCGACTGCAGCTGCAGGCGAGCCTCATCCGGTCTCACGCCGCCGGCACGGGCCCCGAGGTCGAGCGCGAGGTCGTGCGAGCCCTCATGCTGCTGCGGCTGCAGACCCTCGCGACCGGGCACACCGGCGTGCGGCCGGTGGTCGTCGAGACGTACGCCGCGATGCTCAACGCCGG
>JAPSJX010000048.1 GCA_031178105.1 Agrococcus sp. | reverse complement strand
GTCGGCCGGCAGGGCCGCCTTCGCTGCCTCGACGAGGGTCGCGAACGTGGCGGGCTCGTGCACCGCGAGCTCTGCGAGCATGCGGCGGTCGACCTCGATGCCCGCGAGGCCGAGGCCCTGGATCAGGCGGTTGTAGGTCAGGCCGTTCGCGCGCGACGCCGCGTTGATGCGCTGGATCCACAGGCGGCGGAAGTCGCCCTTCTTGGCCTTGCGGTCGCGGAAGGCGTAGACGTGCGAGTGGAGCAGCTGCTCCTTCGCCTTGCGGTACAGGCGCGAGCGCTGGCCCCGGTAGCCGGAGGCCTGCTCGAGGATGACGCGACGCTTCTTGTGGGCGTTGACCGCCCTCTTGACACGTGCCATGGGTGTGTTCTCTCTATCTTCTCGTCGCGCGCGTCAGCGGGCGAGCAGCTTCTTGATGATCTTGGCGTCGGCCGGGGCGAGCACCTTGTCCTTGCTGAGGCGACGCGTCTGGACCGACGACTTCACCTCGAGGTTGTGGCGCATGCCCGCCCCCTGCTTGCGGATCTTGCCGGTGCCGGTGATCTTGAAGCGCTTCTTCGCACCGGAGTGCGTCTTCTGCTTGGGCATTCTTCTTCTCCTACTCGGATGCTGGCTTGCCGGCGGGCGGACCCGCGGGCTTGGCCTTGGGCGCTGCGGGCTTGCCGGCCGCCGAGGGCGTCGCGGGCTTGGCCGCGGGCTTCGGGGCCGCGGGCGACGCGGCGGGCTTGGGTGCCGCCGGAGCGGCGGCGGGCGGCGCGGACGCCGGGCGAGGCGTCATCGACGGCCGAGGAGCGCCCGCGGGCGTCGGCTGCACGGTGCGGGCGGTCTGACGAGGACGCGAGTCGGACGAGGAGTCGGACGACGGCCGCGACGAGCTGGACGGTCGCGACGATGTGCTGCTCGCGGGGCGCGAGCTGCTCGCCGGACGCGAGGTGCCGGTCGACGGACGCGACGCGCGCGGCTCCGACTCGGTCGTCGTGGCGCTCCGCGCGGGCAGGACGGGACGCGCGGGGCGCTCCGCGTCGAGGGCGGCCTGGTGCGCCGCCTGGCGCTCCGCCTCGGCGCGGCGCTTCTCCTGGTCCGCGGCGCGCTGCGCCGAGCGGGCGGCGTTCAGCTCTGCCTTGGCGTCGGACTTCGAGCGCATCGGCCCGACGATCATGACCATGTTGCGGCCGTCGATCGTCGGCGACGACTCGACGGAGCCGAACTCGCCGATGTCCTCGGCGAAGCGCTGCAGCAGGCGCACACCCAGCTCGGGGCGCGACTGCTCGCGACCGCGGAACAGGATCATCGCCTTCACCTTGTCGCCGGCCTTGAGGAAGCCCTCGGCGCGCTTGCGCTTGGTCTCGTAGTCGTGCTCGTCGATCTTGAGCCGGAACCGGACCTCCTTGAGGACCGTGTTCGCTTGGTTGCGACGAGCCTCCTTGACCTTCTGAGCCTGCTCGTACTTGAACTTGCCGAAGTCCATGATCTTGACGACGGGCGGGCGGGCATCCGGCGCGACCTCGACGAGGTCGAGCTCCGCCTCGCGGGCAAGACGAAGGGCATCCTCGACCCGGACGACGCCGACCTGCTCGCCGGCAGGGCCGACCAGTCGGACTTCGGGGACGCGGATGCGCTCATTGGTGCGGGGATCGCTGATCGCGGGCTCCTTCTCGTTGCGTGCTGTGTGCTGGTGCACGGCGAACGAGGAGCCGACGCGCGGATCCTGCTGCGCGGCTCAGCACCTGGCGACGAAGCGTCGCGGTGCCGTTGACCCGTTAGCCTGGGACGACTGCGGGTGGGATTGCTCCTCTTTCACCTCCGGGCGCGAAGCCCGAAACCTGCAGAAGCCTACCAGAGACCGACCTTCGGGAGAAGAGTGCGATGAGCGACGCGATGCAGCACGACCAGCACGACGCCATGGACGAGGTGCGCGACATCGCCGAGGTGCCCGCGGTCGAGCTGATCAACACCGTCGCGATCCACCTGCTGAGCGCGGCCGCCGTGAAGGTTGGGCTCGCCGACGACCCCGAGCAGCAGCTGGACCTCGACGACGCGCGGAAGCTCATCAACGCCCTCGCCGGACTGGTCACGGCGGCGTCGGCCGAGATCGGCGGCATCCACGCCGCCCCGCTGCGCGATGGCCTCCGATCGGTGCAGCTCGCGTTCCGCGAGGCGAGCACCATCCCCGATCTGCCCGGGAAGGGCCCCGGCGAGAAGTTCACCGGCCCCGTCAACTAGCGCCGGGCCTCCAGCTCGGCGCGCGTGACCGCCAGCGCCGCGGGGGCGGCGAGCGGCAGGCGCGCGGCGCCGCCGTCCCAGCGGTGCAGCCGCACGGCGACGCTGGCGATGCGCTCGCGCACGACCTCCGCTGCGCCGAGGGCCGTCGCGGCGCGCTGCACCTGATCGGCCGCGTCCGGCGAGGCGTCGACGAGCGCGTGCACCTCGAGCTCCGCGCCGCGGAGCGTGCAGCGCGGATCGCCGGTGGCGAGCACGACGGCCTGCACGGCCGGGGCGGCGAGCAGCGCGTCGAGCACGGCGATGTGCACGTCCGGGTCCTCGACGCCCCAGGTCCACGGCTCGTCGGTCAGCAGCGCCGTGAGCATCGAGCGGCCGAGCACGAACTCGCCCTGGCCGCCCGGGTCGAGCACGATGCGGGCGGGACCGTCCAGCGCTGCGGCCGCGGCGCGCTGCACGCTCGTCGGCACCGGGCGCGCGCGCGGGTTCCACGCCTGCATCGAGTCGACGCCCGAGAACATCGGCAGGATGGGCTCGCCGTCGGGGCCGAGCACGGTGACGATCGAGAGCTCTTGGGTCTTGTCCACCGGCCTGCCCCGGTCGTCGACGCCCGTCTCCCCGGCCGCCGCGAGCAGCGGCACGAGCAGTCGCTGGCCGCGGAGCGCCTCGACGACGGCGGCGCGGCTCGACGTGCCGTCGGCCAGCCCGCGCACCGCGTCGCGGTACCCCGCGGGCGCTGAGCCGTCGTCGCCCGCGTAGGCGGTGTCGTGGTGGTCGAACGAGCGACCGGCCCAGGGCCGGCCGGCCGAGTCGCCGGCGTCAGGCACTCGCGACGTCGAGCGCCGCGGCGAGCGTGAACGCCCCCGCGTAGAGCGCCTTGCCGACGATCGCGCCCTCGACGCCGTGCGGGACGAGCTCGCGCAGCGCCGCGATGTCGTCGAGGCTGGCGATGCCGCCGGAGGCGACGACCGGCTTCTCGGTGCGCTCGGCGACCTGTCGCAGCAGCTCGATGTTCGGACCCTGCAGCGTGCCGTCCTTCGTCACGTCGGTCACCACGTAGCGGCTGCACCCCGCGGCCTCGAGCCGGTCGAGCACATCCCACAGGTCGCCGCCGTCCTGCGTCCAGCCGCGCGCGGCGAGCGTCGTGCCCCGCACGTCGAGGCCCACCGCGATCTGCTCGCCGTACTCGGCGATGACCGACGCGGTCCACTCGGGGTTCTCGAGGGCGGCCGTGCCGAGGTTGATGCGCTTCACCCCGGTGGCGAGCGCGGCCTCGAGGGACGCCTCGTCGCGGATCCCGCCCGACAGCTCGACCTGCACCCGGCCTCGGACGGCCTTGATGACCTTCTTGATGATGCCGCGGTTGTCGCCGCGGCCGAACGCGGCATCGAGGTCGACGAGGTGCAGCCACTCGGCGCCCTGCCGCACCCAGTCCTCGGCCGCCTCGACCGGGCTGCCGAACGAGGTCTCGGTGCCGGCCTTGCCCTGCGTCAGCCGCACCGCCTTGCCGTCGGCGACGTCGATGGCGGGCAGCAGCTGCAGCTTGGGCGACTGGTTGAAGTCGGTCATGAGGGTTGGATGCCTTCCGGTGGATGGGAGCTCAGAGGCCGCTGACCCAGTTCCGCAGCAGGCGGATGCCCGCATCCCCCGACTTCTCGGGGTGGAACTGGGTGGCTGCGAGCGGGCCGTTCTCCACGGCGGCGATGAATCGCTCGCCGTGCTCGGCCCACGTCACGCGCGGCTGGCGGATGCGGGGGTGCGGTTCGATGCTCCACTCCGTGGCAGCGTACGAGTGCACGAAGTAGAAGCGCTCGTCGCGGAGCCCCGCGAAGAGCGCGGAGTCCTCGGGCGCGTCGACCTGCGCCCACCCCATGTGGGGCAGGATGTCGGCCTGCAGCCGGCGGACCGTGCCGGGCCACTCGTCGAGGCCGACCGTGGGGCTGCCGCCCTCCTCGCCGCTCGAGAAGAGCACCTGCATGCCGACGCAGATGCCCAGCACCGGTCGCGATCCCGCGAGCCGGCGGCCGATGAGCTCGCCGCCGCGGATCGCCTGGATGCCGGCCACGCACGCCGCCATCGAGCCGACGCCCGGCACGACGAGCCCGTCGGCCTCCATGACGGCGCCTCGGTCGGCCGTGAGCGTCACGTCGGCACCGGCGGCCTCGAGCGCCTTCGCGGCGGAGTGGACGTTGCCGAGCCCGTAGTCGAGCAGGGCCACGCGGGGACGCGCCGCCATCAGAGCGCGCCCTTGGTCGACGGCACGCCGGTGACGCGCGGGTCCTGCTCGACGGCGACGCGCAGCGCGCGCGCGAACGCCTTGAACTCCGCCTCGGCGATGTGGTGGGGGTCGCGGCCCGCGAGCACCTCGACGTGCGCGGTGATGCGCGCGTTGAGCGTGATCGCCTCGAAGACGTGCCGCACGAGCGAGCCCGTGAAGTGGCCGCCGATGCGGTGCAGCTCGAAGCCCGCGGGCTCGCCGCCGTGCACGAGGAACGGCCGCCCGGAGAGGTCGACGACGGCGCGCGCGAGCGCCTCGTCGAGGGGCACGGTCGCGTCGCCGTAGCGGCGCACGCCGACCTTGTCGCCGAGCGCCTCGGCGAGCGCGAGGCCCAGTGCGATCGCGGTGTCCTCGACGGTGTGGTGCGCGTCGATGTCGGTGTCCCCCGACGCCTCGACCGTCAGGTCGATGAGCGAGTGCTTGGCGAAGGCCGTGAGCATGTGGTCGAAGAAGGGCACCGTGGTCGAGATCGACGAGGTGCCGTCGCCGTCGAGGTCGAGCGAGAGGCGGATGCTGGACTCGCTCGTCGTGCGCTCGATGGAAGCAGTGCGGGGCATGCCTCGATCCTATTCGGCGCCGAGGTCGGCGAGCGCGGCGAGCACCGCGCTCGTCTCGGCGCGCGTGCCCGCGGTGATCCGCAGCGTGTGCGGCAGCCCGACGTCGCGCACGAGGATGCCGCGGTCGAGCAGCGCTCGGAACGTCGCCTGCGGGTCGGCCACGCCGCCGACCAGGACGAAGTTCGCGTCCGACGGGTAGGGCTGGAACCCGAGCGCCGTCAGCTCCTCGACGATCCGGTCGCGCTGCGTGCGCAGCTCGTCGACGCGCGACAGCATCTCGTCGCTGTGCCGGAGGGCGGCGACCGCCGCGGCCTGCGTGATCGCCGACAGGTGGTACGGGAGCCGCACGAGCCGGAGCGCATCGATGACCGCCGGGTGGGCGGCGAGGTAGCCGACCCGGATGCCGGCGAACGCGAACGCCTTGCTCATGGTGCGGGAGACGAGCAGGCGCGGGTGCCGCTCGAGCAGCGAGAGCGCCGTCTGGCTGCGATCGTGGGCGAACTCCGCGTACGCCTCGTCGACGAGCACGATGCCGCGAGCCGCCTCCGCGGCCGCCTCGACCACCTCGAGGTCGATGGCCGTCCCGGTCGGGTTGTTGGGCGAGCACAGGAACACGACGTCGGGGTCGTGCTCGGCGATCGCGGCGCGGACGGCATCCGGGGTGATGGTGAAGCCGGCGCCGCGCGGCACCGGCACCCAGCGCATGCCGACGCCCTGCGCGAGCAGCGGGTACATGGAGTACGTCGGCGTGAACGAGAGCAGCGACCTGCCGGGACCACCGAAGGCCTGCAGCACGTGCTGCAGCACCTCGTTCGAGCCGTTGCCCGCCCACAGCTGCTCGGGCTCCAGACCGTGCCCGAGGTAGTCGGCGAACGCGCGCCGGAGCGCGTCGAACTCGCGATCCGGGTAGCGGTTCGCGTCGGGCAGCGCGCGCGCGATCTCCTGGACGATGTCGAGGGCGACGGCCTCGGGCACCCGGTATGCGTTCTCGTTGACGTTGAGCCGCACCGGCACGTCGAGCTGCGGGGCGCCGTAGGGCGTCAGCCCGCGCAGGTCGTCGCGGATGGGGAGGTCGTCGAGCGTCGTCACCGAACCAGCCTAGGACGGCCGCGCCGCTCCCGGCGCGCGCGAGCGACTAGCGGGACTCGCTCGAGTAGTGCGCGGGGATCGCCAGCTGCTCGCCCGGCTGGATGGCGCCGGCGATGCCGTTGAGCAGCTCGATCTCTGCGATGACGTCGCGCGGGTCGGCCTCCGGCGCCACCACCTCGGCGATCTGCCACAGCGACTGCCCGGGCAGCACCGTGATGTGCTCGAACCGGGCGGTCGCCGCAGACGACGAGGCGACCGCGCCGGTGAGCGCGTCGCCGAGGACGCCGGCTCCCGCGAGCGTGCCGACGGCGAGCACGGGGGCGGCGACGAGCAGCGCGAGGGCGCGGCGGCCGCGCGGCGTCATGTGGACGCGGACGGTCGACGTGCGGATTGCGGTGGCGATGGCGGTCATGGCCTGCTCCTCTCAGTGGGACCCGTGGCCGGTGCTCGGCCGGGAGCACCGGCCACGAATCTCTGTTTCGAACCTATCTTCGATCGATCGGACGAGTCAAGGCCTGGCGCGGAATCTCTCCACGACACGCTCGAACGTCCGTTTGATCCGGGCATCCTGTCGGATACGCTTTCGAACCACCAGGAGTCAAGCAGGGGCTACTGACATCGAGAGCGGGCGGGCATGGCGAGGCAGCTGACGGAGAAGCAGCAGGCGATCCTGCAGGTCATCCAGCGGGCGGTGCGCCAGCGCGGCTATCCGCCGAGCTACCGGGAGATCGGCGACGCGGTCGGCCTCTCGTCGCTGTCGAGCGTCACGCACCAGCTCGGCCAGCTCGAGCTCGCCGGCGCCATCCGCCGCGACCCGTCGCGCCCGCGCACCATCGAGGTGCTCGTCGACGACGAGGTCGACGACACCGCCGGAAGCATCGACCAGGCCGCGTTCGTGCCGCTCGTAGGCCGGATCGCCGCAGGCATCCCCATCACGGCGGAGCAGCAGGTCGAGGACGTCTTCCCGCTGCCGAAGCAGCTCGTCGGCACCGGCGACCTGTTCATGCTGAAGGTCGTCGGCGACTCGATGATCGACGCGGCCATCTGCGACGGCGACTGGGTCGTCGTGCGCCAGCAGCAGACGGCCGACAACGGCGACATCGTGGCGGCGATGCTCGACGGCGAGGCCACGGTGAAGGTGTTCAAGCAGCGCGACGGCCACACGTGGCTGCTGCCGCGCAACTCGGCGTTCGAGCCCATCCTGGGCGACGAGTCGGACGTGCTCGGCCGCGTCGTCGCGGTGCTCCGCGCGGTCTGAGTCAGGCCGCCGGCTCGACCCGGAACTCGGCGAGCTGCCCGAGCGCGGCCTCCGTCACCTTGGCGTCGACGCGGGTGCCGGCCTCCTCGTAGTCCTCGCGCACCACCTCGAAGCGGTCGTGGAGCATCGCGATGATGTCGCCGCGGTCGAAGGGCACGAGCAGCGACACCGCGACCTCCGGCCGCGGCAGGAGCTCGGCGATCCTCGCGAGGATCGCGTCGACGCCCTCGCCTGTCCGAGCGGAGGCGAAGATGGCGTCCGGCTGCAGTCCGCGCAGCACGAGCCGCTCGTCGTCGCTGACGAGATCGGCCTTGTTGAAGACGACGATCTCCGGGATCGAGCGTGCGCCCGTCTCCCCCAGGACGTCCCGCACCGTGGCGATCTGCGCGGCGGGGTCGGGGTGGCTCGCGTCGACGACGTGCACGACGACATCCGACTCCGCGACCTCCTCGAAGGTCGACCGGAAGGCCTCGACGAGCTGGTGCGGCAGGTTCCGCACGAAGCCGACGGTGTCGGCGATCGTGAACTCCCTCCCGTCGGGCGTGCTCGAGCGCCGGACGGTGGCGTCGAGCGTCGCGAACAGCGCGTTCTCGACGAGCACGCCGGCCCCGGTGATGCGGTTGAGCAGGCTCGACTTGCCGGCGTTCGTGTATCCCGCGATCGCGACCGCGGGCACCTCGAAGCGGTCGCGGTTCGCGCGCTTCGCCTGTCGCGCCGGCGCGAAGCCCTTGATCTGCTTCCGGAGCCGCGCCATGCGGGTGTGGATGCGCCGCCGATCGAGCTCGATCTTCGTCTCACCGGGTCCGCGCGAGCCCATGCCCGCGCCCTGGCCGCCCACCTGGCCACCGGCCTGGCGCGACATCGACTCGCCCCAGCCGCGCAGGCGCGGGAGCAGGTACTCGAGCTGCGCGAGCTCGACCTGCGCCTTGCCCTCGCGGCTCGTCGCGTGCTGGCTGAAGATGTCGAGGATGACGGCGGTGCGGTCGATGACCTTGACCTTCACCTGGTCCTCCAGCGCGCGACGCTGGCTGGGCGCGAGCTCGCTGTCGGCGATGACCGTGTCGGCGCCGAGCTCCTTCACGATCGCCGCGAGCTCCTCCGCCTTGCCGCGTCCGACGTACGTCGCGGGATCGGGGTTGGGGCGGCGCTGCAGCATGCCGTCGAGCACGCGAGCACCGGCGGTCTCGGCGAGCGCGGCGAGCTCGCGCAGCGAGTTCTCCGCGTCCTCCGCGCCGCTCGCCCCGCCGGAGTACACCCCGACGAGCACGACGTTCTCGAGCCGCAGCTGGCGGTACTCGACCTCGGTGACGTCCTCGAGCTCGGTGCGCAGGCCGTCGACGCGACGCAGGGCCGCGCGGTCGGCGCGCTCGAGCTGCGCGCCGTCGACACCATCGCCGAAGCCCGCGTCGAGCCCGGTGTCGTCGTCCTGGAGCGCTTGCGCGCGCTCTCCGAGCACGTCGTCCTCCGACGTCGCCCAGGCCAGGATGCGCTCCGTCGCGCGTCCGGGGCCCGTGGGTCCGCTGTCCTGCGATGCTGCCATGCTTCGTCCTTCGCTACTGTCGTGTCCGTGCCGGACCACTACTTCTCACCCGACCCCGCCGCACCCTCGTCCACCCGGACGATCCGGGTGCCCATCGCGGGCGAGGAGCGCGAGATGGTCACGGCCACCGGCGTGTTCTCCGGCGACCGCCTCGACGTCGGCACCGCGGTGCTGCTGGATGCCGTGCCCGCACCGCCCGAGACCGGTGAGCTGCTGGACCTCGGCTGCGGCTGGGGGCCGATCGCCGCGACGCTCGCGCTCCGCTCCCCCGCCGCCCGGGTGTGGGCGGTCGACGTCAACGCCCGAGCGCTCTCGCTCGTGGAGCGGAATGCCGAGCTGCTCAGCCTATCGAACATCACGGCCGCCTCGCCCGAGCTCGTGCCGGACGGCGTGCGGTTCGACGCGATCTGGTCGAACCCGCCCATCCGGATCGGCAAGGCCGAGCTGCACGCGCTGCTGGAGCGGTGGATCCCGCGGCTCGCGCCCGGCGCGACCGCGTGGCTCGTCGTGCAGAAGCACCTCGGCGCGGACTCGCTGCTGCGGTGGCTCGCGGAGCGCTTCGAGGGCTTCGACGTCGAGCGCGCCGACTCCCGGAAGACGTACCGCATCATCGCCGTCACCGCACCGGACTGAGCGTCTCTCCGCGGAAGACGATCTCGGCGGGCCCGGTGAGCCAGGCGTGGCCGCGCGCGTCGACCTCGACCTCGAGCCGGCCGCCCGGGACGTCGACGATCCAGCGGTCGGCGGCGTCCCCCGACCAGTGCCGGGTCGCCATCGCGGCCGCGACGGCGCCCGTGCCGCACGACAGGGTCTCGCCCACGCCTCGCTCGTGCACGCGCATCCGGATCGAGCCGACACCGTCGGCGATCGCGCCCGGCACGACGAACTCCACGTTCGCGCCGTCGGCCGGGGCGGGGTCGAGCGCCGGCGCGCGGTGCAGGTCGAGGCCCTCGAGCTCCTCCTCGCTCGCGAGGGCGACGACCACGTGCGGGTTCCCCGTCGAGACCCGCAGGCCCGGCCGGTCGACCTCGAGGCCGTCGGCGGCGACGAGGCTCAGCTCGCCGAGCTCGAACGGGCCGAGGTCGGCGGACAGCAGCTCGCCCCGCCGCACCACGCGCTTGACGCCTGCGCGCGTGGCGACGTCGATCGCGGCGCCGTCCGGCAGCTCGGCCAGCCCGGTCTCCAGCAGGTAGCGGACGAAGACGCGCACGCCGTTGCCGCACATCTCGCTCACGCTGCCGTCGGCGTTCCAGTAGTCCATCGCCCAGGTGCCCTCGGCCGCGGCGTCGAGCACAGCATCGCCCGTCGCGCCCGCGCGCACCGCGCGGATGACGCCGTCGCCCCCGACCCCGAAGTGGCGGTCCGCGAGCGCTCGGACCTGCGCGGGCGTCAGCGGCGCGGCACCGTCGGCGTCGGCGACGAGCACGAAGTCGTTGCCCGTCCCGTGACCCTTCGAGAAGCTCATCCTCCTAGGCTAGCGACCGCACGACGCGCGAGCTCCTCCGCATCCATCGCGGGCGCGGCCGGGTAGCGCTGGAACCACGACACCTGGCGGCGCGCGTACCGCCGCGTGAGCGCCTGCGTGCTCGCGATCGCCTCCGCCTCGTCGATGCGGCCGTCGAGCTGGTCGAGCGCCTGGCGGTAGCCGATCGCCTGCTGCGCGGTCGTGCCCCGCTCGATGCCGGCCTCGCGGAGCGTCCGGGCCTCCTCGACGATGCCGAGCGACCACATGCGCGCGACCCGCGCGTCGAGCCGCGCGACGAGCTCGGCTCGATCCGCGCGCTCGTGCTGAATGATCGTCGGCCGTGCGAGCGACTCCTCCGGCGGCAGCCCGACCCGGAACGGCTCGCCCGTGAGCGTCACCGCCTCGAGCGCCCGCACGAGGCGCCTGCCGTTGTGCGGTCCGATCGCGTCTGCCGCGGCCGGGTCGCGGGCCGCCAGCCGCGCGTGCATCGCCGCCGCGCCGGTCGCCTCGAGCTCCGCCTCGAGCTCGGCGCGGAGCGCCGCGTCCGTCGCCGGGAAGGCGAAGTCGTACAGCACGCTCGAGGCGTAGAGGCCGCTGCCGCCGACCAGGATCGGCACCGCGCCGCGCGACTCGATGCCGGCGATCGCCTGGAGCGCCGCGTCGCGATAGGCCGGCACCGCGGCGTCCTGCCAGGGCTCGAGCACGTCGAGCAGGTGGTGCGGATGACCGCGGCGCTCGTGGACGCTCGCCTTCGCCGTGCCGATGTCCATGCCGCGGTACAGCTGCATCGCGTCGCAGTTGACGATCTCGGCCGAGCGCCCGAGGCGGCCGACGGCGTCGGCGATGTCGAGCGAGGCCGCCGTCTTGCCTGTGCCGGTGGCGCCGACGACGGCGATGAGCGTCACGCGGAGGGGGCTGCCACGGGACGCAGCGTGGGCAGGCCGAGCGCAACCGGTCGAGGGCCGCCGCCTGCCGCGGGCGCGGGCACCGCGCACGAGTCGGCCTGCGCGCGATCCCAGGCGTCGCCGGCTCGCGTCCTCCGCACGGCGAGGGGCCCGTCGTCGGCGATGAGGTGGAACGGCGCCGCGTGCGTCACGGCGACGGTCACCACGTCACCGGGCCGCGGCACCTCGGTGCCGGGCGTGAAGTGCACGAGCCGGTTGTCCTCCGCGCGGCCGCTGAGCCGGTGCGTCAGCTCGTCCTTCCTGCCCTCGCTGCTCGACACGAGCACGTCGACCGTGCGGCCGACCTGCGCGCGGTTCTCCTCGAACGCGATGCGGTCCTGCACCGCGACGAGGCGCTCGAAGCGCTCCTGCACGACCGCCTTCGGCACCTGGTCGGGCATCGTCGCCGCCGGGGTGCCGGGCCGGATCGAGTACTGGAACGTGAAGGCGGACGCGAAGCGCGACGCCTCGACGACCCGCAGCGTCTCCGCGAAGTCCTCCTCGGTCTCGCCGGGGAAGCCGACGATGATGTCGGTCGTGATGGCGGCGTGCGGGATCCGCTCCCGCACCCGGTCGAGGATGCCGAGGAACCGCGTCGAGCGGTAGGAGCGCCGCATCGCGCGCAGCACGCGGTCCGACCCGGATTGGAGCGGCATGTGCAGCTGCGGCATCACGGCGTCCGTCTCCGCCATCGCGTCGATCACGTCGTCGGTGAACGCGGCGGGGTGCGGGCTCGTGAAGCGGATGCGCTCCAGGCCGTCGATCTCGCCCGCGGCCCGCAGCAGCTTGCCGAACGCGAGCCGGTCGCCGAACTCGACGCCGTAGGAGTTGACGTTCTGGCCCAGCAGCGTCACCTCGACGACGCCGTCGTCGACGAGCGCCTGCACCTCGGCGAGCACGTCGCCCGGCCGGCGGTCGCGCTCCTTGCCGCGCAGCGACGGCACGATGCAGAACGTGCAGGTGTTGTTGCAGCCGACCGAGATCGACACCCACCCCGCGTAGGTCGACTCGCGCTTCGACGGCAGCGTCGACGGGAACACCTCGAGCGCCTCGAGGATCTCGACCTCCGCCTCGCCGTTGTGGCGGCTGCGCTCGAGCAGCGTCGGCAGCGAGCCGATGTTGTGCGTGCCGAAGACGACGTCGACCCACGGCGCGCGCTCGACGATCGTGGCACGGTCCTTCTGCGCCAGGCAGCCGCCGACCGCGATCTGGAAGCCCGGACGCTCGCGCTTCGTCTTCGCCAGCTGCCCGAGGTGCCCGTAGAGCCGCTGATCGGCGTTCTCGCGCACCGCGCACGTGTTGATGACGACGACATCGGGCTGGCCGTCCTGGGCCTCGGCGAGGCCCGCCGCCTCGAGCGATCCGCGCAGGCGCTCGGAGTCGTGCACGTTCATCTGGCAGCCGAACGTCTTGACCTCGTAGGTGCGCGGGGGCGCGATGAGCGACATGCCTCCAGGCTAGCCGCGCCCGGGGCGCGGAGCGTCAGTCCTGCGTGGCGCTCAGCTCGTACGTGTTGCCGTCCGTGCCCTGGCCGGACAGGCTCATCGAGCCGTCGGCGGCGGTGCCGGAGAGCGAGACGTCGAAGGTCTCGGTCTGCGCCTCGTCGACGGAGATCTGCGTGATGGTCATGTCGAGCGTGTCGCCGTTCAGCGACCACACGTCGCCCGGCGAGTCGAACTGGTCGCCGGCCCAGTCGTCGAAGTCGACCGTGCCGTCCTCGTTCAGGGTGAAGGCGACGCCGCTCACCTGGCCGTCGAAGTCACCGGTCCAGCTCGTGCCGGCGAGATCGCCGGTGCTCGCGCCGTCGTCGCCGGTGTCGGGCGCCTCGGTCTCGGTGGTGGTGCCGCCACCCATCGGGGGCAGCTGGATGCAGCCGGTCAGCGCGAGCAGCGAGGCCGCCGCGAGGGCGGGGACAGCGAGGAGCCTGGTCGTCTTCATAGGGAGCAACCTATCCTGCGACGAGCCGTCAGCGGAACCGCGGCCCGCGCGACCGCGTGCGCTCGATCGCGATGCGCACGGTGCCACCCGAGAACCCCCGGCGCTGCAGGTAGCCGGTGAGCCGGCGCTCCGCCGTCTCATCGTCGAGGCCGCCCGATCGGCGTCGCCGCTCTGCCGCCGCGTCGATCGCGCGCTGCAGCTCGTCGTCGCGATCGGCCTCGTCGAGCTCGTCGGGGTCGAGGCCGCGCTTGCGCAGCTCGGCGGCCACGCCTCGCTCGCCGAAGTGCTTGCGCTCGCGCAGCCGCTCCGCGGTGTCGCGAGCCAGCTGGGCGTCATCGACGAGCCCCTCCTGCTCGAGCCGGTCGAGCACGGCTGCGCGCACCTCCGCCTCCACGTCTCGCCGCTCGAGCGTGCGGTCGAGCTCCTGACGGCTCGCGGCTCGGCGGCCGAGCGCGCGCAGCGCGATCGAGCGCGCCGACTCCTCGTCGACGTGCTCGACCGCCTCCAGCTCGGTGTCGCGGGCCACCCACGCCGAGAGCTCGGTGACGCCGGCCAGGCGGTCGGGCTCGCTCACGCGCCCTGGCGCCCCTGCCTGCGTGCGTCGAGCGACTCGACGCTGCCCTGCGCCTCCGCGGCCTTGCCGATCCCGAGCTTCGTCAGGATCTGCCGCTCGATGTCTCCCGCGATGTCGGGGTTCTCGATGAGGAACTGACGCGCCTTCTCCTTGCCCTGGCCGAGCTGGTCGCCGTCGTAGGTGTACCAGGCGCCCGACTTGCGGACGATGCCGTGCTCCACGCCGAAGTCGATCAGGCTGCCCTCGCGGGAGACGCCGACGCCGTAGAGGATGTCGAACTCGGCCTGCCGGAAGGGCGGCGCCATCTTGTTCTTCACGACCTTGACGCGCGTGCGGTTGCCGACCGCCTCGGTGCCGTCCTTCAGCGTCTCGATGCGACGGATGTCGAGCCGCACCGACGCGTAGAACTTCAGCGCCTTGCCGCCGGCGGTCGTCTCGGGGCTGCCGAAGAACACGCCGATCTTCTCGCGCAGCTGGTTGATGAAGATCATCGTCGTCTGCGTCTGGTTCAGACCACCGGTCAGCTTGCGCAGCGCCTGCGACATGAGGCGCGCCTGCAGACCCACGTGGCTGTCGCCCATCTCGCCCTCGATCTCGGCGCGCGGCACGAGCGCCGCGACGGAG
>JAPSJX010000095.1 GCA_031178105.1 Agrococcus sp. | reverse complement strand
CTCGCGATCCCGCTCGTCCTCGAAGCCGTCGTGCGCGGCCCGATCGCAACCCGCGACATCGCCGCGATCGGGTGGGGAGCCGCCGCGATCTTGGCGCTGGGCCTCGCCGAAGCCGCCATGGTGTGGCTGCGCCGCTGGTTCGTCCTCGGACCCGCGACGATGGTCGAGTACGACCTGCGCCAGAGCTTCTACTCGCGGCTGCAACGGCTGCCGGTCGCCTTCCACGACCGCTGGCAGTCGGGTCAGCTGCTCAGCCGCATGATGCAGGACATCAGCATGCTGCGCCGCTGGCTCGCGTTCGGCCTCGTGCTGCTCGTCGTCAACGTGATCACGATCGCGGTCGGCACCGTCCTGCTCTTTCGCTGGCACTGGCTGCTCGGCGCGATCTTCCTGGTCACGTCCGCGCCGCTGTGGTACGCGGGGTACCGGTTCGAGAAGGCGTACGGCACGCTCACTCGGCAGTCACAGGATCAGGCGGGCGACCTCGCGACCTCCGTCGAAGAGAGTGTCCACGGCATCCGCGTGCTCAAGGCATTCGGTCGTGGCAAGCACGCGCTGCAGAAGTTCACGCGGCAGGCCGAGACCCTGCGCGAGACCGAGCTGAGCAAAGCCCGCGCCGTGGGCTGGATCTGGTTCTGGCTCGTGCTGCTGCCCGACATCGCCTTCGCGCTGTGCCTGGGAGCAGGGATCTACCTCGCTGCGCTCGGCCAGCTGCAGGAGTACGAGCTCATCGCATTCTTCGCGATGGCGACGGTGCTGCGCTGGCCGATGGAGTCGATCGGGTTCCTGTTCTCGTTCCTGCTCGACGCGCGCACCGCGACCGACCGCATCTTCGAGGTCTTCGATGAGGAGAACACCATCGTCGACCCCGCCGAGCCGAAGACGATCGAGCGCGCGCGCGGCGAGCTCTCGTTCGAGGGCGTGCACTTCCGGTATCAGGATGCCGCGACCCGCGAACGCGACCTGCTCGACGGTCTCGACCTGGTGCTGCGGCCGGGTGAGACGATGGCGCTCGTGGGTCTCACGGGCTCGGGCAAGACGACCCTTACCACGCTGCCGACGCGCCTGTACGACGTGACCGGCGGCCGGGTGACGCTGGACGGGGTCGACGTGCGCGATCTCACCCTCACCGAGCTGCGCCGCCACATCGGCATGGCGTTCGAAGACGCGACGCTGTTCTCGCAGAGCGTGCGCGACAACGTGCTGCTCGGGCGCGAAGACCTCGTGCCCGGCAGCCCCGAGGCCGAGGCGGTGCTGCGCGAGGCGCTCGGCGTCGCGCAGGCCGGGTTCGTCGACGACCTGCCCGACGGCGTGGACACCGTCATCGGCGAAGAGGGCCTGTCGCTCTCGGGGGGTCAGCGTCAGCGGCTCGCGCTCGCGCGTGCCGTCGCCGCACGGCCCGCGGTGCTGGTGCTCGACGATCCGCTTTCAGCGCTCGACGTCGACACCGAGGCCCTCGTCGAAGACGCGCTGCGCGAGGTGCTGCACGAGACCACGGCCCTGGTGGTCGCGCACCGCCCCTCGACGGTCATGCTCGCCGACCGCGTCGCGCTGCTCGAGGCAGGACGCGTCACGGCGGTCGGCACCCACTCCGAGCTGCTGCGCAGCAGCGACCACTATCGGCACGTGATCTCGAGCCTCGAGGTCGAAGAAGCCCGGCTCCGGGCCAGACAGCAGGATCAGAACTGGGAGGTGAACCTGTGAGCACCGTCACCGGCACCAGTGGCGAAGACCGCTCCGACTACTCGCGCGCCGAGAGCAAGGCGATCCGCAAGCGCTCGCTGCGGCTGCTCGGATCGCTCGTATCACCCGTGCGAGGCCAGCTGATGCTCGCCGGGGTCGTGCTGATCGTCTCGACCGCGCTGCGCGTCGCGGGCCCCGCGTTGATCGCGTTCGGCATCGACAACGCGCTGCCCGCCGTGGTGCAGCGCATGGACTGGATGCCGACCATCGGCGTCGTCGTCGTGTACCTCGCGACCGCGATCGGTGGCGCCGCGCTCATCGGGTGGTACGTCGTGGTGGCGGCGCGGCTCACGCAGGCGATCATGCTCGACCTCCGCAAGCGCATCTTCGTGCACACGCAGCGGCTGAGCTTGGAGTTCCACGAGTCGTACACGTCGGGTCGCATCATCTCGCGCCAGACGAGCGACCTCGACACGATCCGCGAGCTGCTCGACGGCGGGCTCAACGAGCTCGTGTCGGGCATCCTCTACGGCGGTTTCACGCTCATCGCACTGCTGCTCGTGGACTGGCAGTCCGGCGTGATCCTGATCGTGATGGGCCTCCCGCTGTTCCTGCTGATGCGCTGGTTCTACACGCGATCGCAGCTGGTGTACCGCGAGTCGCGGGTCATCAGCGCCAAGGTGATCGTGAAGTTCGTCGAGACGATGACGGGCATCCGCGCCGTGAAGGCGTTCCGCAAGGAGCAGCGCAACGACGACGAGTTCGGCGGCCTCGCCCTCGACTACCGCGATGTCAACATCCGCTCGATCCGCCTGTTCGGCACGTTCGAGCCCGGGCTCATGGCCGTGGCATCCGTCACCCTCGCCGTGGTGATCGCGTGGGGCGGCATCCGCGTCGCCGGTGGCGCGCTCGAGATCGGTGTGCTGCTGGCGGCCGTGCTGTACGTGCGGAACTTCTTCTCACCGTTGCAGGAGGTGGCGTTCTTCCTGAACTCTTATCAGTCCGCGACGGCAGCGCTCGAGAAGGTGTCGGGTGTGCTGGAAGAGGAGCCGACCGTTCCGGATCCCGCCGACCCGGTCGACCTGTGGAGTGCCAGGGGTCACATCCGGTTCGACGACGTGCTCTTCGGATACTCGAAGGACCGCGTCATCCTGCCGGACTTCTCGCTCGACATCCCGGCCGGCCAGACGATCGCGCTCGTCGGCACGACGGGTGCCGGCAAGTCGACGCTCGCCAAGCTGGTGTCGCGGTTCTACGACCCGACGAGCGGCTCGGTGATGCTCGACGGCATCGATCTGCGACGCCTGCATCCGAAGGACCTTCGGCGTGCGATCGTCATGGTCACGCAGGAGGCGTACCTGTTCAGCGGCACGGTGGCCGACAACATCGCGCTCGGCAAGCCCGACGCGACGCTCGACGAGATCAAGGCCGCCGCTCGAGCAGTGGGGGCGGATGCCTTCATCGAGGCGCTCCCCGATGGCTATCACACCGACGTCAACAAGCGCGGCGGGCGTGTCTCGGCGGGTCAGCGGCAGCTGATCTCGTTCGCACGGGCCTTCCTCGCCGATCCGGCGGTGCTGATCCTCGACGAGGCGACCGCTTCTCTCGACATCCCGAGCGAGCGGCAGATTCAGGACGCCCTGCAGACGCTGCTGGCAGACCGCACCGCGATCATCATCGCGCACCGCCTGTCGACGGTCGCGATCGCCGATCGCGTGCTCGTGATGGAGCACGGCCGCATCATCGAGGATGACGCCCCGGAGGCGCTGATCGGCGGCGACGGCAAGTTCGCGAAGCTGCACGCCGCGTGGCGCGAGTCCCTCGTCTGAG
>JAPSJX010000047.1 GCA_031178105.1 Agrococcus sp. | reverse complement strand
TCGTAGAGCGCGTTCGCCTCGAACGCGTCGCGCTCGGCGGCGTCCATGTGCTCGTGCGCCGACGGGATCGCCCAGCCGTTCTTGCCGTCGAAGTACTCCTCCCACCAGCCGTCGAGGATCGACAGGTTGAGCGAGCCGTTGAGCGCCGCCTTCATGCCGCTCGTGCCGCAGGCCTCGAGCGGGCGCAGCGGGTTGTTGAGCCAGACGTCGCACCCCGGGTAGAGCGACTTCGCCATGGCGATGTCGTAGTTCTCGAGGAAGACGATCCGGCCGCGCACGTCGGGCTCCTGCGTGAACCGCACGAGCTCCTGGATGAGCGCCTTGCCGAGCTCGTCCGCCGGGTGCGACTTGCCGGCGATGATGAGCTGCACGGGGCGATCGGCGTTCGTCAGGATCGAGCGGAGCCGGTCGCGGTCGTGGAGCATGAGCGTGAGCCGCTTGTAGGTCGGCACGCGGCGGGCAAAGCCGATCGTGAGCACGTCGGGGTCGAGCATCGTGTCGATCCAGGCGGGGACGACGCCGTCGTTGCGCTGGTGCTTGGCCCGGGTGCGGTCGCGCGCCTCGTCGACCAGGTTGCCGCGCATCTCGCGGCGCACGGCCCACAGCGTCTCGTCGGTGATGGCGTCGGACGCCCAGTCGCAGCGCGCGGTGTCGAGCGTGCCGAGCTCGCGCTCGGCGAGGTGCTTGAGCACCGGCGACGTCCAGGTCGGTGCGTGCACGCCGTTCGTCACGGAGGTGATCGGCACGTCCTGCACGTCGAAGCCCGGCCAGCGGTCCTGGAACATCCGCCGCGACACCTTGCCGTGGAGCTTCGAGACGCCGTTCGCGCGCTGCGCGATCGAGAAGCCGAGCTGCGCCATGTTGAAGATCGTCGGGTCGGGCTCCCGCCCGAGCGCGAGCACGCGCTCCACATCGACTCCCGGCACGAGGTCGCCGGTGAGGTGCCGGCGCACGAGCTCGACGTCGAAGCGGTCGATGCCCGCGGGCACCGGCGTGTGCGTCGTGAAGACGGTGCCGGCGCGCACGAGCTGCAGGGCCTCGTCGAACGAGAGCCCCTCCGCGATGAGCTGCGAGATGCGCTCGATGCCGAGGAAGCCGGCGTGCCCCTCGTTGGAGTGGAAGACCGCGGGCGCGGGCGCGCCGGTGAGCTCGCTGTAGACACCGAGGGCCCGCACGCCGCCGATGCCGAGCAGCAGCTCCTGCTGCAGCCGCAGCTCGCCGCCGCCGCCGTAGAGGCGCTCGGCGACGCTGCGCAGGTCGGGGTCGTTCTCGAGGATGTTCGTGTCGAGCAGCAGCAGCGGCACGCGACCGATCGTGGCGACCCAGATGCGCGCGCGCAGCGTGCGGGCGCCGGGCAGCGCGAGCGCCACCGTCGCGTGCCGGCCGTCCGGGTTGCGGAGGATCGTGAGCGGCAGTCCGTCCGGGTCGAGCACCGGGTACGACTCCTGCTGCCAGCCCTCGCGCGAGATCGCCTGGCGGAAGTAGCCGGACTGGTAGAAGAGGCCGACGCCGACGATCGGCACGCCGAGGTCGCTCGCGGCCTTCAGGTGGTCGCCGGCGAGGATGCCGAGGCCGCCGGAGTACTGCGGCAGCGCGCTCGTGATGCCGAACTCGGGCGAGAAGTAGGCGATCGACTCCGGCGCGTCCTCGAGCGACTGGTACCAGCGCGCCTGCGACAGGTAGTCGTCGAGGTCGTCGGCGAGCGCCTCGACGCGGGCGACGAAGTCGTCGTCAGCGGCAAGCTGCTGCAGCCGATCGGGGCCGACCCAGCCCAGCAGCTGGACGGGGTCGTGGCCGGTGGCGTGCCAGCCGTCGAGCGAGATCTCGCGGAAGAGCTCGCGCGTGGGCTCGTGCCACGACCAGCGCAGGTTCGAGGCGAGCGCCTCGAGCCGGCCCAGGCGCGCGGGGAGGGAGGTGCGGACGGTGAACTTGCGGATCGCTCTCACGGACCGAAGCCTAGTGGCGGGTTCCTCGCCGCTCGCAGGCAGACTCGCTAGGTTGATGCCGTGGCGAAGCAGATGGATGTCCTGACCGGCCGTATCCCGGTGCTCGACCTTGCCCCGCAGCAGCCGGGCAACCGATTCCCCGCGAAGGCGGTGGTGGGGGACGTCGTGCCGTTCCAGGCCGTCGCCTTCCGCGAGGGTCATGACCGGATCGGGGTGACGCTGGTGCTGCGCTCCCCCTCCGGGGTGCGAAGGCGCGTGCCCATGGAGCCGCTGCTCGACGGCTTCGACACGCATCGCGCGCTCGCGCAGGTCGACGAGCAGGGCGTGTGGCGCTGGCAGGTCGAGGCGTGGGCCGACGAGTGGGGGACGTGGCACCACAACGCCGAGATCAAGATCGCCGCCGGCATCGACGTCGAGCTCATGGCGACGATGGGCGCCGACCTGCTCGAGCGCGCCGCGAAGCCGGCGCGCGGCAAGGACGCGGCGCTGCTCCTGAGCGCCGCGCGGGCGCTGCGCAGCACCGAGACCTCGGCGCTGCAGCGGTGGGCCGACGTCAACGACCCCGAGGTGCTCGCGACGGTCGACCGCTTCCGTCCCCGTTCCCTCGTCACCACATCCGAGATCCTGCGCCTGCGCGTCGAGCGCACGCGCGCCGCGGTCGGCGCCTGGTACGAGTTCTTCCCCCGCTCGGAGGGCGCCGTGCGGCGCGAGGACGGCTCGTGGCAGTCGGGCACGTTCCAGACCGCCGCCGAGCGACTGCCGGGCGTCAAGGCGATGGGCTTCGACGTGCTCTACCTGCCGCCCGTGCACCCGATCGGCGAGGTCAACCGCAAGGGCCCGAACAACACCCTCACGCCGCAGCCCGGCGACCCGGGCAGCCCGTGGGCGATCGGCTCGGCGGCCGGCGGCCACGACACGATCCACCCCGACCTCGGCACCATCGACGACTTCCGCGCGTTCGTGGCGCAGGCGGCGGATGCGGGGCTCGAGATCGCGATGGACCTCGCGCTCCAGGCCGCGCCCGACCACCCCTGGGTCACCGAGCATCCCGAGTGGTTCACGACCCTCCCGGACGGCTCGATCGCGTTCGCCGAGAACCCGCCGAAGAAGTACCAGGACATCTACCCGGTCAACTTCGACAACGATCCCGTCGGCATCGTCGCCGAGGTGCTGCGCATCATCGAGCTGTGGATCGGCTGCGGCGTGCAGATCTTCCGGGTCGACAACCCCCACACGAAGCCGCTGTGGTTCTGGGAGAAGGTCATCCGCGAGGTCAACGCGGCGCACCCGGACGTCGTCTTCCTCGCCGAGGCGTTCACGCGGCCGGCGATGATGCAGGCGCTCGGCAAGGTCGGCTTCCAGCAGTCGTACACGTACTTCGCGTGGCGCAACACGAAGGCCGAGCTCGAGGAGTACCTCCGCGAGGTGTCGGGCACGCAGGCCGCGTGGTTCAAGCCCGCGTTCTGGGTCAACACCCCTGACATCCTCACCGAGTACCTGCAGTTCGGCGGCGTGCCGGCGTTCAAGGTGCGCGCGGCGATCGCCGCGACCGCGGTGCCGACGTGGGGCATGTACGCCGGCTACGAGCTGATCGAGAACGTCGCGCGGCCGGGCGCCGAAGAGGCGATCGACAACGAGAAGTACGAGTACAAGCCGCGCGACTGGGAGCAGGCGGAGCGCAACGGCACGAGCATCGCGCCGTACATCGCACGGCTCAACGAGATCCGCGCCGCGCATCCCGCGATCCGGCAGCTCTGGGCGCTCGACGTGCACTGGTCCGACGACGACGCGGTGCTCGTCTACTCCAAGCACGTCGACGGGCGCTTCACGGAGTCGGGCGAGAGCGACACCATCATCGTGATCGCGAACGTCGACCCGCACTCGGTGCGCCAGACGACCATCCACCTCGACCTGACGCGGCTCGGGCTGCTGCCCGGCGAGACGTTCGAGGCGCACGACCTCGTCACGGGCGAGACCTGGACGTGGAGCGACCACAACTTCGTGCGGCTCGACGCCTTCGTCGAACCCGCTCACATCATCAGCGTGCGACGATCGGCAGCATGATGCTCGACGACTCGACCATCCGGCAGCTCGCCGACGGCGCGCACCCGGCTCCTCACGACCTGCTCGGGGCGCACCCGACCGGCTCGGGCCACGTCGTCCGCGCCGTCCGCCACCTCGCATCGGGCGTCGACGTCGTGGGCGTCGACAGCGACGCGGAGTCGACGCCCATGGAGCACCTCGGCCACGGCGTGTGGGAGGCGGAGGTCGAGGGGCCGGTCGGCCCGTACCGGCTGCGCACGACGTACGGCGACGGCGGCTCGTGGACGGGCGACGACCCCTACCGCTTCACGCCGACGCTCGGCGAGCTCGACCTGCACCTCTGGCGCGAGGGCCGCCACGAGCAGGCGTGGAAGGCGCTCGGCGCGCGGCTCATCGAGCACGAGGGCGTCGCCGGCGCCGCGTTCTCCGTCTGGGCGCCGAACGCCCGCGCGGTGCGGATCATCGGCGACTTCAACCACTGGGTCGGCCGCACGCACGCGATGCGCACCATGGGCTCCAGCGGCGTCTGGGAGCTCTTCGTGCCCGGCGACCTGGAGCACAGCGCCTACAAGTACGAGATCCTGACGGACCACGGCTGGGTGACGCGCGCCGATCCGATGGCGCAGTACACCGAGGTGCCGCCGGCGACCGCGTCGAAGGTCGGCGCGAGCCGCTTCGCGTGGAGCGACGACGACTGGATGGCCGCCCGCGCCGCGCGCGACGTGCACAACTCCCCCATGTCGACGTACGAGCTGCACTTCGGCTCGTGGCGGCCCGGGCTCGGCTACCGCGAGATGGCCGATGCGCTCATCGAGCACCTCGAGGAGACGGGCTTCACGCACGTCGAGTTCATGCCGCTCGCCGAGCATCCGTTCGGCGGCTCGTGGGGCTACCAGGTGACGGGCTACTACGCGCCGACGAGCCGCTTCGGGCACCCCGACGACCTGCGCTACCTCATCGACCGCCTGCACCGGGCCGGCTACGGCGTGATCATGGACTGGGTGCCGGGCCACTTCCCCAAGGACGAGTGGGCGCTCGCCCGCTTCGACGGCCGGCCGCTCTACGAGCACCCCGACCCCCGCCGCGGCGACCAGCCCGACTGGGGAACGCACGTGTTCGACTTCGGCCGCCCGGAGGTGAAGAACTTCCTCGTCGCGAACGCGATCTACTGGATGGAGGAGTTCCACATCGACGGCCTGCGCGTCGACGCGGTCGCCTCGATGCTGTACCTCGACTACTCGCGCAACGACGGCGAGTGGCTGCCCAACGTGCACGGCGGCCGCGAGCACCTCGAGGCGATCTCGCTGCTGCAGGAGGTCAACGCGACCGTCTACCGCCGCTGCCCCGGCATCATCATGATCGCCGAGGAGTCGACGTCGTGGCCGGGCGTGACGAAGCCCACGAGCGCCGGGGGCCTCGGCTTCGGCATGAAGTGGAACATGGGCTGGATGCACGACACGCTCCAGTACATGTCGGTCGACCCGATGTACCGGTCGCACCACCACGGCGAGATCACGTTCTCGTTCCTCTACGCGTTCAGCGAGCAGTTCCTGCTGCCGATCAGCCACGACGAGGTCGTGCACGGCAAGGGCTCGCTGCTGAACAAGATGCCCGGCGACCAGTGGCAGAAGCTCGCTTCCGTGCGCGCCTACCTGACGTTCATGTGGGCGCACCCGGGCAAGCAGCTGCTGTTCATGGGCCAGGAGTTCGGGCAGCCGAGCGAGTGGAGCGAGGCGCGCGGTCTCGACTGGTGGATCCTCGACCAGCCGGTGCACCGCGGGCTCATGTCGCTCGTCTCGCAGCTCAACCGCGTCTACCGCGACACCGAGGCGCTGTGGCTGCGCGACAACGAGCCGGGTGGCTTCGAGTGGATCGACGGGGGCAACTCGACCGACAACGTCATCGCGTTCCTCCGCTGGGGCGCGAACGGCGACCCCGTCGCCGCCATCATGAACTTCTCCGGCCGGCCCATCGAGCACTACCGGATGGGGCTGCCGTTCGCGGGCGAGTGGGAGGAGCTCGTGAACTCCGACGCGGTCGAGTACGGCGGGTCCGGGATCGGCAACCTCGGCACGGTGCACGCGACGAGCGACGCCTGGGGCGGCCGTCCCGCCTCGGCGACGGTGACGATCCCGCCGCTCGCGGGACTCATCCTGCGCCCGAAGGCGGCAGCGGACGCCCGACCCGAGGCCGACACCGAGCCGCCCCTGCGCTGAGCGACGCGGCCGGGAGGCGCCTCCTTCGGGAGGCGCCTCGCGGCCGCGAGCTGCCGAGCGCCGGCCGCTAGTACAGCAGCGTCGTGAGCCGTCGGCGCGCCGCGTTCACCCGTGGGTCGTCGAGCCCGACGATCTCGAAGTGGTCGAGCAGCCGCAGCCGCACGTCCTGCTTCTCGTCGCCCACCAGCGTCGCCATCAGGTCGAGGAGGCGCAGGAAGGCGTCCTCGACGTGGCCGCCGGAGAGGTCGAGGTCGGCCGCGAGCAGCTGCGCCTCGGTGTCCTGCGGCTGCGCCGCCGCGGCGGCGCGGATCTCGTCGGCCGAGCGGCCGCGCAGGCGAGCGAGCAGGCGCACCTGCGCGAGGCCGGCGATCGCGTCGGTGTCGCGCGGGTTCTGCGCGATCGCCTTCTCGAAGGCGGCGATCGCCCTGTCGAGGTCACCGGCGTCGATGGCGTCGTAGGCCTCCTGGTGGAGGGGCGGGACGGGCTCGGGCTGCGGCTCGGCGTCGGCGGGCGCATCCTCCGCGACCGGCACCCGGCCGGTGATGCCCTGCTGCTCGGCGAACGCGAGCACCTGCTCGAGCACGTCCTTCACCTGGTCCTCCGGCAGCGCTCCCGTGAAGAGGGGCGCGGGGCGGCCGCCGATGACCGCCGCGACGGTCGGGATCGACTGCGCGTTGAACGCCTGCACGAGCTGCGGGTTCTGGTCGGCGTCGACCTTGGCGAGCACGAGCCGGCCGCCGTAGCCCTCGATGAGGCGCTCGAGCACGGGCGACAGCTGCTTGCACGGACCGCACCACTCGGCCCAGATGTCGATGATGACGGGCACGCTGCTCGACAGCTCGACGATCTGGCCAAAGTCGGCGTCGCCGATGTCGACGATCACGCCGGGCGCGCCCTGCGCGCGCTCGGGCGCGGGCGGCTGGTCGCGCCGTGCGGCGAGCGCCGAGAGGTCGACCGCCCCACCCATGGATGCCGGAAGCTGCGTATCGGTCACTGTCCCACCTCGTTCGCGTCGAGCAGCGCCTGGCTGTACCCGACCACCTGGATCTGCGTGCCCTCCGGGGCGTCGGCCGGCGGCACGGCGAAGAGCACCTGGATCTGATACGTCGTCTCGATGCCGGCGGTCGTCTCCTGCACGCCCGCGAGGCTGGCGGCGGCGCCGCTCGTCGAGATCTCGACGCCCTCCTCCTTCGGCGTCACGCGCACGGTCTCGTCGAACGACGTGGCCAGCAGCGCGCCGCCCTCGTTCGTCACGAGCATGAGCGGCGCGGCCTCGTCCCCGGTCGCCGACCACTCGAGGGTCGACAGCGCGAACTCCGGCCGCTGCGTGAGCTCGTCCTTGGCGGCGCGGCCGAGGTCGGCCCGGAGCGTGTCGCCCTCCTCCTGGAACCACGCGGCGAACTCCGACGCGTCACCCTGCAGCAGCAGGTCCGCGTACGCGTCGGTGATCTCGGCCGGGCGGCGCTGCAGCAGCGGCGTGTCGCCGGGCAGGCTCGCGGCACCGATCGTAGGGCTCGCGACGGCGGGCAGCTGCACGCCGGAGGCGAGCGTCGTCTGGTAGACGAGCCGGTAGTCGGAGCGCGCATCGGCCTGCTCGAAGACGAGCGCCGACTGGGCGCGCGCCTCGTCCTGCCACGCGACCACGGCCATGACCGTCCGCGGCCAGACCTCGGTCTGCTGCGGCAGGAACAGCTGCACGTCGCCGTCCGGGATGCCCGGGAGCGGCTGGACCTCGCCGTTCAGCCCGCGCACCTCGTAGTCGGTCGTGCGCGCGGCGAGCACCGCGCCGCCGACCCGTGCCGAGACCTGCTCGAGGTCCCGGGCCTCGTCGGCCGCGGCGGTCACGGCCCGGGTGTCCTCCAGGACGCGGGCGAACTGGTTCTCGGTCAGCGCGACCGGGGGCAGCGTGTCCTCGAGGCTCGTCGGTGTCGGCTCCGCGGTCGCCGCGGGCGTCGTGGGGCCGCTCGGCCAGTACTGGGGACCGCAGCCGGTGAGCGCCACGACCGCGACGATCGGCAGCGCGATGAGGCCGAAGCGGTGCCGCGCCCTCGGCGTCGCGATGCGATCGGCCGTCCCGCGCGAGCGGTCCGTCGTCGCGTCGTGCGGCGGTGCGTCGGGACCGGCCGTCTCCTCCGTCGCCGCGTCCGTGCCGTCCGTGGGCTGCGCATCCGCGTACGCGGCCGGGGCCTCGAGCGCTCCCGGGGTCGAGGGCTCGACCACGGGCCTCGGCGTGCCCGCACGTGCCTCGCGCGCGAGCGCTCGGCGCTCCGCGCGGCTCAGATCGCGGTGCGAGCGCCGCTGCGGGCCACGGCGCCGGCGGTGGCTCCGCAGGGCGAGCAGGAACAGCACGAGGGCGAGCGCGAGGAAGACGAGGCCGGCGGTGATCAGCGGTCCGAACAGGGGCGTCTTGGCGTCGAAGGGCCACTCGACGCGCACGTCAGCGGGAGCGGCGGTGCCGGGCTCGCCGGCGATCGCGATCGAGTAGCCGACCGGGAGGTCGATCGAGAACCGCACCTCGCCGTCACCGACGTGCTCCTCGATCCACATGTCGCTGCCGGCGAGCTGCGGCAGGGCGTCGCTCGAGCCGGGCTCCTCGGCCAGCGTGAGCGCGTCAGCCTCGTCGATCCCGGCCACCGCGTGCGCGGACTCCCCCACCCAGCCGAGCACGTCGTGGTCGCGGCCGACCACGGCGGTGATCGGTCCGTCACCGGAGACGACCACGCTCTGCCGGCCGTCGTGCGCGTTCATGGTCGTGCCGGGGATCACGATGATCTGGGCATCGGTCGCCGTGTCGAGCTGCGAGACGATCGACTCCGGGGGCGCCCAGATCGTGCGCTGCCCGATGCCGAGGCCGAGCAGCACGAGCGAGATCACGAGGCTCACGGCCGCGAGGATGTATCGCACGGGTCAGAGGTCCTTTCACGCTCACCGGCGGATCCGGCGGGCCGTCCGGCAGGACGACGCTGAGCGGGCAAGCCTCCAGGGTACCGGGAGCCGCTGAGCCTGCCAACCCCGTTCGCGGGCGGGGCGGGCCGCCGTTCGGCACGACCCTAGGATGACCGGTGTGAAGATCCGCAACGGTTTCCTGCTCGGCCTCGTCGGCGGGCTCGGCGTGCTGCTCGCGCTCGCCATCGGCGTCGCCGTGCAGCAGATCAGCACCGTGCTCGTGTGGGCCTTCGCCGGCATCTTCCTCGCGCTCGGCGTCGAGCCGGTCATCCAGTTCCTCATCCGCCGCGGCGTGCCGCGGTGGGCCGCGGTGCTGCTGATCTTCGCCGTGATCCTCGGCGTCGGCGTCGGCGCGATCTGGCTCATCGTCCCGACGATCGTCTCGCAGTTCACGGTCCTCGTGCAGTCGATCGTCGCCGAGATCGAGGGCGGCGCCTTCGAGAGCGTGCTCGCGTGGGTGCGCGAGACCTTCCCGCAGTTCGACCTCGACGGCACGCTCGCGCAGCTGAGCGGCGCGCTGAACGACTTCAACACCTGGTCGAGCCTGCCCCCGTGGGTCGCCGACATCGCCGCGGGCATCGTCGGCGGCGCCGTGCAGGTGGTCTTCGCCGTCGGCGGCCTGCTCATCGTGCTCGTGCTGATGCTCTACTTCACGGGATCGATGCCCTCGCTGAAGTCCGGCATGTACCGGCTCGTGCCGGCCTCGTCGCGGCCGAAGTTCATCGAGATCGCCGAGCAGATCATGCGCTCCGTCGGGCGCTTCGTGCTCGGCCAGGGCGCGCTCGGCGTGCTCAACGGCGTGCTGTCGTTCATCGTGCTGTCGATCGTCGGCTCCGAGCTCGCCGGCGTCTACGCGTTCATCGCGCTCCTCGCCTCGACGATCCCGCTCGTCGGCACGATCTCGGCGTCCGTCCTCATCTCGCTGCTGGTGCTGCTCCTCGACGGCCCGCAGGCGGCGCTCCCGGTCGTGATCTGGTACGTCATCTACATGCAGCTCGAGGCCTACGTGATCAGCCCGCAGATCATGAACCGCGCCGTCAAGGTGCCCGGCGTCGTCGTCGTGCTCGCCGCGCTCATCGGCGGCACGCTGCTCGGCATCCTGGGCGCGCTCGTCGCGATCCCGATCGCCGCCGCGATCCAGCTGATCCTCAAGGAGGTCGTCATCCCGCGGCAGGACGGCAGGTAGGTCGGCGCGCTGGCCGGCCGGCCCGTCTCACCGCGCGCGCCAGCACCCGGTGTGCCAGTGGCGGCGATCCTCGATCGCACGGTCGCCGAAGATCGAGTCGGCGCGCCACACGACGACGTGGGCGACGCCCGGCAGCACCGCGCCGCCGCAGCTCGGGCACACGTAGGCCTTCGTCGCGCTGCGCGGCGAGATGGGCTGCACGTGCCACTCGGCACCCGCACGCTCCTCGACGCGGGCGACCCCGTGCATCAGGCGGTCGACGTCGAGCGGCACGTGGGGCTGCGCGCGACGCTTCTGCCGCCGCGCGGCCACCTCAGTACCAGCCGACCGACTGCGAGTGGCCCCAGGCACCGCACGGGGTGCCGTAGCGGCCGGCGATGTAGCCGAGTCCCCAGCTGATCTGGGTCACGGGGTTGGTCTGCCAGTCGGCGCCCGCGCTCGCCATCTTCGAGCCCGGCAGCGACTGCGGGATGCCGTAGGCGCCGCTCGAGCGGTTCTGCGCGTAGACGTTCCAGTTCGACTCGCGCTGCCACAGGTTGTAGAGGCACGCGTACTGGTCCTCGCCCCATCCGCGCGACAGCACCATCTGCCGGGCCGCCGCCTGGGCGCTGCCGGGGTTCGGGGCCGCGACGGCGGGGATCGCGATCGCGGCGCGGGGTGCGCTCGCGGCGGCGGCGGGTGCGGCCGGTGCTGCTGCCGCGGCCGGCGCGGGAGCCGGCTCGGGCGTGGGCGTCGGCGTGGGGGTCGGGGTGTGCACCACGATGTCGTCGCGGACCAGGGACGCCTGCGAGCCGGTGATCGCGTCGACCGCCTGGCCCGCCCGCGGCTCGCTCGGCAGCGACGCCGGCTCGGCCATCACCTCGGAGCCGGGGCTCGCGGCGACGGAGACGAGCACGAAGCCCGCCGCGGCCACGAGCGACACCCCGGACAGCACGCCGCGCGTGCGCGTCGAGCGCGCGGAAGCGGAGTGAGAGCGGGTGAACACGAGGGTCGACGTTATCACGGAATGGTAACGGCGCCTAGGGTCGCCCCCGCCCTGGCCGCGCGCGCGGGTGGTCACGACACGCCGCGCGGCCGCGCCCGAGGGCGGCGTGTCGTGACCACCCGCGCCGTCGGTCGCGGCGTGTCCTGACCACCCGCGCAGCGGCGGCGGAGGGGGGCGGGTCAGCGCACCGCCAGCATGAGGCCCACGACGGTGTCGAGCAGCTGGTCGACCTCGTCCTCGTCGTAGCCGCCGAACTGGGCATCGAACTGCGCGGTGCGCACCTCCCGCGCTGTCATGTCGGGGCCGTCCTCGAGATAGCCGGCGACCCGGTCCGCGAAGCGGTCGACCTCGACGACGCGGTAGCCGCGCGAGATGCGGCTGACGCGCCGGAAGCGCTCGCCCTCGGGGCGCTTGAGCGTCTCGAGCGCCTGCTGCGCCCGGTCGCGGACCCTCGCGTACCAGGCGTCCTCCCCGTGCTCGATCACGCCGCGCTCGTGCTCGCGGCGAGCGAAGGCCTCCTCGAGCCGCTCGAGCGCGGCGTCGACATGGGCCGGCGAGTACCCGCCCTTCTGCATGGTGAAGCTCGTGCGGCGGATGGTCGAGCTGTCGATCGCCGTGGCGGCGCGCGCGTCGGTCGCGTACGCACGTCGAGCATCCTCGAGGAAGTCCTCGACCTGCTCGATGTCGTAGCCGGGCTGCGAGCGCTTTGCCCTCGGGAAGGTGCTCATCGTCTCCATCATGCCAGCGGCAGCCCGGTCAGGCGTGCGCCACCTGGAAGAGGGCCATCATCACGACCGCGCTGGGGAGGATGGAGTCCAGCCGGTCGAGGAAGCCGCCGTGGCCCGGCAGGAACGAGCCGATGTCCTTGATGCCGAGGTCACGCTTGATGATCGACTCCGCCAGGTCGCCGACCGTGGCAGCGGCGACCAGCAGCGCCGCGAGGATCAACCCGAACCACCACTCCTGCTGCAGCATCCACACCGAGAGCGCGATGCCCGCGCCCGTCGCGAGCAGCGCCCCGCCGGCGAGGCCCTCCCAGGTCTTGCCGGGGCTGATGCGCGGCGCGAGCTTGTGACGGCCGAGCAGCACGCCAGCGGCGAGCGCGCCGGTGTCGATGACCGTGGTCATGATGATCATGGCGAGCATCCACCACTCGCCGCCGTCCTGCGCGGTGAGGAGCACCGCGAAGCCCCCGAGCACCGGGACGTAGGCGATGCACAGCGCTCCCCCGGCGATGTCCGCCGCGACGGAGCGGAGGCCGGTGCGGGTCCTGCGGTCGGCGAGCTCGAGCACGCGGGCGAGCGCCACCGCCGCGATCGCGCCCAGCGTCGACCACCACATCCCCGCGGCGCCGAGCACCCAGGTGATCGGCACGATCGCGCTGCCGAGCAGCACGAGCGGGATGCGCGGCACGTCGCGGCCGCCGAAGCGCATCGCGCTCGCGAGCTCGTAGAGCGCGAAGCCGACGAGCACGGTGGCGAAGAGCATGAAGAGCGTCTTCACCCAGAGCAGGCTCGCGAGCAGCACCACCCCGAGCACGACGGCGATGCCGGTCGCCGCGGCGAGGTCGCGCCCCGTGCGCTTGTTCACGCGCGCGCGGGTCGCTTCGATCTGGTCCCGCGCGGCGTGGATCTGCGCCTGGATCTGCGCCTCGATCTCGGCGGGGCTCCGATGCTCTCGTCGCACGCGTCGCCTCCCGACTCCTCGATCAGACCTCGAGGAGCTCGGACTCCTTCTTCTTCAGCGCGTCGTCGATGCCCTCGACGGCCTGCTTCGTGGCCGTCTCCAGCTCCTTGCCGGCGCGCGCGATCTCGTCGTCGCTGACCTCACCGGTCAGCTTGTCGAGGTCGGTGAGCGCCTGGCGGCGCACGTTGCGCACCGCGACGCGAGCCTGCTCGGCCTTGTCCTTGACGATCTTGACGTAGTCGCGGCGGCGCTCCTCGGTGAGCTCCGGCATGACGATGCGCACGATGCTGCCGTCGTTCGACGGGCTCACGCCGAGGTGCGGCGCGGCGACGATCGCGCGCTCGATCTCCTTGAGCGCGCTCTTGTCGAACGGCGTGATGACGAGCGTGCGCGCATCCGGCTGCTGGAAGCCCGCGAGCTGCACGAGCGGCGTCGGCGAGCCGTAGTAGTCGACGAGCAGCTTCTGGAACAGCGCCGGGTTGGCCCTGCCTGCGCTGACCGTCTGGAAGTCGGCCTTCGCGACCTCGATCGACTGGGCCATCTTCTCCTTGGCCGAAGCCAGAACGTCGCTGATCACGTGGTTCCTTCCGTCGCTGCTGAGTGTATTGGGTGGTGCGGGCGTCAGGCGCGCACGAGCGTGCCGACCGGCTCGCCGAGGATCGCGCGCTCGAGCGCCCGGTCGCTGTCCATCCCGAACACGCGCATGGGCATCCGGTTGTCCATGCAGAGGCTGAAGGCGGTCGAGTCGACGACCTTGAGGCCGCGCACGAGCGCGTCCTGGTAGGTGATCTCGTCGAAGCGCGTCGCCGTGGGGTCGTGCTTCGGGTCGGCCGAGTAGACGCCGTCGACACCGTTCTTCGCGACCAGCACCTGATCCGCCGTGATCTCGAGCGCGCGCTGCGCCGCGACCGTGTCGGTCGAGAAGTAGGGCAGGCCCGCACCCGCGCCGAAGATCACGATGCGGCCCTTCTCGAGGTGGCGCTCGGCGCGCCGCGGGATGTACGGCTCGGCGACCTGCGTCATCTGGATCGCGGACTGCACGCGGGTCTCGGCGCCGGCCTGCTCGAGGAAGTCCTGCAGGGCGAGCGCGTTCATGACCGTGCCCAGCATGCCCATGTAGTCGGCGCGGCCCCGCTCCATGCCGCGCTGGCTGAGCTCCGCGCCGCGGAAGAAGTTGCCGCCGCCGACGACGATCGCGATCTCGACGGTCTCGGCCGCATCCGCGATCTGCCTGGCGAACGAGGCGACGGCGTCGGGGTTGACGCCGAGGCTGCCTGCGCCGAACGACTCGCCCGACAGCTTCAGGAGGACTCGGCGTCGCGGCTGTGCAGTCATCGGGCGTCCTCCTGGGTCACGACCCGAGTGGGCCGTGCAGAAGCCTACCGTGCGCGAGCACCGGCGGGCCCTCCCGAGGATGCCCGGCGACGCGCCCTGGGGATGCGACGAGGGCCGGGGGTCTCCCCCCGGCCCTCGTCGTGCGATCGTGCTTACGCGCCGACCTTGAAGCGCGCGAAGCCGGTGACCTCGAGGCCTGCGGCCTCGAGCACCTTGGCGACGCTCTGCTTGTTGTCGCGTGCGTAGTCCTGGTCGAGCAGGACGATCTGCTTGAAGAAGCCGCTGATGCGACCCTCGATGATCTTCGGCATGGCGGCCTCGGGCTTGCCCTCGCCGCGCGCGATCTCGG
>JAPSJX010000046.1 GCA_031178105.1 Agrococcus sp. | reverse complement strand
GGCTCCCGCATCCTGCGGCAGGACTCGACCCGCAGCCTCTCCGACGCGATGGGGGAGGCGATCCTCACGTCGCGCGGCAAGTCGATCCGCGCGAAGACCGAGGGGCAGCGCGCCTACGTCGACTCGATCGACGAGCACACCATCGTGTTCGGCATCGGCCCCGCCGGCACCGGCAAGACCTACCTCGCGATGGCGAAGGCCGTGCAGGCCCTCCACCGCAAGGAGGTCGACCGCATCATCCTCACGCGCCCGGCCGTCGAGGCCGGCGAGCGGCTCGGCTTCCTGCCCGGCACGCTCACCGACAAGATCGACCCGTACCTGCGGCCGCTCTACGACGCGCTCAACGAGATGATGGACCCGGAGCTCGTGCCCAAGCTGCTCGCGACGGGCGTCGTCGAGGTCGCGCCGCTCGCCTACATGCGCGGCCGCACGCTCAACAGCTCGTTCATCGTGCTCGACGAGGCGCAGAACACGAGCCCCGAGCAGATGAAGATGTTCCTCACCCGCCTCGGCTTCGGCTCGCAGATGGTCGTCACGGGCGACGCGACGCAGGTCGACCTGCCCGCGGGCACCTCCGGGCTGCAGGTGGCGCAGCAGGTGCTGGGCCGGATCGACGACATCCACTTCGCGATGCTGACGAGCGACGACGTCGTGCGCCACACGCTCGTCGGCGAGATCGTCGACGCCTACACCGAGCACGACCAGCGCCAGATGGCGCGGCAGGCCCGCAAGGCGCAGCAGCCGCACCACCAGCAGCGCGGACGGGGACGCTGATGGCGATCGACCTGCTCAACGAGACCGAGGCATCCGTCGACGAGGCGCAGCTCGTGCGCCTCGTCGCGTTCGACCTGGAGCGCCTCTTCGTGCACCCGGACGCCGACGTCTCGATCGTGCTCGTCGACGTCGCCGCCATGGAGCAGCTGCACGTGCAGTGGATGGACGAGCCGGGCCCCACCGACGTGCTCTCGTTCCCCATGGACGAGCTGCGCCCAGGCGCGCACGATCGCGTGACGCCCGCCGGGCTGCTCGGCGACATCGTGCTCTGCCCCGAGGTCGCGCAGGCGCAGGCGACCGAGGCGGGACACAGCCTCATGACCGAGCTGCGGCTGCTGACGACGCACGGGCTGCTGCACCTGCTCGGCTTCGACCACGCCGAGCCGAGCGAGCGCGACGAGATGTTCACGCTGCAGGACAAGCTGCTCGCCGGGTTCGAGGAGCATGACGCCGGGACGCCCGGCCGCACCGCCTGATGTTCGAGATCCTGCTCTTCGTCGCCGCGGGCGTGCTCATCGCCTTCGGCGCCTGGCTCGCCGCCGCCGACGCCGCGCTCGGCGTCGTCTCGCGCGCCGAGCTGCAGGACGCGGCCGTCACCGCCCGTCGCGGCTCGGCGATGCTCGCGATCGCCGACGACCTGCGCGGGCACATCATGACGCTGCAGTTCGGCCGCATCATGTGCGAGACGATCGCCGCGGTGCTCATCACCCTCGCCGTCGACTCGCTCGTCACCGAGTGGTGGATCACGCTGCTCATCGCCGGCGGCGCGATGATCGTCGTCTCGTTCGTGCTCGTGGGCACGAGCCCGCGCGCCGTCGGCCGCACGCACGCTGTCGGGCTGCTCCGCGCATCCGCCCGCTTCCTGCGCTTCTGGCGGGTGCTCATGGGGCCGATCGCGAGCCTCGTCGCGACCGTCGGCGACAAGTTCACGCCGGGCCGCCAGCGCGAGACCGCGTTCGCGACCGAGGCGCAGCTGCTGTCGATGGTCGACGCCGCCGCCGAGTCGGACGTGCTCGAGGACGACGACCGGGAGCTCATCCACTCCATCTTCGAGTTCAACGAGACGCTCGTGCGCGAGGTGATGGTGCCGCGGCCCGACATGATCACCGTCGAGCGCGACGCGACCGCGGCGGACGCGCTGCGGCAGTTCCTCGACAACGGCCTGTCGCGCATGCCGGTCGTCGGGGAGTCGACCGACGAGATCCTCGGCATCCTCTACCTCCGCGACGTCGTGCGCAGCCGCACGTGGCGGCCCGACGCGACCGAGACCGCCGAGGAGCTCGCGCGGCCCGCGATCCTCGTGCCCGAGTCGAAGAAGGGCGACGACACGCTCGCCCTCATGCAGGCGGAGCGCGTGCACGTCGCGATGGTGGTCGACGAGTACGGCGGCATCGCCGGCCTCGTGACGCTCGAGGACCTCGTCGAGGAGCTGGTCGGCGAGATCCGCGACGAGCACGACCGCGGCCGCGCCGAGGTCGTCGAGGAGGGCGAGGGCGTCTGGCGGGTCTCCGCGCGCCTGCAGATCGACGAGCTGGGCGACCTGTTCGACCTCACGCTCGATGACGAGGACGTCGACACGGTCGGCGGGCTCGTGCAGAAGGAGCTGGGCCGGATCGCGGAGGTGGGCGACGTCGTGCACGTCGACGACCTGCGCATCGAGGTGCGCTCGATCGACGGCCGGGGCCGCAACGCCGGTGAGATGGAGGTCTCGCGCCTGATCCGCGCGGACCGCGAGGCCGAGGGGGCAGCATGACGACCGATCGCACGCCGGAGGCCGGCGTCCACCGCAGCGGGTTCGTCACGTTCGTCGGCCGCCCGAACGCGGGCAAGTCGACGCTCATGAACGCGCTCGTGGGCGAGAAGATCGCCATCACCTCGTCGAAGCCGCAGACCACGCGGCACGCGATCCGCGGCGTCGTGCACCGCGCCGACGCGCAGCTCGTCATCGTCGACACCCCCGGCATGCACAAGCCGCGCACGCTGCTCGGCAAGCGGCTGAACGCCGTCGTGCAGACGACGCTCGGCGACGTCGACGTCATCTGCCTGTGCGTGCCCGCGGACGAGCCGCTCGGGCCCGGCGACCGCTTCATCGACCAGCAGCTGGAGGGCTTCCCGCGCGCGCGCAAGGTCGCGGTCGTGACGAAGACCGACGCCGCCTCGAAGGAGCGGGTCGCGCAGCAGCTGCTCGCGGTCGCGGAGCTGCGGGAGTGGGATGCGGTCGTGCCGCTCTCATCGGTGCGCGGCACGCAGCTCGACGTGCTGCTCGACACGCTCGTGGGGCTGCTGCCCGAGGGCCCGCCCCTCTACGAGGCGGAGACGCTGACCGAGGAGCCGCTCGACATCCGCATCGCGGAGCTCATCCGCGAGGCGGCGCTCGAGGGCGTGCGCGACGAGCTGCCGCACTCGATCATGGTGACGATCGACGACATCGTGCGCCGAGAGGACCGCGAGCTCACGGACGTCTACGCCAACCTGTGGGTCGAGCGCGACAGCCAGAAGGGCATCGTCATCGGCAAGGGCGGCTCGCGGCTGCGGCAGGTGGGGGCGGATGCGCGCGCCGAGATCGAGCGCATCGTCGGCACGCAGGTGCACCTCGACCTGCGCGTGAAGATCGCGAAGGAGTGGCAGGGCGATCCGAAGCAGCTGGGCCGCTTCGGCTTCTAGCCCGCGCAGCGCTCACGCCGCGCGGAACAGGTAGTTCCGCGTGCCGAGCACGACCCGCTCCGCGGCTCGCCACTCGCCGTCGCGCCACGTCTGCATCGCGTAGCCGCGGTCGCGCAGCATCCCGGTCACCTCGTCGGCCGTGCGTCCGTAGCGGCAGAGGTGGCGGTCCTCGATCTCGAGCAGCAGCGCCGGCATGTCGCGCTCGAGCACGCGCGCGGCGCCGTGGAGCACCTCGGGCTCGAAGCCCTCGACGTCGGCCTTGATGAAGTGCACCCGCTCGATCGCGCGCTCGACGCAGACGTCGTCGATCGTCGTCACCGGCACGTGGATGCGCCTCGGTGCGGGCTGGGCGGTCGGCACCGACGCGGTCAGACGGTCGGCGAGGTGCGCGTGCCCGCTGATCCGCACGCCGTAGCGCGACGGCAGCACGAGCGGCAGGCTGCCGGCGCTCCGCCCCATCCCGTGGTCCGACAGGCGCACGTGCGCCGCGCCCGCCGCGCGGCGCATCGTCGCGAGCACGGCGCGCGGCCGGGGCTGCGGCTCGAAGCTGTGCACGGCGCCGTGCGGCCCCACCAGATCGGCGAGCGGGAAGGTGTACATCCCGTACGCGGCGCCCACGTCGAAGCACACGTCACCGGCGCGCACGACGTGATGGAGGCCGCGGATCTCGGGCTCGACGATCCCCAGCCCGGCCGCGGCGCGCAGCGACGCGGCGGCGAGCGCGAGGCGGCCGCGGCCGGTCGCCGGCCTCGCCGGTCGCGCCGATGCCTCGACGGTGAACTCGTCCACGTGACCTCGGTCCTCTGAGGGGCGCTGCGCCGGTGCAGAGGCCGAGCATATCCGTGCCGACGTGCCGTCGTCGTGGGCTGCGCTGTCGCCCGATCGCGCTGCTGGCGTGTGAGGTCGCGCCTAGCGGGCCCCGGTGCCCAGGCTCGCCCTCCGTCGCCCGAACCACCGCAGCACCGCCCCGGCGACCGCGAGCGCGAGCGTCACGAGCGTCAGCACGAGGCCCATGCCCGAGAGCGGCTCCCACGTCGATCCGTAGCCGACGACGACGGCGCGGTCCGGGTCCGCGGGATCGTACGCGACCTGCACGGCGTCGCCCGGGATCGGGTGCTGCTCGTGCTGGGCCCGGGCTGATGCGCTCCGGGTGCTCCCGTCGGGCGCGACGAAGGCGACCAGCACCGAGCGCCGTGAGGCGCGCTGCGTGTCGGCGAAGGAGACGACCGTGCCGACCGCGCGCGCACCGCTGCGCTCGAGCGCGGCGTCGGCACGCACGTGCGACTGGCCGAGGATGAAGAGCACCGGCCCGACGAGCGCGAGCAGGATCAGGGCCGACGCCTGCAGCCGCCGCGAGCGGGCACGGGCGGGCGATCGAGCAGGCACGTCGGGAGCGTAGCGGCGATCGCCGACCCGGGCCGGTCACCGCCCCGGGCCGGCCGCCGACCCGGCTCCGTCGGCAGGATGATTCTGCAGGGGTCGCGGCGGGCCGGCGCCGTCCGCGACCTACGCTGGATCGCATGACCGCCCTCCCGATCGTCGACGCCGCCGCACCCCCGGCAGCGCCGATCGAGCACGGTTCGCGGCGGTCGGACGCGATCATCGCGGGCGTCACCGTGCTGGTGCTCGCGCTGCCGACGCTCCTGCTCGCCACGGTCGGGTACGGCTGGCACTGGGTCCTGTGCGCCCTCGTCACGCTCGCCATCCCCGGCGCGATCCTGCTGCGCCGCTCGCGGCCGGTGCTCGCGCTCGCCGGGCTGACGGCGCTCGCCGCCGTGCACGTCGTCCTCGGCGCCCCGATGTTCCCGATGTGGTTCGGCGTGCTCGTGCTGCTGTACTCGGCGGGCCGCTTCTCGGGCTGGTCCGGTCGGCTCGGCGCCTTCGGGCTGTCGCTCGTCGCCTCCGTGCTCGCCGCCTACTGGATCACGACCACGGGTGGGCTCGCCGGCTTCGCACCGGGGGATCCGGTGCCGCTCGGCGAGACCGTGCGGCTCGTCGCGTTCCTGTGGATCCCGCCGATGCTGCTCTTCTCGATGACGATCCTGGTCGGCTGGGGCGTCGCCGCCGCGGCCCGCACCGAGGCGGCGACCGTCGTCGCGCAGGTGTCGCTGCAGCGCGCCGACCAGGAGGAGGAGCGCGCGGCCCTCGCTCGCGACATGCACGACGTCGTCGCGCACTCGCTCGCGGTGGTCATCGCGCAGGCGAACGGCGCGCGCTACACGGCCGACCCGGCCGTCAAGGACGCATCCCTCGAGACCATCGCCGGCACCGCGAAGCAGGCGCTCGGCGACGTGCGGCTGCTGCTCGCGCAGCTGCGGCACAGCGAGGCGCCCGATCCCGTCGCGTCGCTCGACGACGTCGACGCGCTCGTCGAGCGGATGCGCGGCAGCGGCCTCGACGTCCGGATCGAGCGGGTGGGCGCCTGGCCTGCGCTGCCGCGCACCGCCGACATCGCCGCCTACCGGATCCTGCAGGAGGCGCTCACGAACGCGCTGCGGCACGGCGACCGAGACGCGCCCGTGCACGTGCGGATGCGCGGCGTCGCCTTCCCGGGCGGGACCGGCATCGTGATCGACGTGCACAACCGCGCCCTCAGCACGCCGGGCCCGCCCGGCCACGGCGTGCGCGGCATGCACGAGCGCGCGCGGCTCTCGGGCGGCGAGCTGTGGACGGGCATCGAGGACGACTGGTTCCGCGTGCGCGCGGCGTTCCCGGCGGGCGTCGCATGATCCGGGTGCTCATCGTCGACGACCAGGCGCTGTTCCGCGGCGGCATCCGGATGCTCGTGGAGTCGCAGCCCGACCTCGTATGCGTCGGTGAGGCTGCCGACGGCGCCCAGGCGGTGCGCCTCGCCGCGGAGCAGCAGCCCGACGTCGTGCTCATGGACGTGCGCATGCCCGTGCTCGACGGCATCTCGGCGACCGACCGGATCGTGCGGGCCGACCCCGGGATCCGGGTCGTCGTGCTCACGACCTTCGACCTCGACGAGGCGGCGGCGCGAGCGATCCGGGCCGGCGCATCCGGCTTCGTGCTCAAGGACGCGGAGCCGGAGCTCGTGCTCGCGGCCATCCGCACGGTGCACGCCGGCAACGAGGTCGTGGCGGCGAGCGCCACGCGCGAGCTGTTCAAGGCGTTCGGGCGGCAGCGGCGGGTCGCGCCGACGGCGTTCGCCGGGCTGACGGACCGCGAGCGGGAGATCTTCGCGCTCGCGGCGAAGGGGCTGTCCAACACCGAGATCGCGAGGTCGGAGTTCGTCTCGGAGGCGACGGTGAAGACGCACATCTCCCGGGTGCTCTCGAAGCTCGGGTTGCGCGACCGCGTGCAGCTCGTCGTCTTCGCCTACGAGCACGGGCTGGTGGGGGAGCAGTCGGCCTGATGCGGGGCCGAGCGGTCGTCGCGCTCATGGGATGACCCCGAGACGAGACGGCCGGGCGGCAGTACCGTGAAGCACCACGTCAACGAGCAGCACGAACGGAGCACCCCGTGTCCGGTCCCGGCCCTCTCGATCTGCGCTTCACCGCCGTCCTCGGCCGCGTGCTCCCGGGCGACAGCTGGACGTGCGTGGTCATGCCCGACTCGGCCACGGTCTTCGGCACCCGCGGACTGGTGAAGGTCGCCGGGAGTGTCGACGACGTCCCGTTCCGCGGCGCCTTCATGGCGCTGGGCGACGGCCGTCACAAGCTGCCGGTCGCGGCGAAGATCCGGCAGGCGATCGGCAAGCAGGACGGCGACGAGGTGCACATCCACCTCACGGAGCGCCTGAGCTGAGCCTGAGCTGTACTGGAGCGCCGCGGCTCGGGCGGGGAAGGGCGCATCATCCGCTCGGATGACCCCGAGTCGGTCTGCCGCCCGACGACGGCGGCGGCGCGGATCCATTGACTGAAGACATGCACCAGCACGCACTCCGCCTCCGAGCCGTCACGAAGCGCTTCGGCCACGGCGACGCATCCGTCACCGCCCTCGACCGCCTCGACCTCGAGATCGCGCCCGGCACCCTCACCGCCGTCATGGGGCAGTCCGGCTCGGGCAAGTCGACCCTGCTCCACCTCGCCGCGGGGCTCGACGCGCCAACCTCGGGCGACGTCGTCATCGGCGGCACGTCGGTCGTCGGGCTCGACGACGACGCCCTCACCGCGCTCCGCCGCCGCGAGGTCGGCGTCGTCTTCCAGTCGTTCAACCTCGTGCCGAGCCTCACCGCGCTCGAGAACGTGCAGCTGCCCGCGCTGCTGGCCGGTCACGACCCCGACCGGGTGCGAATCCGCTCGCTGCTGCGCGATCTCGGCGTCGAGCACCTCGTCGGGCGCCGCCCGCACGAGCTCTCGGGCGGCCAGCAGCAGCGGTTCGCCATCGCCCGCGCGCTGGCGCACCGACCGGCCATCGTGCTGGCCGACGAGCCGACCGGCGCGCTCGACAGCGCCACCTCGCTCGAGGTGCAGGAGATCCTCGTCGCGCAGGCCGCGGCGGGTCAGGCGATCGTCGTCGTCACGCACGACCCCGCGGTCGCGGCTCGCGCCGAGCGCATCGTGCTGCTGCGCGACGGCCGCATCGACGACGACCTGCGGGCGAGCGACGCCGCCTCGATCGCGCAGCGGATGCTGCGGACGGCCGACCGATGACCGCGGCGCTCGCGCCCGCCGCCGCGCCCCGCACCGCGCGCGCGGAGACGTCCTCCTCCCGCACCGGCGCCGTGCTCGCGTTCGCCGTCGCGGCGCTCGCGGCCGCCTTCGGCACGGCGCTCTCGACGCTCATGGAGCACGCGGCGCTCGCGCTGTACGGCGAGCGGATGGTCTCCGAGAGCGAGACGGCGCGCCTCCTGCTCGCCCTCGCCGGCACGCTGCTCATCGGCGTCTCCGTCGTCGTCGCGGCGATCGTCGTCCGCCAGGCGCTCACGAGCGCCGTCGAGGACCTGCGCGGCGAGATCGCCCTGCGGCGCCTCCTGGGCGCCACCGCTCGCTCGGAGCGGGGTCGGATGCTCGGCCGCTTCGCCGCCGTCGGCGCGGGCGGCGCCGTGCTCGGCTGGCTCGTCGGCGTCGTCGCCGCGATCCCCGTCGAGGTGCTGCTCAGCCAGCCCGAGGAGGGCCTCGAGCTCACGGGCATGCCCCCGATCATGCCGGCCGCCATCGTCCCCGCCGCGGCGGTCGCGATCGCAGCGGTCGTCGCAGCGCTCCTCGCCACCCGCGCCGTGATCGCCGTGACGCCGCTCGAGGCGCTCCGAGGTGCAGGAGTCGACGTCGAGACGGTGGGGCGCCGCCCGCGCAGGGCCGTCGCGCTCGCCGCGCTCACCCTCGGCGCGCTGCTGCTCGCGGGCGCGGTCGTGCTCGGCGCCATCACCCCGCTCGCGGTGCTCGTCGGCTTCGCCGGCGGTGTCGTGCTCGTCGTCGGGCTCGTCGGCATCGCTCCGGTCGTCGCGCCGCCCCTCGTCGCGCTCGCCGGCCGCGCGATGGGCCGCTCGGTGCCCGCTCGCGTCGCCGCCGGCACGCTCGCGACGCACCCGGGCCGCACCGCATCCCTCGTCCTCGCGCTCTTCGTGGGCGCCGCGATCGTGTCGATGATGGTCACGGCCGGCGCTTCGCTGACCACGGCGGCGCTCACGATCGAGCGCGACCCGGTCTTCCGCGCCGAGCTCGAAGCGCTGCTCGTCGGCGTCACCACGGTCGTCACCGCGATCGTCGGCTTCTCGGCGGTGCTGGGCGTGCTCGGCTTCGTCGCCGCGATGCTGCTGTCGGTGCGTCGGCGCACCCGCGAGATCGGCCTGCTGCGGATGCTCGGCCTGCGACGCGCGCACACGATGCGGATGCTGCTGGCCGAGGCGGGGGCCATCACGATCGTCGCCGCCACCACGGGCTTCGGCGTGGGCACGCTGCTCGGCTGGATCGGCGTGCAGTCGATGGTCGGCTCGGTGCTCGGCGTCGTCTCGACCGCGCCGACCATCCCGTGGCAGCTGCCGGTCGCGCTCGTGGTCGCCGGGCTCGTGGTCGCCGCGACCGCGAGCTGGCCGGCCGGTCGGCGGGCGTCGCGCATCGCCCCGCTCGCGGCGGTCGCCGCGGACTGACGCGCCGCCGTCCCGCCGGCTCGACCGGGCCCGGCGGGCCTCGGCGCCCGCCCGCGGAGGGGCAGGGGTGTAGGCTGGGTCCATGCAGAGCGCGCTGCTCCTTCGTCGCCGCGACGAGGCCTGAACCCCGGGCTTCCTCGTCGCGGTGGCTGTCCTGCCCGGACCCAAGGAGCAAGCGACAGGAGCGATCGATGAAGAACATGCAGCAGCCGAGCGGGATGCCGGCGCACCGCTACACCCCGTACCACGAGCAGATCAGGGTCGACCTCCCCGACCGGACCTGGCCGTCCAAGCGCATCGAGCGAGCGCCGCGCTGGTGCGCCGTCGACCTGCGCGACGGCAACCAGGCGCTCATCGACCCGATGACGCCCGACCGCAAGCTGATGATGTTCGAGCTGCTCGTGCGGATGGGCTACAAGGAGATCGAGGTCGGGTTCCCCTCCGCGAGCCAGCTCGACTTCGACTTCGTGCGCAAGCTCATCGACGAGGACCTCATCCCCGACGACGTCACCATCCAGGTGCTGACGCAGTGCCGCGACCACCTCATCCGCCGCACGTTCGAGTCGATCGACGGCGCGAAGCAGGCGATCGTGCACATCTACAACTCGACCAGCGTGCTGCAGCGCGACGTCGTCTTCCGCTCCGACCGCGAGGGCGTGAAGCAGATCGCCGTCGACGGCGCGAAGCTGTGCCTGGAGCTCGAAGGCATGCTCGAGCGCACGCAGGTCTTCTACGAGTACAGCCCGGAGTCGTACACCGGGACCGAGCTCGACTACGCCGTCGAGGTCTGCAACGCCATCATCGAGACGTTCGACGCGCGCCCCGAGCGACCGGTCATCATCAACCTGCCCGCGACCGTCGAGATGGCGACGCCCAACGTCTACGCCGACTCGATCGAGTGGATGCACCGCCACCTGGCGCGCCGCGAGTCGGTCATCCTCTCGCTGCACCCGCACAACGACCGTGGCACGGGCATCGCGGCGGCCGAGCTGGGCTACATGGCGGGCGCCGACCGCATCGAGGGCTGCCTGTTCGGCAACGGCGAGCGCACCGGCAACGTCGACCTCGTCGCGCTCGGCCTCAACCTGTTGACGCAGGGCATCGACCCCGAGATCGACTTCTCCGACCTCGACGGCATCCGCCGCGTGGCCGAGCACTGCAACCAGCTCAAGGTGCACGAGCGCAGCCCGTGGGCCGGCGACCTGGTCTACACCGCCTTCTCCGGATCGCACCAGGACGCCATCAAGAAGGGCTTCGAGCGGATGGCCGAGGACGCGGCCGCGCAGGGCACGACCGTCGACGAGATCACCTGGGCGGTGCCGTACCTGCCGATCGACCCGAAGGACGTGGGCCGCAGCTACGAGGCCGTCATCCGGGTGAACTCGCAGTCGGGCAAGGGCGGCGTCGCGTACCTGCTGAAGGCCGACCACGGGCTGGACCTGCCGCGCCGACTGCAGATCGAGTTCTCGAACATCGTGCAGGGCCGCACCGACAGCGAGGGCGGCGAGGTCACGAGCGAGGCGATCTGGTCGATCTTCAGCGATGAGTACCTGCCGAACCCCTCGCGCGAGGCGGAGGACCAGTGGGGCCGCTTCGAGCTCCGCGAGGTCGGCTCGTCGTCGTCGCTCGGCGGCGAGACGCGGCTGTCGGTCGTGCTGCGCGACGAGCAGACGCTCCGCGACGTCGAGTCGGCCGGAAACGGCCCGATCGACGCGCTGCTGTCGCTGCTGCGCTCCGAGGGCGTCGAGGTGTCGCTGGTCGACTACGTCGAGCACACGCTCGCGGCGGGGCAGGATGCGCAGGCCGCCTCCTACGTCGAGCTCGAGCTGGGCGGCCAGCGCTTCTGGGGCGTCGGCATCGACCACTCCTCGACGAACGCGTCGCTGCGCGCGATCGTCTCGGCCGTCAATCGCGGCCTGCGCGCCGCAGGTCCCGCGCAGGCCGTGGCGGAGGAGCGCGCGACCCCCGAGCACGTCTCGGCCTAGTGCCCACCTACCGGGACGAGGGGGTCGTCCTCCGCACCCACCAGCTGGGGGAGGCCGACCGCATCGTCACGCTGCTGACGCGCGAGCACGGCAAGGTCCGCGCCGTCGCGCGCGGCGTGCGGCGCACGTCGTCGCGGTTCGGCGCTCGCCTCGAGCCGTTCATGGTGGCCGACCTCCAGCTCGCCGTCGGTCGAAGCCTCGACATCGTGACGCAGGCGGTGACGCTCGGCAGCTACGCGCCGGTGATCGTCGCCGACTACCGCAGCTACACGGCTGCGGCCGCCATGGTCGAGACGGCTGACCGGCTCACCGATGAGGACGGCTCCCGCCAGCAGTACCTGCTGCTCGTGGGAGCCCTCCGGTCGCTCGCGCGCCAGGAGCGCGATCCCTCGCTGACGCTCGACTCGTACCTGCTGCGCGCGCTCTCGGTGGCCGGCTGGGCGCCGTCGTTCGGCGACTGCGCGGTTACCGGCGAGCCCGGCCCGCACCGCGCGTTCGTGCCGCGGCTCGGCGGCATGGTTGCCGAGCACGCGGCGCCGCCGGGGTCGCTGCACGTGGACGCCCCGACGCTCGAGCTGCTGTCGGCGCTGCTGACGGGGGACTGGCCGCACGCGGAGGCGGCGCCGCAGGGCGTGCAGACCCGCGCATCCGGCGCCGTCGCCGCCTACGTGCAGTGGCACCTCGAGCGCGGGCTCCGCAGCCTCGAGCACGTCGATCGCGGCGTGCAGTGAGCGAGCCGCTGCGCGAGCCGCTGCGACCCGTCGACTGGACCGGCGAGCATCCGCCCGCCTACGAGCGGGGCACGGTGCCCGCGCACGTCGCGATCATCATGGATGGCAACGGCCGCTGGGCCAACCAGCGCGGCCTCACACGCACGCAGGGCCACGCGGCCGGGGAGGCCGTGCTGCTCGACGTCGTCGCCGGGGCGCTGCAGGCGGGCGTGCAGCACCTCTCCGTCTACGCCTTCTCGACCGAGAACTGGAAGCGGAGCCCCGACGAGGTGCGGTTCCTCATGGGCTTCAACAAGGACGTGCTGCGCCGTCGCCGCGACCAGCTCGACGCCTGGGGCGTGCGCGTGCGCTGGGCGGGGCGCCGGCCACGGCTCTGGACGTCGGTCATCCGCGAGCTCGAGGAGGCCGAGCGCCGCACGGCCGGCAACACGACCATGACGCTGCAGATGTGCGTGAACTACGGCGGCACGCACGAGATCGCGGATGCGGTGCGGTCGATCGCCGACGACGTGGCGGCCGGGCGGCTCAAGCCCTCGGGCGTCACCGACCGGCTGGTGCGCAGCCGCATGTACAACCCCGACGTGCCGGACGTCGACCTCTACATCCGCTCGTCGGGCGAGCAGCGCATCTCGAACTTCCTCACCCTGCAGGGCGCGTACGCCGAGATGGTGTTCCTCGACCGCCTGTGGCCCGACTTCACGCGCCGGGACCTCTGGCGCGCCCTCGACATCTACACCGGGCGGGATCGCCGCTTCGGCGGCGCCGTCGACGCGCCGAAGACCTGATCCCCGATCCGCCGAACTTCCCCGAACTGCGGGTCTCGGCCGCCGAATCCCGCCGTTCGGGGAAGCTCGGTGGAAGCGCCGGTCAGCTCAGGCGGTCGCGCCAGGGGTGGTCGTCGGTGAGGCGCTCGGCGAGCCACGCACGCGCCTCGTCGTCGAGCGACGGCAGCGCCTCGTCGAGCCACGCGACGTCGGCGTGCTCGGCGGCGGCGTAGGCGAGCACGATCTGCGGCTTCGCGAAGCGGATGCCGCCGACGGTCACGAGCGCATCCTCGAGCGGCATCGTCACGGCCGTGTCGCGGCGGAACCGCCACGACTCGCTGTCGCTCGGGTCGAGGAGCACCTCGTACTCCCACTGGCCGTAGGCGCTGTGGCGCAACCAGATGCTCGTCGTGCCGATGGGCAGCACGTCGGAGTCGTGGGGGAGCAGGGGCTTGAGCGCGCCCTGGAACGCGCTCCACAGCTGCCACTTGCCGCCCAGCCAGCCGCGCAGCAGGCTCAGCTCGCTGCGGGGGATGACGATGTCGAGGTCGCCGTGCTCGCGGCCGCGGCCGATGGCCACGTCGATCGCCCAGCTGCCGCCGATCCACCAGGCGCCGGAGTAGCCGTCGAGCAGCTCGGCCGCATCGCTGGGCCAGCGCTCCGCCCACGCCCCGTAGAGCTCCCGCCGCTCCTCGCTCCGCATCCAGCCCTCCTCGCACGCGATCGGGGCGCTCGAGCCCCGACGGAAGAGCCTATCCCAGCGCCGCGCCGCGGCCGTGGCCCCCGCCCCCTTCCGCCACCGCCCATCCGCCCGCACTGCTGCCACCAGCCTGTCGAGCGTTTCCGTCCGAGTTGCCCTGCACTCGGACGCGAACCCTCAACGCGCCCGAACCCCGCTCGCGCCTGTCGAGCGTTTCCGTCCGAGTTGCCCTGCGCTCGGACGCGAACCCTCGACCGGGCGACGGGGTGATCGACGGATTGCGCCGGCGCGACCGCACAGCGCCACGGGCACGGGCGGCGGATGCGAGCCGCGCTCGGTAGAATCGAAGTTCACGTGCCGCGCGCGCGGCCCTGGCTGACCGGCTCGGGCGGGTGGCGCGCGACCGAACTCAAGGAGCCCCCGTGGTGCAGAACCGTCTCGACGCCGTCATCAACCTCGCGAAGCGACGCGGCTTCGTGTTCCAGGCGGGCGAGATCTACGGCGGATCGAGGTCGGCGTGGGACTACGGGCCCCTCGGCGTCGCCCTCAAGGAGAACATCAAGCGCCAGTGGTGGAAGACGTTCGTGCAGGGCCGCGACGACATGGTCGGCCTCGACTCGTCGATCATCCTGCCCTCGGCGGTCTGGCAGGCATCCGGGCACGTAGCGACCTTCACCGACCCCCTCGTCGAGTGCCTGCAGTGCCACAAGCGGCACCGCCAGGACCATCTCGAGGAGGCGTTCGAGGCCAAGAAGGGCCGCGCCGCCGCCTCGATGGAGGAGATCACCTGCCCCGACTGCGGCACGACCGGCAGGTGGACCGAGCCGCAGATGTTCTCGGGCCTCATGAAGACCTACCTCGGCCCCGTCGACAACGAGGCCGGCCAGCACTACCTGCGCCCCGAGACGGCGCAGGGCATCTTCGTCAACTTCTCGAACGTGCTCACCGTCTCGCGCAAGAAGCCGCCGTTCGGCATCGGCCAGGTCGGCAAGGCGTTCCGCAACGAGATCACGCCCGGCAACTTCATCTTCCGCACGCGCGAGTTCGAGCAGATGGAGATCGAGTTCTTCACCGC
>JAPSJX010000094.1 GCA_031178105.1 Agrococcus sp. | reverse complement strand
GCCGGCGCCCCGCGTCGGCCGACCCACCGCTACCAGCCGCGCTCGGCGAGCCGGTGCGGCGCGGGGAGGTCGGCGACGTTGATGCCCACCATCGCCTCGCCGAGCCCGCGCGACGCCGCCGCGATCGCCTTCGGGTCGTCGAACGCCGCGGTCGCCTGCACGATCGCGGCCGCGCGGCGCTCGGGCTGGCCCGACTTGAAGATGCCCGAACCGACGAACACGCCGTCGGCGCCCAGCTGCATCATCAGGGCCGCGTCGGCGGGCGTCGCGACGCCGCCGGCGGTGAAGAGCACGACGGGCAGCGCGCCGCGCTCGGCGACCTCGGCGACGAGCTCGTACGGCGCCTGGAGCTCCTTCGCGGCGACGTAGAGCTCGTCCTTCGAGAGCCCCCGCAGCCTGCGGATCTCACCCGTGATGGTGCGGATGTGCTTCGTCGCCTCGGAGACGTCGCCGGTGCCGGCCTCGCCCTTCGAGCGGATCATCGCCGCCCCCTCGGTGATGCGGCGGAGCGCCTCGCCGAGGTTCGTCGCCCCGCACACGAAGGGCACCGTGAACGGCCACTTGTCGATGTGGTTGACGTAGTCCGCGGGGCTCAGCACCTCGGACTCGTCGATGTAGTCGACCTCGAGCGCCTCGAGCACCTGCGCCTCGACGAAGTGGCCGATGCGCGCCTTGGCCATGACGGGGATCGAGACCTCCGCCTTGATGGCGTCGATGAGGTCGGGGTCGGACATGCGCGCGACGCCGCCCTGCGCGCGGATGTCCGCCGGCACGCGCTCGAGCGCCATGACGGCGACGGCGCCGGCGTCCTCGGCGATGCGCGCCTGGTCGGGGGTGACGACGTCCATGATGACGCCGCCCTTCAGCATCTCGGCCAGGCCGCGCTTGACGCGTGCGGAGCCGGTGGTGGTCTCAGTCATGATGTGCCTTCTGATCCGGCCGGTGGGGTGGAGGGCATCAGGCCGGCCAGGCTGCCTGGATGTCCCGGCGCATGTCCTCCAGGAGGATGGGCAGCGCCTTGGTCTTCGCGATGATCGGGAAGAAGTTCGAGTCGAGGCTCCACCGGGGCACGATGTGCTGGTGGAGGTGGTCCGCGATGCCGGCGCCCGCGATGCGACCCTGGTTGAGGCCGATGTTGAAGCCCTGGCAGCGCGTCACCTGCGACAGCACGCGCATGGCCGTCTGGGTCAGCACGGCCATCTCGGCGACCTCCTCGGTGGTCGCCTGGTCGTACATGCCGACGTGCCGGTAGGGGCAGACCATGATGTGGCCGGTGTTGTACGGGAACAGGTTGAGCAGCACGAAGCACGTCTCGCCGCGGTGCACGATGAGGCCCTGGTCGTCCGTGAGCTCCGGTGCGCGGCAGAACGGGCACGCGTCCTCGTCGGGCATCTGGCCCTGCTGGATGTAGACCATCCGGTAGGGCGTCCACAGCCGCTGGAAGTGGTCCGGCACGCCCGGCAGCTCGCTCGACATCTGCGTGGGCGCGCCCCACGCGTGCTCGCCGACGAGCGGCGGCTCGTGGGGCTCCGCGGGGTCGAAGGGCGGCAGCGCGTCGCGGGCCACCGCGGCGCGCTCCGCCGCCTCGTCGTGGGCGTGGTCGGTCACACGTGCGCCTTGGTGTCGATGGCCTCGACGATGCGGCGGATGGCCTCGTCGACCGGCACGCCGTTGTCCTGCGTGCCGTCGCGGAACCGGAACGAGACGCTGCCGGCGTCGCGGTCCTGACCGCCGGCGATCAGCTGGAAGGGCACCTTCATGAGCGTGTGCGTGCGGATCTTCTTCTGCATCCGCTCGTCGCTGCGGTCGATCTCGACGCGCACGCCCTTCGCCCGCAGCTGCGCCGCGATGTCGTCGAGGTAGTCGGCGTAGTCGGCGGCGACCGGCACGCCGACGACCTGCACGGGCGCGAGCCAGACCGGGAAGGCGCCGGCGTAGTGCTCGAGCAGGATCGCGAAGAACCGCTCGATCGAGCCGAAGAGCGCGCGGTGGATCATGATGGGCCGCTGCTTCGAGCCGTCGGCCGCGGTGTACTCGAGGTCGAAGCGCTCGGGCAGGTTGAAGTCGAGCTGGACCGTCGACAGCTGCCACGAGCGGCCGATCGCATCCGTCACCTTGAGATCGATCTTGGGGCCGTAGAAGGCGGCCTCGCCGGGCTCCTCGACGACCTCGAGGCCCGACGCGCGCGCGACGCGGCGGAGCGCATCCGTCGCCGTCGCCCACACCGCCTCGTCGCCGATCCACTTCGCCTTCTCGTCGTCGCGCATCGACAGCTCGAGGCGGAAGTCGGTGAGTCCGAAGTCCTGCAGCAGCGACAGCACGAACTCGAGGACCTTCGTGGTCTCCTCCTCGAGCTGCTCCGGGGTGACGAACAGGTGCGCGTCGTCCTGCGTGAAGCCGCGCACGCGGGTCAGCCCGTGCAGCGCGCCCGAGAGCTCGTTGCGGTAGACCGTGCCGTTCTCGGCGAACCGGAGCGGCAGGTCCCGGTAGCTGCGCGAGCGATCCTTGTAGATGAGGATGTGCATCGGGCAGTTCATCGGCTTGAGGTAGTAGTCGACGCCCTGCCTCGTGACGTTGCCCGCCTCGTCGCGCTCCTCGTCCATGTGGATGGGCGGCCAGATGCCCTCCGCGTAGGTGGTGAGGTGCCCGGAGGTCGCGAACAGGTCCTGCTTCGTGATGTGCGGCGTGTAGACGTAGCTGTAGCCCTGCTCGATGTGCCGCTTGCGGGCGTGCTGCTCCATCTCGCCGCGGGCGATCGCGCCGCGCGGGTGCCAGACCGAGAGGCCGGAGCCCACCTCGTCGGGGAACGAGAAGAGGTCGAGCTCGCGGCCCAGCTTGCGGTGGTCGCGCTTCGCGGCCTCCTCGAGGCGCAGCTGGTACGCGCGCAGCTCGTCCTTCGACGGCCAGGCGGTGCCGTAGATGCGCTGCAGCTGGGGCAGGTCGGTCTTGCCGCGCCAGTAGGCGCCGGCGACGCGCATGAGCGCGAAGCCGTTGCCGATGAGCCGCGTCGAGGGCAGGTGCGGTCCCCGGCAGAGGTCCTTCCAGGCGACCTCGCCGGTCTTCGGGTCGACGTTGTCGTAGATCGTCAGCTCGCCGGCCCCGACCTCGACGGACGCGCCCTCCGCGGCCTTGTCGGCGCCGCCCTTCAGCCCGATGAGCTCGAGCTTGTACGGCTCGTCGGCCAGCTCGGCCCGGGCCTCGTCGTCGGTCACGACGCGGCGCACGAAGCGCTGCCCGGCCTTGACGATCCGCTCCATCTCCTTCTGCAGCGCCTTGAGGTCGTCGCTCGAGAAGGGCTCGGCGACGTCGAAGTCGTAGTAGAAGCCGTCCTGCACGGGCGGGCCGATCCCGAGGCGCGCCTCGGGGTTCACGCGCTGCACGGCCTGCGCGAGCACGTGCGCGGCGGAGTGGCGCAGGATGTCGAGGCCGTCGGGGCTGTCGATCGTGACCGGCTCGACCGACCCCGACTCCACCGTCTGCGCCTCGGTCAGCTCGCGCGCGAGGTCCTGCAGCTCGCCGTCCACGCGCATGGCGACGACGGCA
>JAPSJX010000003.1 GCA_031178105.1 Agrococcus sp. | reverse complement strand
ACAAAGCCCTAAAAGGTAGTCCGAAACGATAGATCGGAATGCCGGCGGAAGATCGCGCCTGCCCGACGGCCGCGGCGTGTCGTGACCACCCGGCGCTGCGGGGACGGCGTGTCGTGACCACCCGGGCGAGGCGTCGGGACGAGGGCGCTGGCCCGCGTACCCTTGACGCCATGCCCGCACAGGTCAGCATCATCATGGGATCGGACTCCGACTGGCGGGTCATGGAGGCGGCGAAGACCGCGCTCGATGAGCTCGGCGTCGCCACCGAGGTCGACGTCGTGTCCGCGCACCGGACCCCGCAGAAGATGGTCGACTTCGCGCGCGGCGCCGCGGATCGCGGTGTGCGCGTCATCATCGCCGGCGCCGGGGGCGCCGCGCACCTGCCCGGCATGGTCGCCTCCATGACGCGGCTGCCGGTCATCGGCGTCCCCGTGCCGCTCGACCGGCTGGACGGGCTCGACAGCCTGCTCTCGATCGTGCAGATGCCCGCGGGCATCCCGGTCGCGACCGTCTCGATCGGCGGCGGGCGCAACGCCGGCATCCTCGCCGCGCGCATCCTCGGCTCGAGCGATCCGGCGGTCGCCGAGCGCCTCGACGCCTTCGCGGCGGATCTCGAGGAGCAGGTCGACGCGAAGGCGCAGGCGCTGCGCGACCGCGTGGACGCAGGCGCATGACGCTGCTCGCGACCGGCACCCCGATCCGGCACCCGACGGACCGACCGGAGGTGATGCAGCGCCGCGGCTGGTGGCTCGTGCTGATCGGCTTCCTGCTCCCCGGCAGCGCGCAGGTGCTCGCCGGCAGCCGTCGGCTCGGCCGCTTCGGCATCGGCGCGACGATCGCGCTGCTCGTGCTCCTGCTCGTCGCGGCGATCGGATGGTTCGCCTGGCGCAGCGCGCTGCTCTCGGTGGTCGCCAACTCGATCGGCCTGCTCGTCATGGAGGCGCTGCTCGTCGCCTACGCGATCCTGTGGCTCGTGCTCGGCTTCGACACCCTGCGACTCGCGCGGCTGCCGAGGATGGCCGGCGGCGCCCGCGCAGGCATCGCCGCGCTGTCGATCATCGTGACCGTCGCGCCCGCGGCGCTCGCCGGCTACGGCGCCACGATCGTGGACGCATCCCGTGGCCTCGTCTCCGACCTGTTCGACTTCGCGCGGCCGCCGGTCGAGCCGGTGGACGGCCGCTTCACGTTCCTGCTGCTCGGCGGCGACGCGGGCGAGGACCGCCAGGGGCTGCGCGCCGACTCGATGACGGTCGTGACCGTCAACGCCGAGACCGGTGCCGCGACCATGATCGGCGTGCCCCGCAACCTGCGGAACGCCCCCTTCTCGGAGGGCTCGCCGATGTGGGAGCCGTACCCGAACGGCTTCGACTGCGAGTCGAGCGACTGCTACCTCAACGGCACGTACACCTACGGCGAGGCGAACCCCGACCTGTACCCCGACGCGCTCGCGAACGGCTCGAGCCCGGGCATCGAGGCGACGCGGGACGCGGTCGAGGGCGTCACCGGCCTCGAGCTGCAGTTCTTCGTGCTCGTCGACATGCACGGCTTCTCCGACCTCGTGGATGCGCTCGGCGGCGTCGAGCTCGACGTCACGGAGCGCGTGCCGATCGCCATCGAGGGCGGGCCGGTCGAAGCCTGGATCGAGCCGGGGGTGCAGCGCATGGACGGCTACCACGCGCTCTGGTACGCCCGCAGCCGCGCCGGCAGCTCCGACTACGCGCGGATGGAGCGCCAGCGGCAGGTCCAGGAGGCGGTGATCTCGCAGTTCACGCCCGAGACGCTGCTGACGAAGTACGCGCAGCTGTCGGCGGCGGGTCAGGACATGGTGCAGACCGACGTGCCGCAGTCGATGATCGGCTCGCTGTCCCAGCTCGCGCTCAAGACCCGGCAGATGCCGATCACGAACCTGGAGCTCGTGCCCGCCTCGGGCGTGAACACCGGAGACCCCGACTTCGATCAGATCCACGCGATGGTGCAGGCGTCGCTCGCCGAGGCCGACGCGCTCGCGGCGCCGACCGAGTCCCCCCAGCCGTAGCGGCGGTCAGTCGCCGTGCTGCTCCAGCAGGTCGCGGGCGACGTCGATCGCGCCGCGGGAGTAGCGCCCGTAGCGGCCCGAGAGGACGCCCCGCAGCACGCGCGGCACCCGCAGCAGCCGGGGGCGGGGCAGCGCCGCCCGGTCGCGCTCGTGCCGGGCCTTCTCGACGAGCGCCTCGAGCTGCGCGCCGCTCGCGAGCCCGCGCCGCGCGGCCTCGGCGGCGAGCGACGCCGCGCGCTGCGCCTTGCGCGCGTGCTTGCCCGAGTCCGCCTCGAGCACGCGTCGCAGCTTGTCGGCGACGCCGAGGCGGCGCACGCCGATCTGGTTGCCGCCGTGCTGGCGGTAGTCGATCGTCTGCTCGGGCACGAACCGCACGCCGTCGCCGAGCGCCGCGCACATCGCGAGCCACTCGTCGTGGATCCAGCCGGCCGGGATCGGCAGCGCGGCCACCGCCGCGTCGCGCCGCACGAGCACGGTCGCGCCGGTGATGAGGTTGCGCCGCAGGAGCGCCTGCACGGCACGCCCGTCGGCCATCGCGGCGCGCTCCCACGCGGTCATCTCGAGCGAGTCGGCGAGCGTCGACCCGAGCGGGGCGCCGTCGGCGTCGACGAGCCGCGCGTCCGAGTGCACGAGCGCCACGCCTTCGAGGTGCGGCAGCAGCCGCTCGAGCCGGTCCGGGTGCCACACGTCGTCCTGGTCGGAGAGCGCCACGACGTCGCTGCTCGTCGCCGCGATGGCGTCGGCGAAGTTGCCGGCGACGCCGAGCGCGACCTCGTGGTGCCGGATGCGGATCGGCACGTCGGTCCCGTCGGCGACCGCCCGCACGATCTCGAGCGTGCGGTCGGCGGATGCGTCGTCGCCGACGACGATCTCGGCGACCGGCACCGTCTGCGCGAGGATGCTGCGCAGCTGCTGCTCGATCCATCGCTCGCCCTGGTGGGTGCACAGCGCGACGGAGACCCGCACGGTCACAGCTCCGCGTGCAGCCGCCACACCTGCTGGGCGGCGGCCTCCCACGTGAACGCGCGCGCGCGATCCATCGCGTGCAGGCCCAGCCGGGCGCGCTCCCCGTCGTCGGCGAGGAGCGCCGCGAGCGCTGCCGCGAGCTCGTGCGGGCCGCCGTGGACCGGCACGCTGGCGTCGCCCGCGATCTCGCGGAGCGAGCGGTTGGCCGGGTGCACCGTGGGTGTGCCGAGCGCTGCGGCGTCGAGCAGGCTGAGGCCGAGCGCGTCGACCTCGGAGACGTGGAGGTGCGCGAGCGCCCGGTGGTGGGCGACCGCGAGCTGCGCCGCGTCCAGGTCGCCGAGCATCACGAGCCGCCCGGGCGGCAGTCCGGCCTCGACGGCCATCGCGGCGAGCGTCGCCTCGCCCCACTGCACCGGACCGGCGACGACGACCCGCGCATCCGGCATAGACGGGCTCGCGACGGTCTCGATGAGCGCCTCGGCCTGGGCGCGCGCGCCCGGCACCGTGATCGCGAGCACGTACTCGTCGGGGAGCCGCAGGGTGCTGGTGGCGCCGCCGTCGGCGGGCAGCGCCCGGGCCACGACGGGGGCGGGGTGGACGACGCGCACGCGGTCGCCGAGGTCGTGCAGCAGCTGCAGGTCCTCGGCGACGGCGGTGGACGGCACGACGATGCCGTCGGCGCGGCGCAGCGCGCGCCGCAGCGCCCGGTCGAACCAGCGCTGCTTGCGCACCGAGCGGTCGGAGAGCGACTGCAGGCCGTGGACGGTGACCGTCACCTGGTCGCCGGGCTCCGGCTCGAGGGCGAGGGGCGCCAGGAGGCTCGTCGCGTGCACGAGCCCGTGCACCGGCAGCGTCGTGAGCGAGTGCAGCCACGCCTGGCGCAGCTCGCGCGCGGGCATGGCCGTCTGCCGCAGCTCGCCGACGCCCGGCAGCAGGTCGCGGATCCGCTGCTCGCGGCTCTCGCTCACCTTCGACGTCATCGCGGCGATCTCGAACCCGGTGGGCGCGGTCGTGGCGAGCGCGTGCGTCAGCGCGGCGGCGTAGCGGCCGACGGTCGTCGGGCTGCGCTCGCCGACCTCGTCGAGCACGACGGTGAGGGTCCCGTTCACAGCGCCGCCCGCTCCTTGAGGGGCTCCCACCAGCCGCGGTGGTCGCGGTACCACTCCACGACGTCGGCGATGCCCTGCTCGAACGGCACCTGCGGCGCGTAGCCGAGCTCGGCGGCGATCTTCGCGTCGTCGACGGCGTAGCGGCGGTCGTGGCCCTTGCGGTCGATGGCGCGCTCGACGGCCGACCAGTCGCGACCGGTCGCCACGAGCAGCAGCTCGGTGAGGCGCCGGTTCGACAGCTCGGTGCCCCCGCCGATGTTGTAGACCTCACCGGGGCGGCCGCCGGTCAGCACGAGCGCGATCCCGCGGCAGTGGTCGTCGACGTGCAGCCAGTCGCGCACGTGCTCCCCGTCGCCGTAGAGCGGCACGTCGATGCCGTCGATGAGGTTCGTGACGAACAGCGGCACGAGCTTCTCGGGGAACTGGAAGGGCCCGTAGTTGTTGGAGCATCGCGTGATGCGCACGTCGAGGCCGTGGGTGCGGTGGTACGACCTCGCGAGCAGGTCGCTGCCGGCCTTCGACGCCGAGTAGGGGCTGTTCGGCTCGAGCGGGCTCTGCTCGGTCCACGCGCCCTCGGCGATCGAGCCGTACACCTCGTCGGTCGAGATGTGCACGAAGCGGCGGACGTCATGGCGCAGCGCCGCGTCGAGCAGCCGCTGCGTGCCGACGACGTTGGTCTCGACGAAGATCGAGGCGTCGCGCACCGACCGATCGACGTGGCTCTCGGCCGCGAGGTGCACCACGGCGTCGACGCCCGGCATGATCCGGTCGAGCAGGCCGATGTCGCGGATGTCGCCGTGCACGAACGCGTAGCGCGGATGCTCCGCGACCGACGCGAGGTTCGCGGGGTTGCCGGAGTAGGTGAGGGCGTCGAGCACCGTGATGGCGGCGCCCTCGAGCCCGGGCAGGCGATCCTCGAGCGCCATCCGCACGAAGTTCGAGCCGACGAAGCCGGCGCCGCCGGTCAGGAGGATCTTCACGAGGAGGCTGGCCTAACGGTCTGGGTCACGTCCGGCCGAGTCTAGCCGCCGGTGCCCTGAGGATCAGCGGATGCCGAAGTCGAGCACGTAGTACCAGGAGCCGTTCGAGCCGCGGTCGATGCCGATGCCGATGTGCGTGAAGCTCGCGCGCTCGATGTTCGTCTTGTGCGGCGGGGACGCCATCCACGCGCTCATGATGCGCGCGGCATCGGGGCTCGAGCCCATCGTGCGGCCCACGTTCTCGCCCCAGCCGCGCAGGGAGCACGCCCGTGCCTCGGCGGTGAGCGCCGGGTTGTGCGCCGAACCGGTGAGGTTCCCCGCCGCCATCGCGCTCGACCAGCCGCCGGCCATGCGCGAGAGGCACCCGTCCAGCACGAGCGGGCGCTGGCCCGCGCTCGCGCGTGCAGCGTTGATGCGGTTGAGCAGGTCGGTGGCGGATGCGTTCAGCGCGGCGCACGGGACGAGCTCCGCGGCCACGGGGGAGACCGTGCCGACGCCGCCCAGCACCGTGATGCCGGTGCTGCCGATGCGGCGCTGCTCGGCCGCGACGGAGCCGCTCGTCGCGCAGCCCGGGCTCGTGAGGTAGAGCGCCTCGCCGCGGAGGCCGGCGTACACGGCCCCGACGAGCCCGTCGGGGAAGTCGCTGCCGCTCGTGAGCACGAGCTGCCCGCCGCTGCCCGCGGGGGTGAAGGCCTGGTTGATCTGCACGGCGGTCTCGTAGCGGTCGGACCCCGGGAACCGGTCGACGGTCCTGCCGGTGCCGGCGAGCAGCCGCTGCACGTCTGCGCTCACGCTCGACTCGCTGCCGGGGATGTGGAACCGCTGCACCCCGTTCATCCGAGCGCTGAGGTGCTGGCGGAAGCCGTTGTTCGCGCCGAGGGTGAGCACGAGGGCGTGCCCCTCGCGCGCGGCGACGGCGCCGGCGGCGAGTGCGTCGGGGAAGCTGTAGCCGCTCGCGACCCAGACGTCGGTGACGACCGAGCCCTTGCTCCGCATCCGGTCGAGCAGCCGCATCGAGGTGTCGACGCGGTCGGTGCCGCCGATGCGCGTGACGGTGCGCGCGCCGGCCGCAGCGGCCTGCGCCGCGACCTCCGCCGACAGCGTCGCCTCGGAGCCGACGAGGACGACCTCGCGCGGCGCGAGCGCGCGCAGCCGGTCGACGACGGTCTGCGGGATGCCCTCCGGGCGCACGAGGAGCAGGTGCGCACCCTCCGCGGCCGCGACCGGCGCGGCGGCGAGCGCGTCCGGGAACGCGGTGCCGGAGGCGAGGAACACGGTGTCGCCCGCCGGGAGCCGGCTCGAGGCGAGCACGCTGGTCTCGAAGCGGTCGTCGCCGTCGATGCGCGTGGTCGCCGCTTCTGCGGCGGGCGCGGGGATCAGCAGGGTCGATGCGATGAGACCGATCGTGGCCATGGTGGCCAGGGCATAGCGCAGGATGGGGTGCTCCTCGTTCGTGACACGCGGGGGACAGACAACTTCCCTAGCCTCCCGGCTGGTTCCCAGCCCTGTCAAGTACCACTCATGGCATCGCTATCGTGGTGACATGCTCGAACCCGTGCTGCGCCGCGCCCGATCGGCTGGGCGTCGGAGCGCCGCCCGGGTCATCGGCGTGCCCCTGCAGGAGCACCCGACGTCGGCGCAGGACGACCGGCCGACGCCCGAGCTGCTGCGGGAGATCGCGCGGCTGCGCCTCGCGAACCTGACCTCCCGCGCTCGCGTCGTCGACCCGCGCGGCGAGGCGGTCGTCACCATGACGAGCCACGGGGAGCGGATCCGGCTCGTGTGGCTCGCGCTCGAGTCGATCGCGCGGGGCGAGCGGCTGCCCCGGCGGCTCGTGCTGTTCCTCGACGAGCCGGAGCTCGCGGGCCCGCTGCCCGCACCGCTGCGCCGGCTGCAGCGCCGAGGCCTCGAGATCCGGCCGGCCGCGCCCGGGCTCCGGGTGCACGCGAAGTACTGGCCCCACGTCGCGAGCACGCCGCACCACGACCTCCCGCTCACCGTCGCCGACGACGACATGGTCTACCCGCGCCGGTGGCTGCGCGTGCTGACGGATGCGCACCGGTCGCGTCCGGGCCTCGTGCACGCGTTCCGAGCGCACGAGATGCAGTGCGCCGACGGCGCGCTGCGCCCGTACCACCTGTGGATGCCCGCGTCGGGGACAGCGCCGAGCTTCGCGCACTTCGGCACCGGCGTCTCCGGCCAGATCCTGCCGACCGCGCTGCTCGACCGGCTGCACGAGCGCGGCGAGGCGTTCCTCGAGCGCGCCCCGCGCGCGGACGACATCTGGATCAATGCGACGGCGGTCGGTGCCGGCATCCGCACCGCCCAGGTGGAGGAGCAGTCCCGCAACTTCCCGTTCGTGCCCGCCACCCAGGCCACGGGCCTCTACCAGCTGAACGTGGCGGGCCGGGAGAACGACCGGCAGCTCGCGCAGTCGCTGGAGCCCGGCGACGTGGCGCGCATCTGCGCCGACTTCGCGACGATCCAGGCGGCTCGCGAGGGCTGACGCCCGGGATCCGGGGCTTCCGCGCGTCGCGCGAGGGGACTACCTTGCGCGCAGGATCTCGTCGAGGAGGTTCGCCATGTCCGACCGCGCGACGTCCCGCAGAGGATCGCGCCAGCATCCGCTCCGAGCCCTGACGACAGCGGCCCTCGCCGTCTCGGTGCTCGCGACGGCCCTCGGCGCCGCGGCGCCAGTCGACGCGGCGACCGTGCTCCCGCCACCCGAGCGGATCGCCGGCCCCGACCGGTACCAGACAGCCGCGCGCGTCTCGGAGCAGGCGTACCCGGACGGCGCCGACACCGCCTACCTCGTCACCGGTGAGGGCTTCGTCGACGGGCTCATGGCGGGCCCGGCCGCCGCGCAGGAGGGCGGGCCGCTGCTGCTGACCCCGCGGTCCGCCCTGGCGCCCGCGACCGCCGCGGAGCTCGATCGGCTCGATCCGTCGACGGTCGTGATCGTCGGCAACGTGGCGAGCGTCTCCACCGCCGTCGTGGATGCGGTGCGGGCGCTCGACCCGGCGATCGATGTCGTGCGCGTCGCCGGCGGGAACCGGTTCGACACGAACTACTTCCTCTGGCAGCGGGTGTACCCGGATGCCTCGGCGGCGTTCCTCACCAACGGGCACCGCTTCCCGGACGGGCTCGCGGCCGGCCCGGCGGCCGTGCTCGTCGACGGGCCGATGCTGCTCACCTTCCCGGACGGGGACGGGATCCACCCGCTCCTGCGCGACATCCTCACGCACCTGCATCCGGCGTGGGTCGGCGTGCTGGGCGGTGTGGACGCGGTCCCGGAGGAGGGGCTCGGCAGCCTGCCGGGCGATCCCCCGGACGTCGTCCGCTTCGCCGGCGCCGATCGATTCGAGACGGCAGTGCTCGTCAACGGGCTCTTCTGGGACGACGGCAGGGACGTCGACACCGTCTACATCGCGAGCGGCGAGGTCTTCGCGGACGCGCTCGCGGGAACCGCCGCCGCGGCGGCCGAGAGCGCACCGATGCTGCTCGCCCGGCGCGACTGCATGCCGGGGTCGACGCTCGACGCGCTCCTCGAGCTGCGGCCCGACCGGGTCGTCCTGCTCGGCGGCGAGCCGACGCTCGGCGCGGCCACCGCCGCCTACGCGCGCTGCCCCTGACGCTCGGCCGCCCGTCGCAGCGGCCCCGGGCTAGACTCGCTCGGACGCGGCCGGGTGGCCGCAGAGGGGCAGGGCACGTGCGCGGCATCATCCTGGCTGGCGGCTCGGGCACGAGGCTGTGGCCGATCACGAAGGGCATCTCGAAGCAGCTGATGCCCATCTACGACAAGCCGATGGTCTACTACCCCCTGTCGACGCTCATGATGGCCGGCATCCGCGAGGTGCTCGTGATCACGACGCCCGAGTACAACGAGCAGTTCCGGGCGCTCCTGGGGGACGGCTCCGGCCTCGGGATGGACATCCAGTACGCGGTGCAGCCCTCGCCCGACGGCCTCGCGCAAGCCTTCATCATCGGCGAGGAGTTCATCGGCGGCGAGTCGGTGGCGCTCGTGCTCGGCGACAACATCTTCCACGGCACGGGCCTCGGCTCGAGCCTGCGAGCGCACGCGGAGGTCGAGGGCGGCGTCATCTTCGCCTACCAGGTGGCGGACCCGACCGCCTACGGCGTCGTCGAGTTCGACGACGACTTCAAGGCCATCTCGATCGAGGAGAAGCCGGCGCAGCCCAAGAGCGACTACGCCGTGCCGGGCCTCTACTTCTACGACAACGACGTGATCGAGATCGCGAAGATGATCGAGCCCTCGGCGCGCGGTGAGCTCGAGATCTCGACCGTCAACGAGCGCTACCTCGACGCCGGCAGGCTGCAGGTGCAGGTGCTCGACCGCGGCGTCGCGTGGCTCGACACCGGCACCTTCGAGTCGATGATGCAGGCCAGCGAGTACGTGCGCGTCATCGAGGACCGCCAGGGCTTCAAGATCGGCTGCATCGAGGAGATCGCCTGGCGCGCCGGGTGGATCGACGACGCCCAGCTGGAGCGGCTCGCGCAGCCGCTCGTGAAGAGCGGCTACGGCCGCTACATGCTGCGGCTGCTCGAGCGCTCGCGCGACCGCGGCTGACCGGTCCGGCGGTTCACCAGACGCCGAGCAGCAGCATCCCGGCGAGCGCGATCCGCTCGGAGCGGCGCCGCCGGAGGCTGCCGACGCCCCGGAGCAGCGCGACCCGCGCGCGGGCGTCCCCGCGCTCGAGCAGCGCGGCGAGCGCGGTGAGGCGCGCGCGCTCGTCGCCGTCGGCGACGCGGGAGGCGATGCGCGCCACGACCGCGGCCTCTCGCCGGAACGCACCGGAGCGCATCCGCCGCAGCCTCGTGCGGGCCTGCGCCCACCCGAGGTTCGCGCCGGTGTCGTTCGCGCCGTGCTGCCGGTAGTCGATCACGGGCGCCGGGTCGATGTGCCAGCGCAGCCCCGCGGCGCGCACGATCGCGTAGACGAGCCAGTCGTGGATGGGGGCGGCGTCGGCCTCGGGGTCGGTGCGCACGACCTCGCGCACGAGGTCGAACGCGGCAGGGGAGAGCACGAACGTGCAGCCGGGACCGGCGCTCTCGAGCACGAAGTCGAGGGAGCGCTGCGGCTGCGCCTTGTCGAGCAGCACCCGGCGATCGTCGTACACCGCGATCACGTTCGCGCTCACGGCGTCCGCGATGGCGAGCTGCTCGACCTGCGCGGCGAGCCTGCCCGGCCGCCACACGTCGTCCTGGTCCGAGAACGCGACCGCATCGGCGCCCTCGACGGGCGCATCGCGGATGAGCCGGAGGAAGTTCGCGTGCGCGGAGCCGTACGACCCGGCCGGCAGCAGCACGATCCGGGGATCGGCAGCGAGCTCGTCGAGGAGCGCCGGCGTGGCGTCGGTCGAACCGTCGTCCGACACGACGATCCGCACGTCGACGCCGCGCTGGGCGAGGATCGAGTCGATCTGCTCGCGGAGGAAGGCGGCGCCGTCATGCGTCGCCAGCAGCACGACGACGAGCGGTCGATCCGGCACGGCACCTCCCAGGCACTCCCGCGCGCGCACCGCGGGCCCGCCCAGCCTAGCCCGTGGTGCGCGGTCGGTACCCTGGAGGGCGGCGCGAGCGATTCGCGTCGGTGAGCGAGGTCCCTTTCATGCGCAGAGCGGTGTTCTTCCTGGTCTACGACCCCGACGGCCTCGTCGGCGAGCACGTGACCCACCACCTGCGGGCGCTGCGGCCTCACGCGGACGAGATCGCCATCGTCTCGAACTCGGCCCTCACGACCGAGAGCAGGGTCGCGCTCGAGGCCGTCGCCGACAGCGTGTGGGAGCGCGAGAACACCGGTTTCGACGTGGGCGCCTACCGCGACATCCTCGAGCGCCACGGCGACCGGCTCGCGGACTTCGACGAGATCGTGCTCATGAACTACACGTTCTACGGCCCGATCGGCTCGTACGACGGGCTCTTCGCGCGCATGGACGAGTCGGACGCGGACTTCTGGGGCGTGACCGATCACGCCGAGGTGCGCCCGCATCCCTACACGGGCTCGGGCGTCATGCCGAGGCACATCCAGTCGCACTGGATCGCGGTGCGGCGCCGCATGGCGACGAGCGACGCCTGGCGCGAGTACTGGTCGACGATGCCGGTCATCGACTCCTACGAGGCGTCGATCATCCAGCACGAGTCCCGCTTCACGAGCTGGTTCGAGGAGCGCGGCTTCCGCTCGGAGACGGCGTTCCCCGCCTCCGACTACGGCGCCCAGCACCCGGTCTTCGACGTGCCGACCCAGATGATCGACGACGGGCTGCCGCTCGTGAAGCGCCGGCTGTTCTTCCACGACCCTCTGTACCACGACAGCCTCGCCGTGATGCCGCGCGACGTGGAGGACCGGATGCGGGCGGCCGGATACCCGATGGAGATCGTCTACCGCGACATGGCGCGCACGTCGAAGCCGCGCGACCTCGCGACGAACCTCGCGACGCTCGAGATCATGCCCGACGTCGACACCGGCGAGGCCGACGTCTCGGGCCTCCGCATCGGCGTGCTCGCGCACCTCTACTACGACGACATGCTCGACGAGATCCTCGCGCAGGCCGCGAACCTGCCCGCGGGCTGGACGCTCGTCGCGACGACCGACACGGATGAGAAGCGGGACCGGCTCCAGGCCGCGCTCGACGCGGCCGGCCGCTCGGGCGACGAGGTGCGCGTCGTCGACTCCAACCGGGGTCGCGACGTCTCCGCGTTCCTGCTCGGATGCCGCGACGTGCTGCTGTCGGATCGCTTCGACCTGGTCGTGAAGCTGCACTCGAAGCGCAGCCCGCAGAACGGCGCCGGGCCCGCCGCGCACTTCAAGGCGCACCTGTTCGAGAACCTGCTCGGATCGCCCGGCTACGTGCGCAACCTGCTGCGGCTGTTCGAGGCGCGGCCGAGCCTCGGCATGGTGTTCCCGCCGATGATCCACTCGGGCTTCCCCACCATGGGGCGGGGTTGGTTCGCGAACCGCGAGCCCGCCGCGCGCCTTGCCGCGCGCCTGGGCATCCGCGTGCCGATCGACGACCGCAGCCCGCTCGCGGCCTACGGGTCGATGTTCATCGCACGTCCGGCGGCGCTGCGGCTGCTGCTCGACGCCCACTTCGCATGGGAGGACTTCCCGACCGAGCAGGGGTACGAGGACGGCGGGCTGCCGCACACCCTCGAGCGGCTGTTCGGCTACGCGGCGCTCGGCGCGGGCTTCGAGGTGCGCAACGTGATGACGACGCGCAACGCCGCCGTGAGCTACATGCGGCTCGAGTACAAGCTGGACGCGATGTCGGAGGGCGTGCCCGGCTGGCCGGTCGAGCAGATCGCCTGGGTGCAGGCGCACGTGCGCGGATCGCACGGCATCGCCGGCATCAAGCGCGCGATCGCGGATGCGAGCCCGACCACGGCGCGCGCGCTCCTGGTGCCGCTGCGCGTCGCCCGCGTCGCCCGCCGCGGCGCCCGACGGGTGCTCGGCCGGTGACCGCCGCCACGCTCCAGGAGTCGTTCGACCCGCGTGCGAACAGCATCGGATTCATCCGATGGCTGCTGGCCTTCGCCGTGATCTTCAGCCACGCAGGTCCGCTCGGCGGGTTCTACGGCGGCCACGACCTCGGCTCGCAGATCTCGGACGAGCAGTCGCTCGGCGGCGTCGCCGTCGCCGGCTTCTTCTTCTTCTCGGGCTTCCTCATCACGCTCTCGCGCATGGGCAGGTCGACGATCTTCCGCTACATGTGGCGCCGGGCGATGCGCATCTTCCCCGCCTTCTGGGCGGCGCTGCTCGCGACGGCGTTCCTCATCGCGCCGATCGCGTGGACGCTCGAGACCGGCTCGATCGACGGGTACTGGGACGCCCCGACGCAGTCGCCCTTCACCTACTTCCTCTCGAACGTCTGGCTCATGCTCGGCCAGCGCAACATCGCCGAGGGCGGCTCGACGCTGCCCTACGCGCAGCTGCACGGCGGCTACGACTGGAACGGCTCGGCCTGGACCCTGCAGTACGAGTTCTTCGCGTACATCGTCGTCGGGCTGCTGGGCCTCGTCGGCGTGCTCGCCTACCGCTGGGTGACGACGCTGTTCGCGACCACGATCCTGCTGCTCAACGCGCTCCAGTGGTCGGGCGCGGGCGACGTCGCCGCCTGGTTCCCGATCTTCGCCGACCCGTTCATGCTCATGTTCCTCGGGCCGTTCGCCTTCGGCATGCTCTTCGCGATGTGGCAGCACGTCATCCCGATCGACGACCGCCTGGCGCTCGGCGCGCTCGCGCTCGCGCTCGCCGCCTACGCCTTCGGCGGCTGGAACATCTGGGGGATGCACGCCTTCTCGTACTTCCTCATGTGGTTCGCGGTGCGCGCGACGAAGCTCCAGCACTGGGAGAAGCACGGCGACCTGAGCTACGGGGTCTACATCTTCGCCTGGCCGCTCATGCAGCTGGGCGCCGCGGCAGGGCTCCACACCCTGGGGTGGTTCGTCTACCACCTGGTGATCGTCGTCGTCGTGCACGTGCTCGCGTTCGGCTCCTGGCACCTCATCGAGAAGCCGGCGATGAGCCTGAAGAACTGGACGCCGCGCTGGCTGCGCCGCGTGCTCGACCGCTGGATCGATCCCGCCTGGAACCGGTTCGCGGACCGCCTCGTCGACGCCCGCTTCTCGTCGACGCCGCGCGCGGCCCGGCGTCGGGCGGAGGTCTCGGCGTGAGCGCGCTGCGGGAGCTGCCGCCGGACCAGGAGGTCAGGCCGTCGCACTGGTCGCGGTTCCGGCTGGTGCCGCTGATCGTGCTCTTCCTGCTCGCGGCGGTCGCGCTCGCGGGCGGCTACATCTGGAAGGCGACGAACCCCTACGGCGTCGCGCTGCCCGGGCCGACCGCGGCGCCGGGCGAGCCGCTGCCGGACGCGTGCACGCCCGCGTTCGAGCGAGAGGGGGCCGGCGACGCCTGGGATGCCGACGCCGACGCCGCGGAGGATACCTTCCAGGCGCACGCCGACGAGCTGCAGGGCTACTACGTGGAGGGCGAGGGCGGCCACCTGCTGCTCGGGGAACCGCACTCCGGCAACATCTCGCAGGCGCTCGGCCGCTTCCAGCTGACCGACGACCGGATCGAGGCGTGGAACGGCTTCCTGTCGAACCTACGAGCGGGGCTCGAGGAGGACGGCCGCGAGCTGCTCGTGCTGGTCGCGCCGGCCAAGTGGGAGATCGTGCCGGAGGCGCTGCCGGCGTGGACGGACGGGCTGCTCGGCCCGACGGCGATGGACCAGCTCCTCGCCGCGCATCCGGAGCTGCCGATCGTCGACGTGCGGGCCGCGATGGAGGCCGCCGACGACGAGGCCCCCCTGTACAGCCCGCTCAACAGCCACTGGACCGACTACGGCGCGTGGGTCGCCTTCGACGCGCTCGCCGCATGCCTGAGGGAGACGTCGCCCGACTTCGCCGACGTCGAGGCGCCCGCGGTGGCGGACGTCGTGCGGTCGACCGACCACAGCGAGTACAGCGGTGCCGGCTGGACGGGTGCGGCGGGGGAGGACTGGACCTCGCCGGTCTACGCCGAGCCGGCGTCGCCCATGGAGGTCACCCTCGCCGACGGCTCGACCGAGACGCTCGAGACGACCGCGCAGCTCGACATGCTGCAGCTGCCGGCCACCACTCGCACCGTCGACGCCACGACCGACCACACCGCGCTCGTGCTGCGGGACTCCACCGGCAACGGCTTCGGCCCGCCCCTGCAGGCGGCCTTCGCCGAGACGATGCAGGTCGTGCACTCCCTCGACCGGCCGGATCTCATGCCGGACGCGCGGGCGCTCGCGGCCGAGATCGACGCGGATGTGGTGCTGCTCGTCATGACCGAGCGGTACCTCGCGCTCGTCCCGGGCGTCGGACCGGTGCCGTGAGCGACCGGGCTCGGCCGTGACCCGGCGTCCCGCGCCCTCCTGCCCGTCGGCGGCGCGGTGGTACTCTGATCCATCGTGCGCGCGCTCCCGGGCGCCCTACGGAGGACGATGACCACCACCCAGCCAAGCCCACGCGCAGCCGAGCGGGACATCACGTTCAACCTGCTCAAGAACCTGACGCTGCGCGAGATCCGGGCGGAGTACAAGCGCACCGCGCTCGGCCGCGTCTGGTCGCTGATCAACCCGCTGGCGCAGATCGCGGTCTACTCGCTCGTCTTCGGGCTCATCCTGCGGGTCGCGGTCGCGCCGGGCGAGAACTCGGGCATCGAGTTCTTCCCCGCCTGGATCGGCGTGGGCGTGATCGTGTGGGGCTTCATCTCCGGCTCGATCTCGGCGGGCATGGGGTCGCTCATGAGCAACGCGGGGCTCCTGACGAAGGTCTACTTCCCGCGCTGGGTGCTCGTCGTCTCGACCGTGCTCGCGAAGGCGTCGACCTTCGCGACGGAGCTGCTCGTGCTGCTCGTCATCATGCTCGTGATCGGCGGACCGGCCGTGCTGCTCTACGCGGCGCTGCTCATCCCGCTGCTCGTGCTCACCTGCGTCTTCGCGCTCGGCATCGCGCTGCTGCTGTCGGTCGCGAGCGTGTACTTCCGCGACCTCCAGCACCTCTGGACGATCCTCGCGCAGGTCTGGATGTACGCGTCCGGCGTCATGTTCTCGGTCGACATCGTGCGGGGCGCGCAGGAGGCGATCGAGGCGGAGAACGGCGTCTCCCTGCCGCTCGTGACGCTCTTCCAGCTCAACCCCGCCGAGCGGTTCCTCTCGGCCTACCGCGACGTGCTCTACGACTTCACGGTGCCCGGCATCGACGTGTGGCTGCAGCTCATCGCCTGGTCGGCGATCTCGCTCATCATCGGCTCGCTCGTCTTCCGCAAGCTCGCCCGCAACATCGTCGAGGAGATCTGATGGGTGAGCCCGCCGTCAGCGTCGATCACGTGTCGAAGCACTTCCGCGTCTACTCCGACCGCAACCAGTCGCTCAAGGCGACCGTGCTGTCGGGCCGTCGCGCCAAGTACCAGTCGTTCCAGGCGCTCAAGGACGTCGACTTCGAGGTGCCGCAGGGCACGACGTTCGGCCTGCTCGGCCGCAACGGCTCCGGCAAGTCGACGCTGCTGAAGTGCATGGCGCGGATCCTGAACCCGAACTCCGGGTCGATCACCACCCGCGGCCGCGTCGCGGCGATGCTCGAGGTGGGCTCCGGCTTCCATCCCGAGCTCTCCGGGCGGGAGAACGTGTACCTCAACGGCTCCATCCTCGGCATGTCGCGCCAGGAGATCGACCGCAAGTTCGACCAGATCGTGGACTTCTCGGGCGTCGAGCAGTTCATCGACCAGCCCGTGAAGAACTACTCCTCCGGCATGTACGTGCGCCTGGGCTTCGCGGTGTCGATCCACGTGGAGCCCGACGTGCTGCTCGTCGATGAGGTGCTCGCCGTCGGCGACATGGAGTTCCAGGACAAGTGCCTCGACAAGTTCGCGCAGTTCCGCGACGAGGGCAGGACGGTCGTGGTGGTGAGCCACGGCGTGGAGCAGATGCGCAGCTTCTGCGACCAGGCGGCCTGGCTCGACCACGGCACCCTGCAGGCGATCGGCGAGGCCTCCGACATCGTCGACCGCTACTCCGACGTCGGGCACGGCGCCGAGGAGGCGGCCGGGGGCGGCAAGCGCTACGGCACGGGCGAGATCCGCATCGACGACATCCACCTGCTCGATGCCGACGGGCAGCCGATCGAGTCGGCGCCCACCGGGTCGGCAGTCGCGCTGCGCCTGCGATACACGGCCAACCAGCGGGTCGAGCGACCCGTCTTCGGCGTCAGCCTCGCCACCGCGGGCGGCAAGCACCTGTGGAGCTACGACGGCCTCGCCGCCGGGGCGGTGCCCGACAGCGTCGACGTCGGCTCCGGCTCGCTCGACATCCGCATCGACCGGCTCGCGCTCATGCCCGACCTGTTCGACGTGAACGCCGACGTGAAGGACCACCACAAGACGCGCACCTTCGACGCGCTCGAGCGCTCGCTGCGGTTCCAGGTCACGAGCGGCTCGCCGCGCGCCGCCGGCGGGTCGATGGTGCTCGACGCGTCGATGACGATGCCGCGCGCAGAGCGCTGATCGGCAAAGTTCTCCTAGAGGTAACCTCCTGCATGTACCCTGAGTAGAGCCCTAACCCTCTACGAATGGTTGAAGGATGCGCTTGCGCCCCCGACTCATCGTCGCCACCGTCGTGGCGTCGCTCGTCGGCGCCCTCTTGACGGTCGTGACCCCCGTCGGCGTCGCCGACGAGGCGTCCGCCGCCTCGGCGTCGGACTTCGACCCCGGCTTCATCATCTCCGATGAGGCCTTCTTCGACGGCGGAGCCATGACCGTCGCGCAGGTGCAGACGTTCATCGACGCGAAGCACCCGGGCTGCGCCGCCGGGTACACGTGCATCGACCGGTACAGCCAGGCGACGCCCTCGATGGCTGCCGACGCGTACTGCTCGGCGCTCCCGGGGCGCTCGAACGAGTCGGCGGCGAGCATCATCGCCCGCGTGGGCGCCGCGTGCGACATCTCGCAGCGCTTCCTCATCGTGCTGCTCGAGAAGGAGCAGTCGCTCATCACCCACCGCTCGCCGAGCGCATCTCGCTACGAGAAGGCCACGGGCTTCGGATGCCCGGACACCGCGCCGTGCGACGCCAGCGTGGGCGGCTTCTTCTACCAGGTCTACTACGGCGCACGACAGTTCCAGCGCTACGCGAAGCACCCGAGCAACTACAACCACCGCGCCGGCGTCGTCAACAGGGTCCTCTACAACCCGAACGCGGCGTGCGGCTCGAGCCCCGTGCTCATCCGCAACACCGCCACGGCGGGCCTCTACAACTACACGCCGTACCAGCCGAACGCCGCCGCCCTGCGCAACCTCTACGGCACGGGCGACTCCTGCTCGGCCTACGGCAACCGCAACACCTGGCGCCTCTGGACCGACTGGTTCGGCAGCCCCACGTCGGTCGCGGGCGGCGCGTTCATCCGCGACGCCTCGAACGGACGCATCTACCTGCTCGGTGGCGGGCGCAAGCACTACGTGCCGAGCACCGCGATCCTCGCGGAGTACGCGCAGCTGGGCGGCTCGCAGGACCGCAGCGCCGCGGAGATCGCCGCCATCCCGTCCGGCCCCGACCTCGGCCGGGTCGTGCGGGCGTCGAACGGCGCCGTGTACCTCGTCGACAGCAGCCGACTGCTGCACTTCCAGTCCTGCAACCAGCTGCTGGCGTGGCGGCTGACCTGCGGCGACATGCCGACGATCGATCCCGGCCAGGAGACGCGCCTGCTGAAGATGGGGCCGCTCAACGACCTCGTGAGCACCGATGACGGCGCGTTCTGGCTCGTCCAGTCCGGCACCCGGCGGCAGCTCACCGACCCGCAGCGCGTCGCGGCGTTCGGCTATCGCACCGAGCCCAGCCAGGTCGGCGACGGGACGATCTCGTCCCTCTCGATCGGGCACCCGGTGGTCGCCGCCGGTGACGTCATCCGGTCGAGCGACCGGCTGCAGAACCGCGTCATCTCGTCGAACGGCCGCGTCTACTCGTCGCAGTCGTCGCACATCGGCCTCGAGTTCCTCTGGTTCGCTCCCGCGTTCGCGGACCGCTCGATCGCGCTGCTGCCCGCCACCGCCGGAGCCCTGCCCGACCGCTTCCGCGACAGCACCGGCTCGTGGGTGCTGACGACCGGTGGCGCGATGCGCGTCGACCCCCAGCACTACGGCGGCCCGGCGTACTTCACGCAGGTCGCGGATGCGCTGAGCGCGGCCGTGTCGTCGACCGGCGCGCCCGCGGGGCCGCACTTCGCGCGCCCGTTCGGCAGCACCACCACCTACCTGATGTCGCACGGCTACGCCGAGGCGGTCTCCGCCTCGACGATGGACTGGTACGCCCGCACCTACGCCATCCCGTCCAGGGTCTGGGAGGTCTCGCGCAACGCGATCGACGCGGTGCCCATGCGCTCGTCGTACGCCGACGGGACGCTGGTCCGCGGGCCCTCGGGCGCCGTGTACCTCATGGACGGCGGCAACGGCATCCACGTCGCGAGCATGGACTTCGTCACGGCGCTCGGCCTGCCGACGCGCATCACCGAGGTCTCGGCCGGCATCATCAACGGGCTCGCGAGCCGCCGAGGCGTGCTGAGCACGAACGGCGTGCGGATTGGCCAGACGTCGTACGTCGCCGTCGACGGCAGCCTGCACCCGTTCGCGTCGGCTGCGGTCAAGACGGCGTGGGGGCTCCCCGAGATCACGTTCACGAGCCTGGGCTCGTCGCTCACGATCTCGTCGCAAGCGGCGACGAACCTCGTCTACGACGCGGCTGGGCGCACCTACCTGCTCGAGGCGGGCAAGCGCCGCTACATCGACTCCGGCGCCACGTTCGCGTCGGTCGGCGGCGGGACGACGCCCAGGCTGCTGCTGCCGACGTCGCTGATGCAGCGCATCCCCGAGGGCCTGTGGGTGCGGCCGGTGTACGCGCCGGGCTCGCTCGTGACGACCGCGGGCCGCAGCGAGGTCTGGATGGTGAACGGCGATGTGCTGCTGCACCTCGGGGACTTCGCGACCGCGCAGTCCATGGGGCTGCCGACGGCGAGCACGCGCGTGCCGAACCAGGCGATCGCGGCGTTCCCCGCCCCCGGCAAGCTGCCGAGCTCCCTCGTGCAGTGCGGCACGACCAGGTACGTCGCCGTCGGCGGCTCGCTCCGGCCGATCCCGGCCGACCTGCGGTCGCAGATCCCGGCTGCGTCGTTCACGCAGCTCCGACAGGCGCTCTGCGAGCGGATGTCCGTGTCGGCATCGCCGATGACGCCGTTCATCCGCGGCACCGACGGCCGCGTCTACTACATCGAGGCGGGCGTGCGGCACTGGCTCGGCGGGCCGGCGCTCGCTCGCCTGGGCGGCGCGAACCGGATCGTCGACGTCGACCGCACGGTCATCAACGCGATCCCGGCGGGGGAGACCTGGCCGAGCTGATCCAGCACTGACGGGGGGTCGACGGCGTTGCCGTCGGCCCCTCCGTCTTGCCGGTCGAGCCGGTCAGCGAGCTCGCGCTGCCCGAGTCGAGACCACTGAGACGAGCGCTCCTGCCCGGCAGGGGGGTGGTCTCGACTCGCGCGGCCGCCGGGGCGGCCGTGCGGCTCGACCAGCAGCGGCGGGCGCCTCTCCTTGCCGGTCGAGCCGGTCAGCGCGCTCCGCGCGCTGCCCGAGTCGAGACCACCGCGACGAGCGCTCCTGCCCGGCACGGGAGTGGTCTCGACTCGCGCGGCCGCCGGGGCGGCCGTGCGGCTCGAGCAGCAGCGGATGCGGTCGCACCCCTCGATCCCATGTCAGTGGCCCGTGGTGTACTCCGCTCATGGACGGTTGGGGGATCGACGGCGAGAGCTACATCGCCGCCATCCGGGCGGGCGCGATCGACCCGTTCGGCCGCACCCCCGAGGAGCTCGAGGCGGAGCTGGACGCGCTGCACGACCAGTGGTTGGAGCGGCTGGATGCGCTGGGGCCCGCCGAGTGGGACGCGGTCACGACGGGCCGGATGCCGCTGCCGCCGCTGCCGCGTCCGGCCGAGTCCGATGGGATGCGGCGGCTGCGGCTGGAGGAGGAGTTCACCGGCCGGGTGAAGGCGCTGGAGGCGCAGCGGTCGAGGCTGGAGGCGGAGGAACGGGAGATGCTCGCGGCCCGGTTGGAGCGGGTGCATGCGGAGGGCGGTGAGGTGACGACGGGGCTGCGGGAGGCGGCGTCGACGCTCGCGGCGGAGCTGCGCCAGTCCGACCGCGGGATCGAGCAGCGCATGGCCGAGGCGTGGACGATCGTGCACGAGCTGCCGCTCACCCACGCCGCCCACAAGGGCGGCCGCATCGCCGCGTCGCATCTGCGGGTGATCGTGCGGGAGACGGCCGCGGTCCGCGCCGACGACACGGTCGACCCCGAGCAGCGGGCCCGGGTGGAGGCGGAGCTCGTCGCGATCGCCGAGACCACGACCCCCTCCCGGCTGCGAGCGCGGGCGAGGCTGGTGGTGAACCGGGTCCTGACGGCACCGCTGCAGCAGCGCCACGACGCAGCCCGGGAGCACCGGGGCGTGTGGATGGTGGACGCCGGCGACGGGATGGTGGATCTCGGCGCCCGGCTCCCGGCGCTGGTCGGCACGGCGATCTTCGACCGGCTCACGCAGGCCGCGCGCGGCAAGCCCAAGGACGACCCGCGCAGCTTCGACCAGTTCCGCGCCGACGCGCTCGCCGAGCTGCTGCTCGCGGGAGTCGCCCCCGACGACCTCCACGGCGTCAGCCCGATCAAGGCGACCGTCAGCATCACCATCCCGGCGACCGAGCTGCTCGGCGACCCCGACCAGCCCGACGAGCCGCAGCTGCGGTTCCCGGCGCTGCTCGACGGGCGGATCCTCGTCGACTCCGCCACCATCCGCACGCTCGCCGCCGACACGACCACCTGGGAGCGGCTCTTCCTGCACCCGGTGACGGGCCTGCCGGTGACGGTCGACACGTACAGCCCCAACCGGGCGCAGCGGCGGGCGCTGCGCGCCCGCGACGGCCGCTGCCGCTGGCCCGGCTGCTCGAACCCCGTCCACCGCGCCGACCTCGACCACACCCACGACTGGGCGAAGGGCGGGAAGACCACCCTCTCGAACCTCGCGCACCTGTGCCGCAGGCATCACATGATGAAGCACACCACCCGCTGGACGGTCCGGCAGCTGCCCGGCGGGGTGCTCGAGTGGACCTCACCCCTCGGCACGATCATCCGCGACGACCCCGAACCCCAAGGGCCCGTGTTCGTCGACCGCGACCCCATCTGGGGACTCCCCGTCGCCGCCGGCACCGGACCACCCGGCGACCCACCACCCTTCTGAGCGCCGCCCGCGGTGAGCGCGGCTAGCGCGGCGGCGAGACCTGCCGGCAGGCGAGCAGGTAGGTCTGCCCGAACTGCTCGGTCGGCTCGAGCACGGCCGACTCCGCCCACTCGTTCCACGCGTTCACGAAGACGATGCGGTGCTCCGCCGGCCTGTCGGCCTGCGCCTCGAGGGCAGCCGCGAGCCAGCGGCGGAAGGTCCACGGGTTGGCGCCGGTGAACGCCATCGGCGTCCACTGCTTGCGTGCGGTGTTGTCGAACGTCACCATCACGCCGGGGTAGTGGTGCTCGTCGAGCGCATCCAGCTGCGCGATGGCCGCGTCGGCCGTGCCCCGGTAGCCCATCAGGTTGCCGGCGAAGCGCTCGTCGGCCTCTCCAGCCCGGTCGGACGGGACCCACGGCAGGTTGTGGGGCGCGAAGGTCAGCGTGCCGTCGGCGAGGCCGACGAGCTCGCTGCGCGGGAGCCCGCCCATCTGCTCGCCGATGTCGACGGCGAGCACGTGGAGCTCGCCGGCGCCCTCCTGTCGCGCCCGCTCGCGCCAGTGCGCGATCGTCACCGCCGCATCCGGCACCGTCCCGATCTTGTAGACTGCGACGATCGCCGCGCCGTCGACGCGCATCCACCTCGGATCGCGGAGCATCGGCAGGATGTCCTCGATGAACTCGGTCGCTGGAACGCGGTCGTAGTCCTGGCCGATGAGCACGTTCGCGTCGAGGCCGTCCCAGCGGCGGGTCCAGTTCTCGTTCGCCCACATGGCGCAGAACGGCTGGTCGATGTCGCCGTCGGCGAGCCGCTGCAGCGGCAGGCCGAGCACGCGGCGGCCCGCGAACCAGTAGTGGTAGTACATGAGGCCCGCGACGCCATGCGCCGCGGCCATGTCGCGCTGCCGCTGCCGCACCTCATCGAGCGCGAGGTCGTAGAAGCCGAGCTCGCCGGGCAGGAGGGGCACCTGATGGCCGGGGTAGAGCGGCTTCGCCTTCGCGACGTTCGCCCACTCGGTGAAGCCGGCACCCCACCAGCGGTCGTTCTCGGCGGTGCGGTGGAACTGGGGCAGGTAGAAGGCGACGACGCGGCCGTCGACGGATGCGCGATCGGCGCGGGCGTCCGCCTCGCGCAGCTCGAGGACGTCGAGGCCAGCCTCGACGGCGCCGATGCCGATGATGCGCTCGATCGCGTGCGCCGCGGTGCCGTCGATGGCACCGGCCTCGTCCTCGAAGTCGTCGCGGTCGATGCGGAGCGCCCGCAGCGCCTGCAGCAGGAACCCGCGGATCCAGTACATCGACCCTGCGGCGAACCGCAGGTCGTCGGGCTCGAGCGGCATCGAGAGCCGCTCGAGGATGCCGCGCACGAGATCGAGGTTCGACCCCCAGTGCTCCGGCCCGGCCACGCTGCCGTCGGCGGTGACGATGCCGATCGAGCGGTCGCGCCGGAAGGCGTCGATGATCGCGCTGGTGCGCGCACCGAGCAGCGAGCCGACGAGGGCGGCCCGCCATTCGGCACCCGATCCCTCGAGCGCTCCATGGCCCTCGCGCCACTCGCTGCGCTTCGTGTGCACCTTGAGCACGAGGTCGTACGGATCGAGGATGCCGGCGTTCACGACCTGCAGGAGCGGCCAGATGTCGCGGCCGTGGTTCTCGACCGTGAGCACCTCGGCGTGCGCGGCACCCGCGATGGCCAGCCGAGCCGCCGAGATGGGCTGGCCGGACGAGTTCGTGACGTACAGGTCGAACGGCTCGCCGATCGCGGGCAGCGCGCCGAGCAGCTCGTCCAGCAGCTCCGCGTAGTGGCAGTGCAGCACGACCGCGATGGGCGCCGGCGCCGCGGGCCCGATGCGGTCGCGCCAGTGGGTCGGGAAGCCGACGAAGCGCGCGCCCTCGAGTCGCCGCTGCCAGGCGGGGAAGGAGGACGGGCGCGTGCGGTCGGTCGCGCGCCGCGCGCGAGGGCCGCTCGCGGCGGCCTTCGCGCGTCGCACGGCGCGAGCGCCCATCGAGCCGATGCGGCTCGCTCGCGACGCCCAGACCTTCGGGTCCCAGGCGTCCGGCCGCTCGGCGCGGGCCTCCGCCTGCTCGAGCTGCGCCCGCAGGCTGTCGATCTGCTGCTGGAGCTCGATCCGGTCCGGGTCGCCGGCTCCGGTCATGCCTGCTTCGCCATCAGGGCCCGGATCACGGTCGCGTCGCCGTAGACGACCTTCGAGTCGTAGGGGCGGTCCGGGAAGGCGCCGTACTCGAGCTCGATGTCGAGCCCGTGGTCGGCGATGAAGCGCTCGACCTGCGTGCCGAGGGCGACCGGCTCGCCCGAGCAGACGTTGATGACGCCGGCGACCTCGTCCTGGAGCGCGACGGCGGCGATCTGCCTGCCCAGCTCGTCGACGTGGATGAAGTCGAACTGGTTCTTGCCGGAGGTGAAGGGGAAGGTGCGCTTGCCCTGCTCGGCGGCCTCGAGCAGCTTCGTGAAGATCGACTGGTTGTTGCGGTCGTCCCCGTAGATGTAGAAGGCGCGCAGCCACTGGATCGTGGTCTCGCCGAGGTCGGCGAGCACCGCCCGGCGCAGGGCGTCCTTCGCGATGCCGTAGAGCGAGGCGGGGGCGGTCGGCGTCTCGGCGGTGATCGCGCCCTCGAAGCGGCCGATCTCGTGCATCGTGCCCAGGATGGCGAGGCGCGTGATGCCTGCCTTCGCGAAGTGCGACAGCACCCGGAAGTGGTCGGAGAGCCGCAGCATGTGCACGGGGGAGTTGTGCGCGAAGCCCGCCTCCCACGCGAGGTGCACGACCGCGTCCGGCCGGTCCTGGATGAGCGCGTCGAGGTCGGTGCGAGGGTCGAGCAGGTCGGCCTCGACGACGGTCGCGCGCTCGTCGATGCGGTAGGCGCGGAAGTGGCGCACCACGGCGGTCACGCGCGCGCCGCGATCGAGCAGCGCCGCGACGACGTGGCGTCCGATGTAGCCGCCCGCGCCGGTGACGAGGATGTGCTGCGCAGTCTGGGTGTTCTCCATCACGCTCGATGCTACCCGGCGTGCTGCGGCGGCAAGGGGAGGGCCATCGTCTGCAGCCGGCCCAGCTCGACGCGCGCTCGCTGCTGCCGCACGGCGAGCACGACGAGCAGCACCATGCCGAGCTCGATGAGCGGGCGCGACTCGGCGATGCCCTGCACGCCCTCGGCGACGAGGATCATGAGCGGCACGGCGGCGATCGGGCCGGCGCCGGCCGGCGCCTCCGCGAGGTCGTGGCCGGCGCCGCGCAGCGTCGACCCGAGCAGCCACGCCCACGCGAGCAGGCCCAGGATGCCGGCCTGCATGAGCACATCGATCCAGACGCTGTGCGCCTGCAGGTACACGATGCCGTCCTGCAGGCCGAGCCGGTCGTAGGGCTCCACCCACGGCATCCAGTAGCCCATCCAGCCCCGGCCGAGCAGCGGGGAGCCGCGCCACCAGTCGAGCGCAGCGGCCCAGATCTGGAAGCGGTCCTCCATCGACGCCTCGCGGCCGAGCGCCTCGACCACCCGGTCCCAGTTGCTGATCGCCCACGCGGTCAGCACCGCGAGCACGCCCGCCGCGGCGACGACCGCGGGTCGGAAGGCGCCGCGCGGCCGGCGGCGCCACGTGTAGACGAGCCAGAACGAGACGACCACGACCACCGCGGCGACGAGCACCGTCATCGACCGGGTGAGGGCGAGCACGACGACCGGCAGCGCCGTCCACACCCACCAGAGCCGCCGGTCGAGGCCGGCGCGGTGGCGGCCGATCGCGATGATGAGCGCGAGCAGCGCGAGCATCGCCGTGAGGTTCGGGTTGCCGGTGATGCCCTGGATGCGGTGGCCCCAGAAGATGCCGCCGGTCGACCACGGGATCATCGGCAGGCCGCTGTCGCGCTCGAGCCACACGGGGTAGACCGGTCCCTGGACGAACAGGGCGATCCCGATCTCGAACGCGAGCGACGCCACGAGCATGCCCTGCAGGCATCGGTGGAGCACCTCGAGCAGCGTGTGGAGCGGCAGGGTGGCGAGCACGACCGCGATCACGACGTGGACGAGCAGCAGTCCCACGCCGAGCAGGGTCGCGAGCGGATGCGGCGTGACGATGAGGGTGGCCGCGGCCACGCCGACGAACGCGAGCAGCGGTGCGGGCAGCCACTGCCACGTCGCGCTCGACCGGCGGAGCGCGACGAGCGCCCACACGAGCGTGAGCGCGCTGAGCGCGGCCCACAGCTGCCAGCCCAGCAGGTTGCGCACGAGGTCGCCGCACGCGAGCTGGAGGACGATGAAGGTCGCGAGCAGCCGGTGAGGGGCGCGCACGAGCATGGAGGCGATTCTCGCACGCGGGGGAGCGGCGACCGTCGTGTCATAGCCTGGCCGGATGGAGCAGGCGACGGATCCCGAGCGCTCGACCGGGCGGCGGTGGCCCGGATGGGTCGCCGCGGCCGCCGTCTTCGTCGCCGCCCTCGCGTTCCAGGTGGCGCGCATCCCCGCAGCGGAGCACGACGTGGTCTGGGCCGAGGACGGCGCGGTCTTCCTGCTCGGCGCGCTGCAGGACCCCGTGGGCTCGATCGTCGCGCCGTACGCCGGCTATCAGCACCTGCTGCCGAGGCTGCTCGCCGACGCGGTCGTCGCGCTCGCGCCGCTCGCGAGCTATGCGGTCGTCGTGTTCTGGGCGAGCGCGATCATCGCCGCCCTCGTCTGCGCGGCCACGATCCCGCTCGCCCGCTGGGCGGTCCCGTGGCTGCCCGCGCGCATCGCGCTCGGGATGGTCCCGGTCGTCGTGCCGCTCATCGCCCCCGAGATCATCGGCAACCTGGCCGACCTCCACACCTTCATGCTGTGGCTCGGCGTCTGGATCGCGCTCTCCATGCCGAGCTCCCGGCTGGAGTCCTGGCTCATCGCCGTCGCCGCCTTCGCGGCGGCCATGACGGAGGTGCAGCTGCTGCTCATGCTGCCGGTGCTGCTGCTGCGCATCCACCGTCGACGGCCCCTGCTGTGGCCCGTGATCGGCGGCTTCCTGCTCGGGCTGGGCGGCCAGGCGCTGTCGTGGATGCTCGCGCCGCGCGGCGGGTACGACGGCGTGCCGATCGGGATCCCCGACGTCGTCGTCGGCTGGCTCTCGAACGTGGTGATGCCGACGCTGCAGCCGACCGAGCAGGGCATCCGCGAGGCCTTCGCCGCGCAGGGCCCGCTCGCCGCGGCCCCCGTCCTCGCGGTGTTCGTGCTCGCGGCCCTCGTCGTCATCATCTGGGGCTCATGGCGGGCGCGCATGGCCGGCGCCGTCGTCCTGCTCGCGTCGGCCTCGTCGTTCGGCGGCTCGCTGCTCGCCTCGCCGATCGAGCAGTTCCAGTACGCGTCGTTCCGCGGCGACGAGTGGCTGACGGCGATCGTCGACCTCCGCTACGGCGGTGCGGCGGGCATGCTGCTCGCCGCGATCGTGCCCATCGCGGCGTCGGCGGCGGTCGAGCGGCTGCATGGGCGGTGGCGCTCGGTCGCACGACCCGTGCTCGCGCTCGGGCTCGCGGCGTTCGTCGGCGCGATGGCCTGGCAGTCCCCGGACACAGGCTCGCACCGCATCGGCGTCGAGCGCTGGAGCGCCCAGGTGGAGCGGCAGCAAGCGGCGTGCGCGAGCGGCGGTGCACCGGAGGACCTGCTCATCGCCCCGTACAATCGAGCGCTGGTGCTCGACTGCCCCTCGATCCTGGGCGAGCCGTGAAGGGACCATCCATGATGAAGGCGCTCGCGCTCATCCCGACGTACGACGAGATCGAGTCGCTCCCGGTGCTCGTCGACCGGCTGCTCGCAGCCGTCCCCGAGCTCGACGTGCTGATCCTCGACGACGCGAGCCCGGATGGCACCGGCGAGCTCGCCGACCGGATGGCCGCCGCGGACCCTCGCATCACGGTCCGGCACCGCCCGGGCAAGCTCGGCCTCGGCGCCGCCTACCTCGACGGCTTCGCGATCGGCATCGAGCGCGGCTACACCCACGTGATCGAGATCGACGCCGACGGCTCGCACCCGCCGGAGCGGGTGCGGGCGATGCTCGAGCGGGCGGCCGCCGGCGACGAGCTCGTGATCGGCTCGCGCTGGATGCCGGGCGGCAGCGTCGTCGACTGGCCGAAGCGCCGCGAGGCGCTCAGCCGCGGCGCGAACCTCTACGCCCGGCTCATGCTCGGCGTGCCGGCGCACGACGTGACCGCCGGCTACCGCGTCTACAGCACCGAGCTGCTCCGCCGGCTCGACCTCGACGACCTCGAGAGCCGCGGCTACTGCTTCCAGATCGACATGACGGTGCGGGCGCACGACGCCGGCGCGGCGATCAGCGAGGTGCCGATCGAGTTCCGCGACCGCGAGGCGGGCGAGTCGAAGATGTCGGGCTCGATCATCGGCGAGGCGCTCACGAAGGTGACCGGCTGGGGCATCGGTCGCCGCGCCGCGCAGCTGCGCGCGCTGCTGCCGCGCTAGCCGATCCTGCCCAGCAGCTGGGTGTAGGACTCGCCGACGCCGCGGCCCATCGCGCCCGCGAGGCCGCGCAGCTGGTGCTGCATGACCGAGAGCCGCTGCTCCGCGAGCCGCGCCGTGATCGAGACGCGAGGCCGCAGCCCCTCGTCCTGCACGGCGAGCGCGATGAGGCGCGCCCACTCGTCGGCCGAGAGGCGCGGCAGCTCCGCGGCCGCGTCGCGGATGCGAGCACCGAGCGATGCCGCGACGGCGCCGCGCACGATCGAGGTGCCGGCCTGCGGCACGACGGGCGCGCTCGAGCGGGCGCGGATCGCCAGCCGCGTCGCCGCGGTCTCGAGCCGCGCGGTCGCGCCGTCCGCCTCGTGGCCCAGCTCGCCGAACCAGCCGCGCTGCAGGGCGGGCGCCGAGACGAGCGCGCCGACTGCGGCGTCGTCGAACGCGGCGGCCGCATCCGCGAGCCGGTCGGGCAGCCCGAGCGACGCGAGCGCGTCCGCGCGACGGTCGTCGCGATCGAGGCCGGGCAGCTCTGCGGGGATGCCGTCGGCGAGCGCGAGCACCGCCAGCGACTCCTGAGCGCCGGCCAGGGCCTCGAGCGGATGCGTCCGCACGCCGATCGGCTCGACGCCCGCGGGCGCCTCGATCGCCGCGAGGGTGCCGGGTGCGCCCGCGAGCACGATGCGGTCGGCGCCGCGCACCGCCTCGACGCGCTGCTCCCACCCCTCCGAGGCCTCGACGAGCGCGACCGTCGACGGCATCGCGGAGGTGGACGGCGTCAGGATGCGCCACTCGTGCATGGTCTCGAAGACGTCCCGCTGGTCCGCGGAGCGGGCGAGGTGCCGGTCGAGCACGCCCATGTCGTAGCGGCCCGACTCGGCGAGGAAGCGGTACAGCTCGCGCGCGTTGCCGGTCGCGTGCTCGTCGATCACCGAGTCGATGCCGGCGAAGAGCGTCTTGCGCTTGAAGACCGGGCAGCCGCGATCGCGGATGAGCTCGACCGGCATCGAGTTGAGCGGGTAGAAGGTGGTCTGCCGCAGGTCGGCAGTGTCGACGAACGGCTCCCAGCGGAAGCCGAACGACGCGAAGTGGTGGGTGAATCGCGCCTCGTGCTTCGCGACCGCGTGCGCGTAGTCGGGGATCGGGGGCAGCTCGTCCCAGTAGCGGCGGAACGGCGCCGACTGGAGCATCGACGCGCGCACCGCGATCCAGTGCGACTGGATGTGCTCGGGCAGCGTGGGCGTCTCGAGCAGCCCCCAGGGGTCGAAGGGGGCGCCGTGGTGCACGGTGAGCCCCCAGAAGTCGAGGTCGCGCGCATCCATGTCGTCGAACATGGCGTCGACGCTCGCGACCGGCCCGAGGATCGTGAAGTTGTAGAGCACGAGCTCGTCGATCTCGGCGATCGCGTCCCAGCCGATGTGCTCGATCGCGGTCTTGTACGCCCAGGAGTCGAAGCCGCGGTTCTCGCGCTGCAGCAGCTCGGTGCCGGGCCTCGCCTCGAAGGCCGCTCGGCTCGCCTCGTCGAGGGCGCCGTTCACGACCACGATCGTGCGCTCGAAGTGGGGCTGCACGCCGTCGAGCAGCGTCGTGACCGTCTCGTCGGCCACGCCATCGCCGTCGTAGAAGAAGAAGATGCCGACGCGGCGCACCGCGTCGAGGTTCGCCAGCCGCACTAGCGGCTCCGCAGCCGGCGCAGCAGGGAGCCCACGCCGCGGCGCGCGACCCGCTTCGCGCGCACTGCCAGGGCCCGCGGCGCGGGCAGCCGGTCGCGGCTCGCGGCGAGCTGGGCCTCGAGCTCCATGATGCGGTGGCGCGCGGAGCGCAGCTCGGCGACCTCCGTCGCCCGCTCGCGCTCGAGCCGCGAGAGCTCGCTCCGGAGTCGGTCGAGCTCTGGCTGATCGGCGTTCGCATCCATGCCGGCCAGCCTATTCGGCTCCGGTCAGGCGAACGCCGACTGCCCGGTGATCGCCCGGCCGACGATGAGCGAGTTCATCTGCGCGGTGCCCTCGTACGTGTAGAGCGCCTCCGCGTCCGCGAAGAAGCGGGCCACCTCGTAGTCGGTGACGATGCCGTTGCCGCCGCACACCTCGCGGCACCAGCCGACGACCTCCCGCATCCGGCTCGTCGCGTACGCCTTCGCGAGTGCCGAGTGCGCGTCCTCCTGCCGGTCCTCGTCGAGCATCCGCGAGACCTGCACGCACAGCGCGAGCGACGCGGTGATGTGGCCGAGCGACTTCGCCAGCAGGTCCTGCACGAGCTGGTGCCCGGCGATCGGGGAGCCGAACTGCACGCGCTCGGTCGTGTAGCGCACCGCCGCCTCGTAGGCGCCCATCATCACCCCGACCGCGCTCCACGCGACCTCCGCGCGCGTGAGCCGGAGCACCCGGGCGGTGTCGCGGAAGCTGTTCGCGCCCTGCAGCCGCTGCGACTCCGGCACGCGCACGCCGTCGAGCACGATGTCGGCGTTCTGGACCATGCGGAGCGAGATCTTGCGCTCGATCGCGGTCGCGGAGAAGCCCGGCGTCGTGGTCGGCACGATGAAGCCGAGCACGCGCCCGCTGTCTGCGTCCTTCGCCCAGATCACGACCATGTCGGCGTGGGTGGCGTTGCCGATCCAGCGCTTCGCGCCGTCGAGCACCCACTCGTCGCCGTCGCGGCGCGCGGTCGTGCGCAGCCCCTGCGCCGAGTCGGAGCCCGAGAGCGGCTCGGTGAGCCCGAACGCGCCCACCGCGGAGCAGTCGGCGAGGCGCGGAAGCCACTCGGCGCGCTGCTCCGGGCTGCCCGTGACGCCGAGCGTGCCGGCGACCAGGCCGTTCTGCACGCCGACGAAGGTCGAGACGGATGCGTCCACCCGGCTCATCTCGAGCGCGACCCACCCGCGGTAGACGGCGGAGTTCTCGAACCGGGCGGTCTCCGGCCACGCGGCGCCGACCACGCCCAGCGCGCCGATCTCGGGGATGAGCTCGGTCGGGAACGCGTCGCGGTGCCAGTGGTCGAGGATCACGGGTCGCACGCGCTCCTCCATGAACGCGCGGACCTCGGCGAGCGATGCGCGCTCGGCGTCGGTCAGGTCGGCGGCGAAGCCGTAGAAGTCGCTCGTGAGCGGCGTGAACGTCATCGGTCCTCAGTCTCCCGGCCCGCCTGGCCGTCGCGGCAAGGCTACGTGCGCCCGCCGGGGGACCTGCGAGCCGTTGGTACGCTCGTGCCAAACAGGCGGAAGGAGACCGCGGCTGTGCTTGTGCCGATCGCCAACGAGCCGAGGGACTACGCCTGGGGGAGCACGACGCTCCTGTCCGAGTACCTCGGCCGCACCGCCTCTGGCGGGCCGGAGGCCGAGCTGTGGCTCGGCGCCCACCCCGGCAGCCCGTCCGTGGTGACGGCGGGCGCGCACGCGGGCACGGCGCTCGGGACCGCGCTCGAGGCGGACGGCGCTCGGCAGCCCGGGATGCTGCTCAAGGTGCTCGCGGCCGCGCAGCCGCTGTCGCTGCAGGCGCACCCGGATGCGGTGCGCGCGCGGGACGGGTTCGCGCGGGAGGACGCGGCCGGCATCCCCCGGGACGCGCCGCACCGCAGCTACCGCGACCCGCACCCGAAGCCCGAGATCATCGTCGCCGTGACGCCGTTCGAGGCGCTCAGCGGTTTCCGGCCGCCTGCCGAGGCGCGTGCGGTCGTCGACGCGCTCGCCGCGGCCGACGAGCGCGTGGCGCCGCTGCGCGAGCACGTGCTCGAGGGCGACGCGCTGGCGTGGCTGCTCTCCGGCGCGGGCGACGTCGCACCGGTCGTCGCGGCTGCCGTCGCCGCTGCCGACGCAATCGCCGAGGCCCACCCGGCGGAGGCGGACACGATCGCGCGGCTCTCCGCCGCGCATCCCGGCGACCCGGGCATCCTCGTCGCGCTGCTGCTCAACCGCGTCTCGCTCGCACCCGGCGAGGCGCTGTTCCTGCCCGCCGGCAACCTGCACGCCTACCTCTCCGGCCTCGGCATCGAGCTCATGGGGCCGAGCGACAACGTGCTGCGCGGGGGCCTCACCCCCAAGCACGTCGACGTCGCAGAGCTGCTCGCCGTCGTCGACCCGGCGCCGCTCGAGGATCCGCGGCTGCCGGCGGAGCAGCTCGAGGGCGCCGTCGCGTACCGGCCGGCAGCGCCGTTCGAGCTGCGGCGCATCGCCGGGGTGCACGCGGTCGAGCGCGGCCGCGGACTGCTGCTGGCCGTCTCCGGCGGCACAGTCGCGATCGACGGCGGCTCGCGCGCGCTCGGGCGCGCGGAGGCCGCCTGGATCGACACGGCCGAGCCGTTCGAGATCGACGCCGCGGAGGCGTGGCTCGCGCTCGAGCTCGACACGCCGTAGGCGCGTCGCTCCCGGGCGACGGGGCGCGACACACCTAGGATCTCCGACTTGACGCGAGGCGAACTACACCGGTGTAATTGGGTCAGCGCAGGCCCGGCCGGGGTCCTGCACGACCCGGGGGGATCGCCGTGCGAGAGGGAATGCAGCGCAGCGCGACAGCAGTGCAGGCCATCGACGATCGCGGGCTGCGCCGAGGGGTTCCGGGCGACTGGTTCGTCGACCCGGTCGTGCTGGGCGTCCCCGGTGTCCGCAGCGAGGTCGACGACCAGCCGCTCGGCTGGCAGGCCGACGCGCTGTGCGCCGAGACCGACCCGGAGGCGTTCTTCCCCGAGAAGGGCGGCTCGACCCGCGACGCGAAGCGCATCTGCGAGTCCTGCGACGTGCGGCAGCAGTGCCTCGAGTACGCGCTCGAGAACGACGAGCGCTTCGGCATCTGGGGCGGCCTCTCCGAGCGCGAGCGACGCAAGCTCCGCAAGCTCGCCTGACCCGCGTCCTCGACTGATCCGGATCGTCGACGCGGCAGTCGCTGAGCGACGCTCACCCACCGGTAGGCTCAGCCCATGACCGTCGTGATGACCATGATGGTGCGCGACGAGGCGGACATCATCGCCGCGACGATCGAGCACCACCTCGCCCAGGGGATCGATCGCATCCTCGTGACGGACAACGCCTCGGTCGACGGCACGAGGGAGATCCTCGCCGAGTACGCCGCCATCGCGGCGGTCACCGTCTTCGACGACCCCGAGCACCGCAAGCAGCAGGCGCAGGTCGTGACGCGGATGGCCCGGCTCGCGTTCGAGGAGCACGGCGCGGACTGGGTGATCAACGGCGACGCCGACGAGTTCGTGCGCGCGGTCGATCCCGCGCTCACCGTCGCCGAGGCGCTCGCTCGCACGCCGCGCGACATCGGCGCCTTCACCGTCCCGGTCGTCAACCTGGTCGGGCCGATCGCTCGGCGCGGCTCCGGCCTCCGCCGGCTCGTGCGGCGCGACGAGCGCACGATCGAGGCGCTTCGGGCGGCCGGCGTGCACGCGCATCCGACCCCGAACGCGATCCACGTCGGCACCGCCGACGTCGAGGTCGCGCACGGCAACCACTTCGTCTCGATCGAGCAGCGGGGCGAGCCGCCCGCCGAGGCGGCCCTCGAGGTGCTGCACCTGCCGTGGCGCTCGTCGTCGCAGGTGGAGCGCAAGACCGAGAACATGGGACGCGCGTACGAGCAGAACCCGGACCTCCGCCCCAGCGCGAACCACCACGGGATGCGCGACTGGCGGCGGCTCCGGGCCGACCTGCTGCTGCCGTTCCTCGCCAGGCGGATGCCCACGGACCAGGAGCTGCGCGCGGAGGGATTCCGCGAGGACGCGTCGCTCCTGGCGCAGCTCGAGCGGCTCGAGCCGCTGCTGCCCGCGCGCTTCGCCGCGGCGCTCGACGACGCGGCCGACGAGCCGTTCTCGACCGGCGAGATCCAGGAGCTGCGCGCGCTGGCCGCGCTGCTCGCCCCGCTCGACCAGGTCGCGCAGGACGACATCGTCGCGCTCCGCGAGGAGCTCGACGCCCGCAACACCGAGCTCTACCGGTTGCGGCTCGAGCGCGAGACGCTCGTCGGCATCCCGGGCCTCGCGGAGCGGATCGCCGCCGAGCGCGAGGAGGCCTGGCTCGCGGGCCTCGAGGCGGGCGCGCCCGCGCGCCGGGCGCTCGAGGGCCAGCTCGCCGATGCACGCGAGCAGGCGGCCAGGGCGGCGGCAGCGCGCGACGAGGCCGAGACGAGGCTGCGGCTCATGCGTGACCACCCCGCGTTCCGCGCCGTCAGCGCGGTGCGGCGCGCCGTCCGGCCCGGCGGGGCCTGAGCGCGGCCGGCCGAGCGCCGATCGGGCGGCACACCGCCGACAACCCGCGCGACGGCCGAGTTCCCGCCTAGCCTTGCCGGGTGCATCCGAGGGTCTTCGCCGTGCTCGCGGCCAGCAATGGCGCCGCGTACCTGCCGGCGACCCTCGCGGCGGTCGACGCGCAGACCGCGTCGATCGACCGTCTCGTGGCGGTCGACGGAGCATCGCGCGACGACTCGCGCGCGCACCTCGAGGCGTCGCGGGCGACCAGCGTCGTCGTGACGCAGCGCCTGGCGTACGGCGCGCTGATCGCCAAGGGGGTGGCGACGCTGCCGCCTGCGGAGGACGGCGACTGGCTGTGGCTCCTCGCGCACGACGCGGCGCCGCACCCGCGTGCGCTCGAGGCGCTGCTCGCGCACGCCGAGGCCCACCCGAGCGTCGCCGTCGTCGGCCCGAAGGTCATGCGCGCCGACGAGCCCGACCGGTTCGCGGAGTTCGGGCAGTCGATGACGCCGTTCGGGCGCAGCCTGCTGCTCCACGAGGGCGAGCTCGACCAGGGCCAGCACGACGACGACTCCGACCGCATCGGCGTCGCCGAGACCGGCGTGCTCGTGCGCCGCGACGCCTTCGCCTCCCTGGGCGGCTTCGACCCCGCGCTGCGCTCGATCGACGCTGGGCTCGACCTCGGCGTGCGGGCCCGCCTCGCCGGGCACCGCGTCGCCGTCGAGCCGCGGGCGCGCGTGCGCCGGGCCGGCGGACCGGAGCACTTCGCGGCCCGCGTGGTGAGCGACGCCGGTCGCGTCGCGATCGCGCGTCGCGCGCAGCTGCATCGTCGGCTCGCCTACGCGAACCCGTTCGCCCTCGTCGCGCACTGGCTGCTGCTGCTCCCGCTCGCGGTCGTCCGCTCCGTCGGGCACCTGCTCGCGAAGCGGCCTGCTGCCGTGGTCGCGGAGTGGCAGGCCACGCTCGCGACGCTCGTCGCCGTCGGCTCGACCGGCCGCGCCCGGCGCCGCATCGCCCGAGCCCGCGCGGCGAGCTGGGCGTCGCTGCGGCCGCTGCGCGCGTCGTGGCGCACGGTCCGCTCGCACCGACGGGCGGTCGGCGACCCGGAGCGGATGCACGAGGTGGCGGACGAGCGCGTCGGCTTCGTCGAGGGCGCCGGACTGTGGGTCGCAGGGGCGGCGCTCATCGTCGGCGTCGTCCTGTCGCCGCAGCTGCTGGGCGCCGCGGCGGCGACCGGTGGCGCGCTCCTGCCGCTCTCCGGCTCGCTCGGCGGGCTGTGGGAGAACGCGCTCGCCGGTCCGCGCGACGCGCTGGGCCAGGTGCAGGGGCCCGCGGATCCGTTCGTCGTCCTGCTCGCGCTGCTCGGCTCGCTCACGCCGTGGGAGCCCTCGACGGCCATCGTGCTCCTGCTCCTCCTGGCGCCCGCGATCGCCGCGGTCACCGCCTACGTCGCGGTGCGGCGGATGACGGCATCGCGCTGGGCGCCGGCCGTGTCGGCAGCCGTCTGGTCGCTGTCGCCCACGCTGCTCGCAGCCATCGTCGACGGCCGCCTCGGCGCGGTGCTCGCGCACCTCGCGCTCCCGCTCGCGGCGGCCGGCATGCTGCTCGCGCACCGGTCCTGGCGTGCCTCGGGCGCCGCAGCCATCCCGCTCGCGATCGTCGTCGCGGCCGCCCCGGTGCTGCTGCCGGCGATGCTGCTGCTCGCCGTCATCGGCATCGGCGTCGGCTGGCGCGCGCCGCTGCGCCCGCTCGTCGCGATCGTGCCGGCGCTCGCCCTCATGGGTCCCGTCGTCGTCGCGCGCTGGACGGCCGGTGCCCCGCTCGCCGCGCTCGCCGATCCCGGCCAGCCGCGGCCGTCCGAGCCGCCGACGGCGATCGAGGCGGCGCTGCTCTCGCCGGACGGCGCGCTCTCGAGCCTCGAGGGCGTCGTCGCGATGATCTCGCCCGACCTCGACGCGCGCTGGTTCGCGCTCGCGCTGCTCCTCCCGCTCGCGCTCGCCGCCCTCGCCGGCGTCGTGCTGCGGCCCGGCCGCGCCTGGCCGTGGGTGCTGCTGCTGCTCGCCGGCTACGCGACGTCGATCGGCGCATCCCGGCTCGCGCTCACGAGCCTCGAGGGCGAGCCGGTGACCGTCTGGGCGGGCTCCGGCGCCTCGCTCGTGCTGGCGTCGCTCATCGCGCTCGCCGTCACCGCCGCCGACGTCGACGACCGTCGCGCGGCCGTGCCCGGCGGACTCGTCGGCGTCGCGGCGGTGGTCGCCGCGGTGCCCGTCATCGCCTCGAGCTTCCTGGCGCCCGCCGTCGTCACCGCGGCGCCGGAGCGTCGCATGCCCGCGTTCGTCGAGGCGGCGACCGCGGTCGACCCGCGCGTCGGCACGCTCGTGCTGCATCCGCTCGCAGAGGGCGAGCTCGGCGTCGACCTCGAGCGCGGGCTCGGCACCACGCTCGACGACATCGCCACCGGCGAGCTCGTGCGCGACGCGCCCGGCAGCCTCGACACCGAGCTGGCGCAGGCGGCGGTCGACCTCGCCTCGGGCGGTGACGCCGACGTGGACGCGCTGCTCGACGCGCAGGGCGTGCGCTTCGTGCTGCTCGAGCTGGAGCGCGAAGGCGCCGCAGGCCTGCACGATCGCGCCCAGCGATCGCTCGACGCGCGCGGCGACCTGCAGGCCATCGGCCAGACCGAGGCCGGGTTGCTGTGGCAGCGCCTCGAGGCCGTGCCGGCGCCGCCGGTCGAGCGCCCCGCGTGGGCGGGCTGGCTGCTGCTCGGGCAGCTCGTCGCGCTCGCGGGGGCCGTCGTCACGGCGCTGCCGTCCCTGCGCCGAGGCGCGCGCGTGCGCACGAAGCGACTCGTGGGAGCGGAGGAGTGGCGATGACCGATCGAGACGGGGGCCCGCTCGACGACTCGCAGGAGTTCGACGATCCGTCGCCGATCGCCGACGAGGAGCCGCCGGGCGAGCACGAGCCGACCGCCGCGGAGCTCGCGGTCGAGGCGGAGGCGCGGGATGCCCCGGCCGACGGCGACATCGCGAGGGACGTCGCGCTCACCGATCGCGAGGCCGCCGCGAACGATGCCGCCGAGGCCGAGCGTCGCGTGGACCGGCGCGGGCTCGCGCGCTGGAGCGCCCGTGCCGCCGCCGGTCTCGTCGCCGTGTCGCTCGGCCTCGGCGCCGTGCTGGCCGCGACCGCGCTGCCCGACGACGCGCGGCTCGCGACCACCGCGCCCGCCACGCTCGTGCAGCCCGCCTCGCCGCTCCAGTCGCGCGTGTGCGCGGGGCCCGCGCTGCGCGTGGGCACGTCCGACGGCGAGGACGCGCTCGCGATCGCCGGCATCGCCGATGCCGGCGTCGCCGTCGGCTCGCTCGGCGGTGACGTCTCCCGGTCGCGGCTCGTCGTGCCGTCGTCCGAGGGGTTGAGCGGGGGCGAGGCCGTGGTCCAGCGCGGCGAGGACTCGACGCTGTCGGCGGCGCAGTCGCTCGACGTCGACGTCGACGCGGCCAGCGGGTTCGCCGCGAGCGAGTGCGCCGAGACCCGGCTCGAGCAGTGGCTGGTCGGCGGCTCCACCCGCACGGGCAGGCAGACCGCGCTCACGATCGCCAACGCATCCGAGGTGGGGGCGAGCGTCGACGTGACGGTCTACGGGTCCGAGGGTGCGATCGAGTCGGTCGGATCGACGGGGCTCGCGGTCGCGCCGGGCACGCAGACGGTGCTCGACCTCGCGGCGGTGGCGCCGGGGGTCGCCGACGCCGTCGTGCGCGTCGCCTCGACCGGTGCGCCCGTCACCGCGCACCTGCAGCAGACGACCACGCGCGGGCTCGAGCGCGGCGGCTTCGACGTCGTCGACCCCGTCGTCGCCGGCACCGCGGCCGTGCTGCCCGGGGTGCGGGTCGATGAGCCATCCGGCCTCGAGACGCAGGCCGACTTCGACGACACCGAGCCCGTCCTGCGCGTGCTCTCGCCGACCGGCGGTGCGCTGCGGCTCGTGTTCCAGTCCGGCGACGGCTCGCGCCTCGAGTCGGAGGGCCGACTCGAGGCCGGCGTCGTCACCGACTTCCCGCTCGGCGAGCTGCAGGCCGGCACCTACGCCATCCGGGTCTCGTCGGACGCGCCGGTCGTCGCGGGCGCGCGCACCGTCGTGACGTCGGCGCAGGGGCTGGACTTCGACTGGGTCGCAGGCGGCCAGCCGCGGTCGGGCACCTCCGCCATCCCGGTGCCCGCAGGGCCGGAGGCGACGCTCCACATCGTCAGCACGGCCGAGGACGAGCAGCGGGTGACGATCGACGGCGAGGACGTGGCGATCGCTGCGGGCGGCAGCATCGCGCGGCGCGTCGACGCGGGCGCGGTCGAGGTGACCGGCGACGGCCTCGTCATCGGGGTGGGCTACCGCAGCGACAGCGAGGTGGGCGGCTTCACTGCGAGCCCGCAGGGTCCGGCGGCCGAGGGCGTGCGGGTCGTGCACTGACACGGAGGCCGCGACCCGCGCCGCTCGTCGCGCGCGGCGCGCGAGCCGGGACCGGCGGACTCAGTGGTGCCGCCAGCGATCCGGCGCGACCTCCCACGGGTCCCGCCCGATGAGCTCCGCCGCCGCCCGGAAGACGGCGCCCTCGATCGCCACCTGGCGGTGCCAGGGGTCATCGATGTGCACGCGCGGCAGGCGCTGCAGCGGCAGCCGGTAGATCGTGATCGTGCGCTGCGCGGCATCGACCGCCCACTCCGGCACCTCGTCGATGCGGTCGGCGATCGACCGCGGCGGCATGTCCGCCCACTGGAAGAGCACGTCCCCGAGCTCCGCCGGCCACAGCGACATCACGTAGTCCGCGGCATCCGCTGCGATGTCCTCGAAGCGCGTCTCGCGCGACGAGAGGAACGGCAGCACCGGGCCGGCGACCGACGAGCGCATCTCGCGCCCGTGGCGGGAGCCGCGGGAGTGCTGGCGCGCGTGCATGGCGACATCCTACGTGCCGCCCGGCGCGCGGCCCCGGCGCCCGGTCGCCGCTACCCTGGAGCGGATGGACGACGCGATGTGCTCTCGGCCCGGGTGCCGCCGGTACGCCGACCGCACCGTCACCGTCGACTACGCGGCGCAGCTGCTCGTGGTCGGCCCGCTGCAGCCGGCCAGCCGGCGAGGCGCGATCGAGGGCAGCTACGACCTGTGCGATCCGCACGCCGACCGCGCCACCGGGCCCACCGGCTGGCAGGTCGTGCGCCACGAGCCCGACCGCGCGTCGCGCTAGGCGACCCACCACCCCGATGACCCGAAGAGGAACCATGGCGCTGACCGACATCGTGAAGGCGTACGACGTGCGAGGCCTCGTCGACGGGCAGCTGACCGAGGAGGTCGTGCGCGCCCTCGGTGCCGCGTTCGCCGACGAGGTGGGCACCGCCGCGCCGATCGTCATCGGCCACGACATGCGGCCGTCGTCGCCGGCCCTCGCCGCAGCCGCGGCGGAGGGTGTGAGGGCGCGCGGCGCGGACGTCATCGCCATCGGGCTCTGCTCGACCGACGGCACCTACTTCGCGTCCGGCTCGCTCGACGCTCCCGCCATGATGTTCACCGCATCCCACAACCCGGCGGCCTGGAACGGGATCAAGTTCTCGCGCGCCGGTGCGCGCGGCGTCAGCCTCGACACCGGGCTCGCCGCCATCCGCGACGGCGCCCAGCGCTACCTCGACGAGGGCCTGCCGGCGGCCGGGGAGCCTGGCGCCCTGCGCGAGCTCGACGTGCTCGCTGACTACGCCGCGCACCTGCGCTCGCTCGTCGACCTCACGTCCATCCGCCCGCTCAAGGTCGTGGTGGATGCGGCCAACGGCATGGGCGGCATGACCGTGCCCGCCGTGCTCGGCGACGCCGCCGGTCTCGGCGCGCTGCCGGTCGAGATCGTGCCGATGTACTTCGAGCTCGACGGCACGTTCCCGAACCACGAGGCGAACCCGCTCGACCCCAAGAACCTCGTGGACCTGCAGGCCGCCGTCGTCGAGCACGGCGCGGACCTCGGGCTCGCCTTCGACGGCGACGCCGACCGCTGCTTCGTCATCGACGAGCAGGGCGGCGCCGTGTCGCCCTCCGCGGTCGCCGCGATCGTCGCCGAGCGCGAGATCCGCCGCGTGCAGGCCGAGGGGGAGCAGGACGTCGTCGTGATCCACAACCTCATCACGAGCCGCTCGGTGCCCGAGGTGATCCGGGCCGCAGGCGCCACACCCGTGCGCACGCGCGTCGGCCACTCGCTGATCAAGGACCGGATGGCGGAGACCGGTGCCGTCTTCGGCGGCGAGCACTCCGCGCACTACTACTTCCGCGACTTCTGGGGCGCCGACAACGGCATGCTCGCGGCGATGCACGTGCTCGCGACGCTCGGCGCCGAGGACGAGCCCATGTCGCGGCTCGCCGCGCGCTACACGCCCTACGTCGCCTCGGGCGAGATCAACTCGACGGTCGCCGACGTGCCCGCCGCCTACACGCGCGTGGTCGAGGCGTTCACCGGACGCGGCGAGTTCGACGAGATGGACGGCCTGACGGTCACCGCGCCGGATGGCGCATGGTGGTTCTCGGTGCGCCCGTCGAACACCGAGCCGCTCCTGCGGCTCAACGCCGAGGCCGAGCGGCAGCCGACGATGGTGGCGATCCGCGACGAGGTGCTCGCGCTCATCCGCACCTGAGCGCCGCCCGGGCGCCCGCCCGGCGCCCAGTACGCTGGAGACCATGAGCAAGCTCCTCGTCACCGGCGGCGCCGGGTTCATCGGCTCGAACTTCGTCCACTACGTCGTCGCCAACACCGACCACGACGTGGTGGTGCTCGACAAGCTCACCTACGCCGGCGACCGCGCGACCCTCGCGGGCCTGCCCGAGGACCGCGTGCAGCTCGTCGTCGGCGACATCGCCGACCCGGAGGTCGTCGACCCCCTCGTCGCCGACGCCGACGCCGTCGTGCACTACGCGGCCGAGTCGCACAACGACAACTCGTTGCACGACCCCGCGCCGTTCGTGCACACGAACCTCATCGGCACCTTCACGCTCCTCGAGGCTGCGCGCCGCAGCGGGACGCGCTTCCACCACATCTCGACCGACGAGGTCTACGGCGACCTCGAGCTCGACGACCCCGCGAAGTTCACCCCTGAGACGCCCTACAACCCCTCGAGCCCCTACTCGTCGACGAAGGCCGGCTCCGACCTGCTCGTGCGCGCGTGGGTGCGCTCCTTCGGCCTCGAGGCGACGATCTCGAACTGCTCGAACAACTACGGCCCGCGCCAGCACGTCGAGAAGTTCATCCCGCGCCAGATCACGAACGTGATCGACGGCGTGCGCCCCCGCCTCTACGGCGCCGGCGAGAACGTGCGCGACTGGATCCACGCCGACGACCACTCGAGCGCCGTGCTGCGCATCCTCGAGCGCGGTCGCACGGGCGAGACCTACCTGATCGGCGCCGACGGCGAGAAGAACAACCTCGAGGTCGTGCAGGCGATCCTGCGCCTCATGGGGCAGCAGCCCGACGCGTTCGACCACGTGAAGGACCGCGCGGGCCACGACCTGCGCTACGCGATCGACGCGAGCAAGCTGCGCGACGAGCTCGAGTGGGAGCCCGCGTTCACCGACTTCGAGGCCGGTCTCGCCGACACGATCGAGTGGTACCGCGAGAACGAGGCGTGGTGGCGCACCCAGAAGGCCGAGGCCGAGGCGAAGTACGCCCAGGCCGGGCACTGAGGTCGCGCAGGTGACGACGACCCCCATGCAGACGGGCAAGCAGCTCGCGGTGCGCGAGACCCCGATCCCGGGCTTCCTCGTGATCGACCTGCCCGTCCACGGCGACAACCGCGGCTGGTTCAAGGAGAACTGGCAGCGCGAGAAGCAGCTCGAGCTCGGGCTGCCCGACTTCGGGCCGGTGCAGAACAACATCTCGTTCAACGCGGCGGCCGGCGTCACCCGCGGCATCCACGCCGAGCCGTGGGACAAGTACATCTCGGTCGCCTCCGGCCGCGTCTTCGGCGCCTGGGTCGACCTGCGCGAGGGGCCGTCGTTCGGCGCCACCTTCAGCATCGAGATCGACCCGTCGATCGCGGTCTTCGTGCCCCGCGGCGTGGGCAACGCGTTCCAGGCGCTCGAGGTCGACACCGCGTACTCCTACCTCGTCAACGACCACTGGTCGGCGGATGCGCAGGGCGAGTACACGTTCTTGAACCTCGCCGACCCGACCGCCGCCATCGCGTGGCCGATCCCGCTCGACGAGGCGGAGCTGAGCGACAAGGACCGCGCGCACCCGCTGCTCGCCGACGTCACGCCCATGCCGCCCCGGCGCACGCTCGTGCTGGGCGCGAACGGGCAGCTCGGCGTCGCGCTGCGCGCGCAGTGGGCCGACCGGCGCGACGTCGACTACGCGGGCCGCGACCGCGTCGACCTCGCGCGCCCCGAGACGCTCGACGGCATCCGCTGGTCGTCCTACGACACGGTGGTGAACGCCGCCGGCTACACGGCCGTCGACGCCGCCGAGACCGAGGACGGCCGGCGCCAGGCGTGGGCGGTCAACGCCTCGGGCCCCGCGAGGCTCGCCTCGATCGCGGCGCAGCACCGGCTCACCCTCGTGCACGTCTCGAGCGACTACGTCTTCGACGACCGCGAGGGCGAGCGCGACGAGCAGGATCCGCTCGGACCGCTCGGCGTGTACGCGCAGACGAAGGCCGCGGGCGACCTCGCTGTCGCCGCGGCGCCGAAGCACTACATCGTGCGCACCTCGTGGGTCGTGGGGGAGGGGTCGAACTTCGTCTCGACGATGGCGTCGCTCGCGCGGCGCGGCGTGGAGCCGCAGGTCGTCGACGACCAGGTCGGCAGGCTCACCTTCGCCAGCGAGCTCTCGCGCGCCATCGACCACCTGCTCCGGACCGGGGCCCCGCACGGCCTGTACAACGTGTCGAACGGCGGCGAGGCGGTGAGCTGGGCGACGATCGCGCGGCGCGTGTTCGAGCTCGTCGGCCGCGACGCCGCGAGCGTCGCCCCCGTGTCGACCGAGGAGTACTTCGCGTCGAGGACCGGCGTCGCGCCGAGGCCGCGCCACAGCGCGATGCGGCTCGCGAAGCTGGAGGCGACGGGCTTCGAGCCGCGCGACCAGTTCGCGATGCTCGAGGAGTACGTGCGAGCGCTCCCCGCCGCCTGACCCGCCCGCGGGTCTGGCAGTGGTCACGATGTGCAATCCCGACCCGGGCGAGACCGGAGATGGTGACCACTGTCACCGCTGGAGCAGGGCACCGCGCTCGGCGAGCGACCAGTAGCCGAGTCGCGCGGGCGGGCTGCCGCGGTCGAGGGCGGCCTGGCGGGCACGCACCTCCGCCACGAATGCCTCGAACTCGGGCACCCCGGCGCGCTGGAAGTGGATGGTGCCGAAGCGCCGGACCCGCCAGCCGAGCTCGGCGGCGCGGTCCAGCCGGTCCAGGTCGCGGGCGGCCTGTGCGGGGTCCTGATGGTGGCCGCGGCCGTCGTACTCCCACCCGGCTCGGAGCTGCGGCCATCCGCCGTCGAGCCGGAAGAGGAAGCGCCGCTGCTCGTCGTAGACGTTGAAGTTCAGCAGCATGGGCGGGGCGCCCAGATGCAGCATGAGCAGCCGCGACTCGGTCTCGCGCGGTGACTCGGCGCCGACCTGTGCCTCGGCGAGCGCCGCGAGCGCGGTCGGGATGCCGCGCGCCCCCGTATAGCGGCGGCAGTGGGTGACGAGCGCTCCGATGGTCAACGGGGCGCTGCGTCGGGGTGAGACGAGCCAGTCCGCGACGATCGTGAGCTCGGTCTGGTCGAGGATCGTCGCGAGGTGCACGAACGTGTCCTCGCGCGACTCGACCCGGACGCCGTCGATCGTGACGGTCCGGGACTTCAGCCGGTGCCCGGTCACCCCCGGACGACGCATCCGTCCGGTGCCCGTGGGCGACGCGATGTGGATCGGGTCGTCGTCGAGGCGCTGCGGCAGCGGCATCCCGTGCGCGCGCGCAGCAGTGGTGTGGGAGCAGAACTGATCGTCCCGCTGGATGGCCCGCAGCGCTGCGAGCATCGCGGTGCGCGCGTCGGCGGCAGCAGCCTCCGCATCGACGCGGGAGCCCCACGCGGGGGCCGCGAGCGCGACGCGCCGCAGCGACGCGCGGGTCGCCCCAGCCGCGAGCGCGTCACCGACGGACACCGACCATGGGAGCGCATCCATGGCGGCATGCTGCGGCGCCGCGGGATGTCCCCGCCGCGCCGGGAGCCGCCCCTGTGGACAGCGGCAGCCCCGTCGCTCGGCCAGCCGACCGGGCGGAGCGGAGCAGTGGGCACGATTGGCGGGTGAATGGCGGCGGAAGCTGCACTTGGTGACCACTGCCGGACGGGGAGGGGGTGGGGTGGGAGGATGGGTGGCATGACCGATATCGCCGCCCGCGCCCTCGAGCACCGCGTCCGCGACCTCAGCCTCGCCGAGGCCGGCCGCCACCAGATCCGCCTCGCCGAGCACGAGATGCCGGGGCTCATGGAGCTGCGCCGCCGCTACGCCGACGAGCAGCCGCTCGCCGGCCAGCGCATCGCCGGCAGCCTGCACATGACGGTGCAGACGGCGGTGCTCATCGAGACGCTCGTCGCGCTCGGCGCCGACGTGCGCTGGGCGAGCTGCAACATCTTCTCCACCCAGGACGAGGCGGCAGCGGCCATCGTCGTCGGCGCCGGCACCCCGGAGGCGCCCGCGGGCGTGCCCGTGTTCGCCTGGAAGGGTGAGACGCTCGAGGAGTACTGGGCCTGCACGACCCGCATCTTCGACTTCCCGCAGGGGCCGACGCTCATCCTGGACGACGGCGGCGACGCGACCATGCTCGTGCACCGCGGCCGCGACGCCGAGCTCGCGGGCAGCGCGCCCGTCACGCCCGACGGCGCCCCCGACGAGCTGCGCGTGATCGACGCGCTCATCGCCGCGACCCTCGCCGAGGACCCGCAGCGCTGGACGCGCATCGCCGAGCAGCTGCGCGGCGTCACAGAGGAGACCACGACCGGCGTGCACCGCCTCGAGCAGCTCTTCGCCGACGGGCGGCTGCTGTTCCCCGCGATCAACGTCAACGACTCGGTGACGAAGTCGAAGTTCGACAACCGGTACGGCATCCGTCACTCGCTCCCGGACGGCCTCAACCGGGCGACCGACGTGCTGATCGGCGGCAAGACGGCGTTCGTCGTCGGCTACGGCGACGTCGGCAAGGGCGCCGCGGAGGCCCTGAAGGGCCAGGGCGCTCGCGTCATCGTGAGCGAGGTCGACCCGATCTGCGCGCTGCAGGCGGCGATGGACGGCTTCCGCGTCGCGCGCGTCGAGGACTGCCTCGACGAGGTCGACATCTGGGTCACCACGACCGGCAACGAGCACGTCATCACGCTCGAGCACCTGCAGGGCATGAAGCACCTCGCGATCGTCGCGAACGTTGGCCACTTCGACAACGAGATCGACATCGCCGCGCTCGAGCGCTCGGGTGCCGAGCGCGTCGAGATCAAGCCGCAGGTGCACGAGTGGCGGATGCCGTCGGGCCGCTCGATCCTCGTCCTGTCGGAGGGCCGGCTCATGAACCTCGGCAACGCGACCGGTCACCCCTCGTTCGTGATGTCGAACTCGTTCTCGAACCAGGTGCTCGCGCAGATCGAGCTCGCGACGAAGGACTACGAGCTCGGCGTCTTCCGCCTCCCGAAGGTGCTCGACGAGGAGGTCGCCCGCCTCCACCTCGACGCGCTCGGCGCTCGCCTCACGACGCTGAGCCCGGAGCAGGCCGCCTACATCGGCGTGCGCCCCGAGGGCCCGTTCAAGCCCGAGCACTACCGCTACTGATCCGCCGAGCTTCCCCGAACCGCGGGTTCTCGAGGCGAGAACCCGCGGTTCGGGGAAGTTCGGCGTTCGGGGGTCAGAGCATCGCGTCGGCGAGCACGCGCAGCAGCTCCGCGAGCCGCGCCTGGTCGTCGGCGGGGATCGAGCGCAGCAGCCGCCGCTCCGAGTCCAGCAGTGCGTCGAGCGCCACGTCGACGCGGTCGATGCCCTCGTCGGTCAGCCCGACGAGCCGCACCCGACGGTCGGCGGAGCCGTCCACGCGCTCGACCAGGCCGGACGCGACGAGGTTGTCGATGCGGTTCGTCATCGTGCCGCTCGTCACCATCGTCTGCGCGATGAGGTCCTTCGGGCTCAGCGGCCCGTCGGCGCGGCGGAGCGCGGCGAGCACGTCCCACTGCCACGGCTCGAGCCCGGCCAGCTGGAAGGCCTCCGCGCGCACCCGGCCGAGCTGGCGCGAGATGCGCGTCATGCGGCTCAGCACCGCGAGGGGCGACACGTCCGCATCCGGGCGCACGCGCATCCATTGCGCCATGATGCGGTCGACGTCGTCGGTCATGCCCTCATCCTCGCATCGGCCGGCACCCGGTCGGGCGGCTCCCTGCAGCCCGTCGACGGTCTGCGTCGGAGTCGATGCCGACTCGGACGCGAACCCTGAACGGGCCCGCCGAAGCGCTCGCGCAGTTGAGGGTCTGCGTCCGAGCTCAGGGCAACTCGGACGCAGACCCTCGACGGGGGGGCGGCGCGAGGGTCGCTGGCGTCGGCGCCGCGGCTGGTGCGCCGCGCAGCGTGCTCCGCCACCAGGATTCGAACCTGGACAAACGGCTCCAAAGGCCGCTGTGCTGCCGTTACACCATGGCGGATCGCAGCCATCAGGGTACTGCGCCGCGGCTGTCGCGAGCGCGGTCGCGAGCGCCGCCGCTCGGCGCCGATACCCTGAACCCGCATCACCGCACACCGATGGGAGACCCCGTGCCCTCGATCGCCGTCATCGTCCTCGCCGCAGGCGCCGGGACGCGCATGAAGAGCCGCACCCCCAAGCCGTTGCACCCGCTGGCCGGCAAGCCGCTCATCGCCCACGTGCTGCGCACCGCGGGCGAGCTGCACCCCGAGGCGATCGTGGCGGTCGTCCGGCACGAGCGCGACCGGATGGCGGAGGCGGTGCTCGAGTTCGCCCCGCACGTGCGCATCGCCGACCAGGACGACGTGCCCGGCACCGGCCGTGCCGTCGAGCAGGGCCTCGACGCGATCGCCGACTTCGAGGGCCACGTCGTCGTGCTCTCGGGCGACGTGCCGCTCATCGACGCCGACACGCTCCGCTCGCTCGTCGAGCGCCACGAGCGCGAGGGCAACCAGATGACGCTCCTGTCGGCGCACCTCGGCGACCCCACCGGGCTCGGCCGGATCGTGCGCGACGAGGCGGGCGCCTTCGTGCGCATCGTCGAGCAGAAGGACGCGAGTGACGCCGAGCGGGCGATCGACGAGGTCAACGGCGGCATCTACGTGTTCGACGCGGCCGCGCTCCGGGCCGCCCTCCGCTCGATCGGGCGCGACAACGCGCAGGGCGAGATGTACCTCACCGACGCCGCGCTCGCCATGCAGTCCAGCGGCGGTCGCATCCAGGCCGTGCCCGCGAGTGACAGCTGGGCGATCTGGGGCATCAACGACCGCACCCAGCTCGCGGCGGCGGCGCACGAGCTCAACGACCGCATCATCCGCCGCTGGCAGATGGCGGGCGTCACGATCACCGACCCCGCGTCCACCTGGATCGACGTCGACGTCACGCTCGCCGAGGACGTCACGATCCTCCCGGGCACGCAGCTCCACGGCGCCACCGCGATCGCCGCCGGCGCCACGGTCGGCCCGGACACGACGCTCGTCGACACCGAGGTGGGGGAGGACGCGGTCGTCAAGCGCACCGACGCGACGCTCTCGGTCATCGGCGCACGCGCATCCGTCGGCCCCTTCGCCTACCTGCGCCCCAACTCCGTCGTCGGCGACGACGGCAAGGTGGGCACGTTCGTCGAGACGAAGAACACCCAGATCGGCGCCGGCAGCAAGGTGCCCCACCTCTCGTACATCGGCGACACCGTCGTGGGCGAGGGCTCGAACATCGGCGCGGGCACCATCACGGCGAACTACGACGGCCAGTCGAAGCACCGCACGACGGTCGGCTCGCACGTGCGCACGGGCAGCCACAACGTCTTCGTCGCCCCCGTCGCCATCGGTGACGGCGCCTACACTGGAGCAGGCACGGTCGTCCGCAAGGACGTCGAGCCGGGTGCGCTGGCGATCACCGTCGCACCGCAGCGCAACATGACGGGCTGGGTCGCGACCAATCGCCCCGGGACGAAGGCAGCCGACGCGGCAGCGGCGGCGGACACGCAGGCACCTGAGGCCTAGGAGGCACCCGAGTGGGATCGATCGTCGCGAAGAACCGCAAGCACCTGGTGCTCGCCACCGGCAGGTCGCACCCGGCGCTCGCGAGGGCCGTGGCGGCCGAGATGGGTGCCGACCTGATGGACGTCGACAGCCGCACCTTCTCGAACGGCGAGATCTACGCCCGCTACGAGGGCTCCGTGCGCGGCTCCGACGCGTTCATCATGCAGTCGTACGGCGCCCCCGTGAACGAGTGGCTCATGGAGCAGCTCATCATGGTGGATGCGCTGAAGCGCGCGTCCGCGAAGCGCATCACCGTCGTCATGCCCTACTACCCGTACTCCCGGCAGGACAAGAAGGGCCGCGGCCGCGAGCCCATCTCGGCCCGGCTGATCGCGGACCTCTTCAGGACCGCCGGCGCCGACCGCATCATGTCGATCGACATCCACGCGTCGCAGATCCAGGGCTTCTTCGACGGCCCCTTCGACCACCTCTTCGCGATGCCGGTGCTGCTCGAGCACTTCCGCTCGACGCTCGACCCCGACACGGTCACGGTCGTCTCGCCCGACATGGGGCGCGTGCGCGTCGCGGACGTGTGGAGCGACAAGCTCGGGGCGCCGCTCGCCATCATCCACAAGCGCCGCGACCCGCTCGTGCCCAACCAGGTGTCGGTGCACGAGATCGTCGGCGACGTGGACGGCCGCGTCTGCCTGCTCGTCGACGACATGATCGACACCGGCCGCACGATCGTCAAGGCCGCCGAGGCGCTGAAGAAGAACGGCGCCACGAGCGTCGTGGTCGCGGCGACGCACGCGATCTTCTCCGGTCCGGCGCCGGAGCTGCTGAACTCCGACTCCATCGACAAGGTGGTCGTCACCGACACGCTGCCGCTGCGGGACGACCAGCGCTTCGACAAGCTGCACGTGCTCTCGATCGCGCCCCTGCTCGCCCGCGCGATCACCGAGGTGTTCGAGGACGGCTCGGTCACGAGCCTCTTCGACGGCGCGGCCTGACGGCGGCGCCCCGGACGACCGGAGGAGACCATGCCCATCCCGCCATGGCTCGCCCTCGTGCTCAAGGAGGCACCAGGGCTCGCGAAGGAGTACGGCCCGGCCGCGGTCGACTGGCTGCGCCAGCATCCGGAGCTCGCGCGCGACCTCGTGAAGCAGGTGCGTCCCCGTGCTCGACCGGTGCCCGAGCCCGCGGCCGATGCTGCGCCCGACGTAGCGGCGCCCGACCTGCCGGCGCCCGCCGCGGGGAGCGCCGACGACCACGGCGACGTCAGCGGCGTCATCACCATGCTCCACGAGCAGATCGCGTACCTGCTCGAGAGCGCCGACGACGCCGAGGAGCGCCGCCGCGCGGAGGCGTGGGGCGCGAGGCTCCAGCGGCTCGAGCGCGCGCACGCGCTGCTCGGCACCGCGGCCGAGCGGCAGCAGCTCGAGGGGCAGGTCGAGCGGCTCCGCGCCGAGGTCGTCGCGGCGTTCCTCGTCGAGCGCATCGAGGACGCGGGAGGGCCCTCGCCGAGCGATGCCGATCGCTGAGGAGCGCTCGGTCGCGCTGGACTGCGGGTACTTCGACGCCTGGCGCTGCCGCTCGTGCACGCTGCTCGCGACCCCGTACGAGCGCCAGCTGGCCGATCAGCAGGCGGCCGTCGAGGCGACGCTGCCGGCGATGCCGTGGGATGCGCCGCACACGAGCCCGGTGGGCGGCTTCCGGAACAAGGCCAAGATGGCCGTGGCGGGATCGGTCGATGCGCCGACGCTCGGCATCCTCGCCGCCGACGGCTCAGGCATCGACCTGCGCGCGTGCCCGCTGCACGAGCAGCCGATCGTCGACGCCATGCCGGCGCTCGAGGCGCTCGTCCGAGCCGCGCGACTCACCCCCTACGACGTGCCGAGCCGGCGCGGCGAGCTGAAGCACCTCATCCTGACGGCCTCGCCCGACGGCGAGCTCGCCCTGCGCCTCGTGCTGCGCTCGACGGAGGCCGTGCCGCGCATCCGCAAGCACCTCGCCGTGCTCGACGGGCTGCCGCTCGCGAGCGTCTCTGTCAACCTGCAGCCGGAGCACAAGGCGGTGCTCGAGGGCGACGAGGAGCTGCTGCTCGCCGGCTCCGGGGTGCTGCGGATGCGCGTGAACGGCATCGGGCTGCGGCTGCGGCCGCGCAGCTTCTTCCAGACGAACACGCCGGTCGCGGCGTCGCTCTACCGGCAGGCGACCGCGTGGATCGACGAGGCCGACCCCGCGAGCGTGCTCGACCTGTACTGCGGCGTCGGCGGCTTCGCCCTCCACGCGGCCCGGCCCGGCCGCCGCGTCGCGGGCGTCGAGGTGACGGCCGAGGCGATCGATGCGGCGCGCGAGACGGCGACAGAGCTCGGCGTGGACGCCTCGTTCGCGGTGGGCGACGCGACCGGCGTCGACCTCGAGGGCGCGGACGCGCCCGAGCTCGTCGTCGTGAACCCGCCCAGGCGGGGGATCGGCGACCTCGCGGGCCGGCTCGAGGCGAGCGCCGTGCGACGCGTGCTCTACTCGAGCTGCAACCCGGCGAGCCTCGCGCGCGACCTGGCGGCGATGCCGAGCCTCCAGCCGGTCCGCGGGCGCGTCTTCGACATGTTCCCGCACACGACGCACGCGGAGGTGCTCGTCGAGCTCGAGCGCCGCTGACGGCGAGGCACCCGGCGTTCACCGGGCCTCGCTAGCGTCGCGCCCATGACACGGCTCGAGCGGCGGATCGGCATCCCCGGGGCGATCGCGATCGGGCTCGGCGCGATGATCGGCGCCGGCCTCTTCTTCGTCTGGGCGCCCGCCTCGGTGCTCGCGGGCCCGCTGCTGCCCGCCGCGGTCGTGCTCGCCGGGGCGATCGCGGTGCTCAACGCGCTCTCGACCGCGCAGCTCGCGATGGAGCACCCCGTCTCGGGCGGCGCCTACGCGTACGGGCGGGCCGAGGTCGGCGAGCGCGTCGGCTTCGCCGCCGGCTGGATGTTCCTCACCGGCAAGAGCGCCTCCGCCGCCGCGATCGCGGTGATCGCCGGCCAGCACCTGTGGCCCGAGCGCGCGCCGATCGTCGCGGCGATCGCGGTCGCGGTGCTCGCGGCCCTCAACATGCTGGGCGTGCGCGTGACCGCCTGGGTCTCGAGCGGCGTGGTCGCGATCGTGCTCGTCGTGGTCGTCGGTGCGCTCGCCTGGGCTGCGGCGGGCGGCCCGGCGACGCTGACGAGCAGCGCTCCGGGGGTGGTGCTCGCGCCGGCGTCGACGCCGTTCGGCCTCCAGCCGCCCGCCGGCCCGCTGGCCGTGCTGCAGGCGGCCGGGCTGCTCTTCTTCGCGTTCGCCGGCTATGCCCGGATGGCGACCCTCGGCGAGGAGGTGCGCGAGCCGCGGCGCACGCTGCCCGTCGCGATCGTCGTCGGGCTCGCGGTCGTGCTCGCGCTCTACGCGCTGGTGGGCTGGGCGACCAGCGCGCGCCTCGGCGACGGGCTGCCCCGATCTGCGACCCCCCTCGCCGATCTCGTCGGCGAGCCGGCGCTGCACGCGGTCGTGCTCGGCGCCGGGGCGCTCGCCTGCCTCGGATCGCTCATGGGCATCCTCGCCGGGCTCAGCCGCACGGGCCTCGCGATGGCGCGGAACCGCGACCTGCCGGGGCCGCTCTCCCGCATCGCCGCACGCACCAGCACGCCGGTGGTCGCCGAGCTCGCCACCGCCGCGGTCGCGATCACGGGCGCCCTGCTGCTGCCCGCCGGTAGCCTCGTCGCCGTCTCGTCGACGTGCGTGCTCACCTACTACGCGATCGCGCACGTCTCGGCGATCCGGATGCGTCGCACGGGCGTGCGGCGGATGTGGCTGCCCGCCTGGCTCCCATGGGCCGGTCTCGCCGCGTGCGCGCTCGTCGTGCTCACCCTGCCGTGGCCGGGCGTGGTCGCGGCAGCGGCGTGGCTCGCGGTCGGGCTCGCTGCGCGCGCCGCTCTGCGACGGTGACCCGACCCCGCCTCCGGTGCCGACCGTGCGACTGGATATCAGACATCTCGGTGCGATAGCGTGACCCGCTCGTGATCGAGAGGAGCGACGTGCCTGTGATCGACGTCCTCGCCCCGATGGGCGTGTCCATCGCGATCGCGGCTGCGGCCGCCATCGCCGCCAGCCTCGTGCTCGTCGTCGGCGCGGCCGCCGCGACCCGATCGCGGAGGCGCCTCGCCCAGGTGCGCCAGCCGCTGCGATGGCCAGTCGCGGCGCTCGCGTTCGTCGTCGCGCTCGGGATCTCCTCGTCCGCCTCGGGGCTGCAGCGCGCGATGGGCGAGGAGGGCGGGTCGTTCCTGGCCCACACGCTGCTCATCCTCGCGATCGTCGCGGGCGCGTGGCTGCTCGTGCGGCTGCTGCGCGTCGCGGGCGACGGCATCCTGGCCCGCTACGGCGCGCTGCACGGCGACCGTCGCGCGCGGAAGGTGCACACGCAGGTCGAGATCCTCCGGCGCGTGCTCGCCGTCGTCGTGGTCGTCATCGCCTGCGGAGCCGTGCTGTTCACCTTCGAGGCCGCCCGCGTCGCGGGCACGAGCCTCCTCGCCTCCGCCGGCGTCGCCTCCCTCGTCGCGGGCCTCGCGGCGCAGTCGGTGCTCGGCAACGTCTTCGCCGGCATCCAGCTCGTCGCGTCCGACGCCATCCGCGTGGACGACGTCGTGGTGGTCGAGGGCGAGTGGGGCACGATCGAGGAGATCACGCTCACCTACGTCGTCGTGCGCCTCTGGGACGACCGGCGCCTCGTGCTGCCCTCGACGCACTTCACGACGACGCCCTTCCAGAACTGGACCCGCACCACGAGCGAGGTCATGGGTGCGGTCGAGCTGGACGTCGACTGGCGCGTGCCCGTCGCCGCGCTGCGCGTCGAGCTCGAGCGCATCCTGGCCGGGACCGACCTGTGGGACGGGCGCGCGCAGGTGCTGCAGGTGACGGATGCCGTGGGCGGCTTCGTGCGCGTTCGGGTGCTCGTGACCGCGGCCGACGGACCCACGCTCTTCGACCTCCGCGCGCACGTGCGCGAGCTGCTCGTCGAGCACCTCCAGTCGCAGCACGCGCACGCCCTGCCGCGGCAGCGCGTCGAGGTCGCCGGGGCGCCGCAGGCCGACGACGCCGACACGCTGCAGCAGTAGCGGCGTCGGATCGACGAGAGGGCCGGCGCTCGCGCACCGGCCCTCTCGTCGAGGCGCTCGCCTCAGTGCGTGTCGACCGCCTCGACCTCGGTGCGGTCGCCCGACCACTGCGTGTGGAAGGTGCCGTCCCTGTCGACGCGGCGGTAGGTGTGCGCGCCGAAGAAGTCGCGCTGCCCCTGCACGAGCGCGGCGGGGAGCCGGTCGGCGCGGAGGCCGTCGTAGTACGCGAGGCTCGACGAGAACGCCGGCGAGGGGATGCCCGCCTGCGCGGCCGCGATGACGACGCGGCGCCACGCCTCGTGCGTCTGCGCCATCACGTCGCGGAAGTACGGCGCGAGGATGAGCGCCGGCAGCTCGGGCGCCGCCGCGTAGGCCTCGGTGATGTCGTTGAGGAAGCGGGCGCGGATGATGCAGCCCGCGCGCCAGATCCGCGCGACCTCGCCCTTCCGGATGTCCCAGCCGTGCTCCTCGGCGGCAGCGACGATCTCGTCGAAGCCCTGCGAGTACGCGACGACCTTCGAGGCGAACAGGGCCTTCCGCACGTCCTCGACGAAGGCATCCGCGTCGTCCACCTGCCACGCGTCCGAGGGCCCGGGGAGGTCGGACGCGGCGGCCCGCTGCGCGAGCCTCGACGACAGCGAGCGGGCGAAGACGGCCTCGGCGATGCCCGAGACGGGCACGCCAAGGTCGAGCGCGGTCTGCACGGTCCACGCGCCGGTGCCCTTCGCGCCGGCGGCGTCGAGGATCACGTCGACGAGCGGCTGACCGGTCTCGGCGTCGACCTGGCGCAGCACCTCTGCGGTGATCTCGATGAGGTACGACTCGAGCTCGCCCTGGTTCCACTCCTCGAACACGTCGGCGATCTCGGCCGGTGTCTTGCCCGTGCCGCGGCGGATGAGGTCGTAGGCCTCGGCGATGAGCTGCATGTCGGCGTACTCGATGCCGTTGTGCACCATCTTCACGAAGTGGCCGGCGCCGTCGGTGCCGACGTGCGTCACGCACGGCTCGCCCTCGGCGACCGCGGCGATGCCGGTGAGGATCGGGCCGAGCGTCTCGTACGACTCCGCGGTGCCGCCGGGCATGAGCGACGGGCCGTTGAGGGCGCCCTCCTCGCCGCCGGAGATGCCGCAGCCGACGAAGTGGATGCCGGTCTCGCGCACGGCCGCCTCGCGACGGATGGTGTCGGTGAAGAGCGCGTTGCCGCCGTCGACGATGATGTCGCCCGGCTCGAACACCGAGACGAGCTCGTCGATGACGGCGTCGGTCGGCCGGCCCGCCTTGACCATGATGATCGCGGTGCGCGGGGTCTGCAGCGAGTCGGCGAGCTCCCGCATGGTGGCGGCCTTGACGAACCCGGCCTCGGGGTGCGCCGCGATGAGGTCGTCGGTCTTCTGCGTCGTGCGGTTGTAGACGGCGACGGTGTTGCCCTCGCGGGACGCGAGGTTGCGCGCGAGGTTCGAACCCATCACGGCGAGGCCGACGACGGCGATGTTGGCGGTGGTCACAGAGGTCCTCCTGGACGGCTCGGGGGTCTGAGGCAAGGCTACCCAGGCGCCGCGCAGGCGCGGGTGCTTCCATCGGCGGCATGCACGCAGACGGATCCGACCACGACCTGCTCGCGCCCGGTGCGACGCTCGAGCGGATGGCGACGGGCGCGTCGTGGAGCGAGGGGCCGCTGTGGCTGCCGGACGCGCGGGTGCTCCGCTGGAGCGACATCCACGGCGATCGCATCCTCGAGGTCGACGAGTCCGGGAGCATGCGCGAGCATCGCGTGGGCGTCGAGTACACGAACGGCCGTGCGCTCGGCCTCGGGGGCGTCGTGCAGTGCTCGCACGGCCGGCGCGCGATCGAGCTCGAGCAGGGCGGCGAGGTGAGGGTGCTCGTCGACCGCTTCGGCGACCGCCGGCTCAACTCGCCGAACGACCTCGCCGTGCATCCCGACGGGTCCGTCTGGTTCACCGACCCGCCCTACGGCATCGAGAAGCCCGAGGAGGGGCATCCGGGCCGCGAGGAGTACGACGGCCGCTACGTCTTCCGGTGGAGCGAGGCCGACGGCATCCGCGCCGTCGTCACCGACATGGCGCGTCCCAACGGCATCGCGTTCAGTCCCGACCTCGGCACCCTCTACGTCACCGAGTCGGCGAAGGAGGACGAGACGCCCGCACCGAACAGCATCCGCGCCTACCGGATCGAGGGCGAGGGCGCCGACGCCCGCGCGCTCGAGGGCAGGCAGCTGTTCGCCATGGACGCCGGCACCCCCGACGGCATCGCCGTCGACGTCGAGGGCCGCATCTGGTCGTCGAGCGGCGACGGCGTCCACGTGATCTCGCCGACGGGCGAGCGCGTCGCGCACGTGCCCGTGCCCGAGACGGTCGCCAACCTCTGCTTCGGCGACGACGGCTGGCTGTGGATCGCGGCGACGACGAGCATCTACCGGATCCGGACCGCCACGACCGGCGCCTGACGCCTCCACCCCACGTCCAGGTCGCGCTCCTAGCGTCGGTGCATGCAGATCGGATACAAGCTCTTCGCCGAGGACGTCGCGCCCAAGGAGCTCATCAGGCGGGCGGTGGAGGCCGAGCGCGCCGGCTTCGACTTCGTCGAGATCAGCGACCACTTCCACCCGTGGCTGCCCGAGCACCAGCACTCCTCCTTCGCCTGGGCGATCCTGTCGGCGATCGCGGCGAGGACCGAGACGCTGCGGCTCGCGACCGGCGTGACGTGCCCGTCGATCCGCTACCACCCGGCGATCATCGCCCAGGCCGCGGCGACGCTGCAGATCATCTCCGACGGCCGGTTCACGCTCGGCGTGGGCGCGGGGGAGCGGCTGAGCGAGCGCATCGTCGGGCAGGGATGGCCGGAGATCGGCGACCGCCACCGGCGCTTCCGCGAGGCGCTCGAGATCATCCGGTTGCTGTGGTCGGGCGGCACGCACTCGTACCGCGGGAAGTTCCTGACGCTGCAGGACGCGCGCGTCTACGACCTGCCCGAGACGCTGCCCGAGATCGTCGTCGCCGCCGGTGGGCCGCAGGCCGCGGCGCTCGCCGGGGAGCTCGGCGACGGCCTGTTCGCGACCGACCCGGACGCCTCGCTCATCGAGGCGTGGACCGCGGCGGGCGGCGACGGTCCGCGCTACTGCGAGGTGCCGACGGCGTTCGCGCGGGACGCGCGGGCCGGCGCGGAGGCCGCGCACGCGCGCTTCCGCTTCGGCCCGCTCGGCTGGAAGGTGCTGGCCGAGCTGCCCGACCCGACCGCGTTCGACCAGGCGACGCAGGCG